>JBQTJE010000001.1:0-19702 GCA_052387455.1 Pseudonocardia sp.
CCCGCCGCTGTTCTGGACCGCCAACCCGCGTGTCGCGCAACTGCCCGAGCCCGACGACCGGGCCGTGGCCGGTGAACGAGGAGGTGCCCGTGGCAACTGGTGAGGGTCTCGCCCCCGGCGCGACGACCGACCACGGCGGCAACGGCCGGGCCGTGGTGGCGCCCGGGTCCGACGAACTGCCGATCGGCGCGGTCGTCACCGCGTCCGGCCGCGTCTCCGCGGCCGAGGAGTTCGAGGACACCTCACCCGCCGACCACCCGTTCACCCCCGAGCAGCTCGGTCGCCTCGACGAGGCGCTCACGATGAGCAGCCGGGAGACGGGGCTGCGGTTCAGCCTGTACCTCGGTGGCCTGGGCGAGGATCCCGGCGGCCGGGCGGCTGAGCTGCACCACGGGCTGGCGGGCTCCGCGGAGGCGGTGCTCGTGGCGGTCAGCCCCGAGCAGCGCGTGGTCGAGGTCCTCACCGGGCCCGCGGCGCGGGTGCGGCTTCCCGACAACGGCGCCAAGCTCGCCGTCATGAGCATGGTGGCGTCGTTCAAGGAGGGCGACCTGCTCGGCGGCCTGCTCAGCGGCCTGCGCATGCTCGCCGACGCCGCGGGCGGGCGGCACCGCCGGTAGGCGCGCGCACACCGCAGCTCAGGGCGCGGTGACGCGCAGCCCGGCGAACTGCACCTCGGTGGCACCGTCCGCGGAACCCTCGTCGCGGTAGATGCCCTGCTTGAGGTAGTTCTCGCTGCTGCTCATCGTGGCGCGTGCGGTGCGCGGCACCGTCTTCGTGCCGTTCTCCCACGCTTCGACGAACCCCGAGTCGGCGCTGCGGGAGAACTTCACGTGCAGCACGTAGTCCACCCACTCGCCGGGGCGCAGCGGGCCGATGGTGCGCCGGGGCGCGTCGGTGCCGTCGCCACCGACGTCCACACCGCCGCGGCTGAGGTCGATGGCCAGCGGTGGCGAGCCGCTGCCGCCGTGCCACTGCATGACGATGAACCAGCCGCCGGTCGGGGCGCGGAAGTCCTCCGGCAGCCGCATCGACCACTCGTACCAGCGCTCGTCGCCCTCGCGGGTCTCGGCGCCGGCCTCGTTCTCCGACACCTCGGCGCGCTCGCCGCCGCCGAAATCGGGCACGTCGCCGTCGCGGACGCTGAAGCGGGCCGCGAACCGTCCCCCGTCCGGCGCCGCGGCCTCCACGACCTGCATGGTCCGGTCGCCGCCGCCCAGGTCGTCGCAGGAGCCGTTGAGCAGCGCGGACTGGCAGGTTCCCCACTGGCTGAAGTCGCCGGTCTCGTAGTCGGCCAGGAACACGACGGTGCTGCCCACCGGCACCTCCGGGGTCGCCGGCTCGGGATCCGGGGCGTCGGGCGCCGCCGGTTCGGCGGGCTCCGCGGCCTCGGGCGGGATCACGACGGGGGGTGTGGGCGGGGCCGGCGGTCGAGGTTCCGGGATCGCCGAGGTGAGCCCGGGGAACACCGGCTCACCGCCCGGCCGCTCCACGGCGAGCGACACCGACGTCAGCGTGACGGCGGTGAGCGCCGCGGCGGCCACGGCCCCGCCCATCCGCCGCGAGCGCGACGGGCGCGGGCGGTCCGGGCGCGTGCGGTCCGGAGCCGCGTGCCGGTGGTGGCGCGGCGGGGGCTCGGCGGCGTGGCGCGGCTCGGGGGCTCGGCGCGCGGCAGCGGTTCGGTCCGCGGTGGCGGTGGTCCGGGATGGGGCGGTGGCTCCGGACGGGGCGGTGGCGCCGGATGGGGCGGCGGCCCGGGATGGGGCGGCGGCCCGGCGGCGCGGGCCGTCGGAGGCCGGGCGGCGGTGCAGCGCCGCCAGCGCGGTGCCGTCGATCGCGGCCGGCTCGGCCGTGGCGAGGTTTTGTCGGTCAGGAAGCACAGTGCGCGAGACGTTACCGCGCCGGGACACGGAAGGGTGACCCCTCCCGGGCCGGTTGCCTCACCGGCTCATCCGAGCGGCGAACGGCGGGGCGAGCGAGCCGAGCAGGGTCAGCGGCGGGCGGGCGCGACGAGCGGTCGGCACGCCGCGCCGCCCGCAGATCAGGAGCGGTCGAACTCCCGGGCCGCGAGCGCCCGCTCGATCCCGGCGCGGCCCTCGGACACCAGCCGCCGCAGCGCCGGCGGGTGCGACTCGTCGGCCAGCCAGACGTCTGCGGCGTCGACCGCCGTCTTCTCCACCGCCCACGACGGGAACAGTCCCACGACCACCGACTGCGCCCGCTCGCTGGTCCGCCGCTCCCACACCTGGGCGACCTCGGCGAAGTAGCGCTCCACGTAGCCGCCGAGCAGCGCGCGCTGCGCCGGGTGTGCGAAGCCGGCGATCACGGCTTCCTGCACCGCGTTGGGCAGCTCGTCGTCGTGCACGGCGCGCTGCCAGGCGCGTTCCTTGGCCTCGGCGGTGGGCACCAGCGCGCGCAGCCGTTCGGCGTGGCGGCGCCCGGTGGCCGTCGCGTCGCGCTCCTGCTCGCTGGCGATCTCGGTCTCGCCGGCGGCTCCGTGCGCGACGATCGCCCCGAGCAGCCGCCACCGCAGGTCGGTGTCGACCACCAGCCCGTCGGGGACGTCGACGTCGAGCAGCCAACCGCGCATCCGCTCCACGACCGCACCGGGCAGCACGCTCGCGGCCAGCGCATTCACCGCGGTGAGCTGGGCGTCGGACCCGGGCGGGGCAGTGTCGAGCCGGAAGCGCAGGGAGTCGACGAGCAGCGGCCAACCCCGCTCGGCGGCCCACTGCTCGTCGGCATAGGAACCCACCGCCGTCTGGGCCTGCAGCAACAACCGCTGCACGACCCCGATCTCGGACTCCGCGCCGAACCCGCCCGCGGCCAGCGCCACGAAGTCGCGGGCCTTCAGCTCGGCCTCGCGGGTCATCTCCCAGGCCGCGGACCAGCACAGCGTCCGCGGCAGCGACTCGGAGATGTCGCCGATCCGGTCGATCAGCGTGGCCAGCGACTCCGGGTCCAGCCGCAGCGCGCAGTAGGTGAGGTCGTCGTCGTTCACCAGCACCAGGTCGCCGCGCGGCACGCCGACCAGCTCGGGCACCGGCGTCCGCTCACCGGTGACGTCGACCTCGACCCGGTGGGTGCGCACCAGCTTGCCGGCGTGTGCCGGGTCGTCGGAGGAGCCGTAGACGCCCACCGCGATCCGGTGGGTCCGCAGCTCGCCCGCGCCGGGCCGGGCGCCGCCCTGCACGACGTCGAACCGGGTGAACCGGCCGTCACGGTCCAGCTCGAACGACGGCCGCAGCAGGTTGAGCCCGGTGGTGCGCAGCCACTGCGCGCCCCACTCGGACAGGTCGCGCCCCGACGACTCCTCCAGCGCGCCGAGCAGGTCGTCGAACGTGGCGTTGCCCCAGGCGTGGTCCGCGAAGTAGGCGCGCAGCCCGGCGAGGAACGGCTCCAGCCCCACGTAGGCCACGAGCTGTTTGAGCACGCTCGCGCCCTTGGCGTAGGTGATGCCGTCGAAGTTCACCTCGACGGCCGCCACGTCCGGGATGTCGGCGGCCACCGGGTGGGTGGACGGCAGCTGGTCCTGCCGGTACGCCCAGCTCTTCTCGACGTTGGCGAACGTCGTCCACGCGCTCGTGTACTCGGTGGCCTCGGCCTGGCAGAGCACGCTCGCCCAGGTGGCGAACGACTCGTTGAGCCACAGGTCGTCCCACCAGCGCATCGTCACGAGGTCGCCGAACCACATGTGCGCCATCTCGTGCAGCACCGTCTCGGCGCGGCGCTCGTAGAGGAAGCGGGTGACCCGGGAGCGGAAGACGTAGTCCTCCAGGAACGTCACCGCGCCGGCGTTCTCCATGGCACCCGCGTTGAACTCCGGGACGAAGAGCTGGTCGTACTTGCCGAACGGGTACCGCACGCCGAAGTGGCGGTGGTAGAACTCGAAGCCCTGCTTCGTCTCGGCGAACAGCCGTTCGGCGTCCATGTGCTCGGCGAGCGAGGCGCGACAGTAGATGCCCAGCGGGATGCTGCCGGTCCCGTCGGTGTGCTCGTCGCGCCACTGCGCGTACGGGCCGGCGATCAGCGCCACCAGGTACGTGCTCATGATCTCGCTGGTGGCGAACCGGTGGACGCCGTTCTCGACGCTCTCAGCCGTCGTGTTGGAGATCACCTTCCACTCCTGCGGGGCGGTGACGGTGATCGTGTAGCGGGCCTTGAGGTCGGGCTGGTCGAAGCAGGCGAACAGACGCTTGGCGTCGGCCGTCTCGAACTGCGAGTAGAGGTAGACCGCGCCGTCGACGGGGTCGACGAAGCGGTGCAGGCCCTCCCCGGTGTTCATGTACGCACCCGTGGCGACGATGCGCAGCTCGTTGTCGGCGGCAAGGTCGGGCAGCGCGATGCCGTCGTCCTCGCGATAGCCCGAGACGTCCAGAGCGGTGCCGTTGAGGGTGGCCGACCCGACGTCCGCGCCCACGAAGTCGATCCAGCTCGACGCCCCCGGCTCGCGGCAGGCGAACCGCACCGTGGTGGTGGTGGCGAAGGTGGTGTCGCCGGGCGCGCCGGTGGCGCCGTCGGTGAGGTCGACGTCGACGACGTACTCGGCGACGTCGAGCAGCGCGGCCCGTCGCTCGGCGTCGGCGCGGGTCAGGTTGGGCGGTGCCATGGAAGTGTCCGGGCTCCTTCTCGGGGAGGGTGGCTGGCCGATCCAACCACGTGTGCCGAAGGCGTGCGCCGGGAAATCCGGTTGCGCCGATCGGGAACAGCCTGGCCCCCGACGGTGGTTGAACGTTGTACTGAGTTCCAGGTTGTACCGACCAGCCGCCCGACGAAACGGAGATCGCCGTGCCCGACACCCCTGCCCGCGTGGACTTCTGGTTCGACCCGCTGTGCCCGTGGGCGTGGATCACCTCCCGCTGGATCCTCGAGGTGGAGCACGTGCGCGAGATCGACCTGCACTTCCACGTCATGAGCCTGTCGGTGCTCAACGAGGGACGCGACCTGGACGACGGCTACCGCGCGCTGATGGACCGGGCGTGGGGGCCGGTCCGCGTCGCGGTCGCCGCCGCCCGCGCGCACGGCGACGAGGTGCTCGCGCCGCTCTACACCGCGATGGGCACCCGCATCCACCACGACGGCAACCGCGACTTCGACGTCGTGATCAAGGAGTCGCTCGCGGAACTCGACCTGCCGGCGTCGCTCGCCGAGGCCGCCGCCAGCACCGAGTACGACGAGGAGCTTCGCGCGAGCCACCACCGCGGGATGGATCCGGTCGGCCTGGAGGTCGGTACCCCGGCCATCCACGTGGACGGCGTCGCCTTCTTCGGCCCCGTGCTCTCCCGCATCCCGCGCGGCGAGGACGCCGGCCGGGTTTTCGACGGTGCCCGGCTACTCGCGTCCTACCCGCACTTCTTCGAGCTGAAGCGCACCCGCAACGAGGCGCCCGAGTTCGACTGACCGGCGGGCGGCCGGGCGGGCCGGGCGCCCGCCGCGCCCGCGCCGCGCCACCGTGCCCGCGCCGCGCCACCGTGCCCGCGCGCCGCGCCACCGTGCCCGCGCCGCGCCACCGCCCGGCCGCGGGCGTGGCACCGGCGGGTTGGCGCGGTGCGGGCGGGGGCCGGTGGGCCCGTGGGACGGTTCATGCCGGCCGGAACCGGGCGCGCAGGCGCGCGGCCGTCGCGGCGAAGTCGGCGAGGTCCGACCATCCCCAGCGGACGACCTCCAGGTCTTCGTCGCGTAGCCGGTCCTCTCGACGTTTCTCCTGGTAGACGACCTCGCCCGGATCCTGGCCGGGCCGCAGCAGGCGGCCGTACTTGACCTTCCCGTCGAACTCCCCGACGGTCCGGTGCGCGCGCCAGAGGAAGTCGACGTCGCCGATGAAGCATTGGTCGGCCGCGGCGCGCACCTCGACCTGCAGCTCCGGCGCGGGGAGCCCGGCCCTGGCGATCACCACCCGGCTGCGTGACTCGCCCACGCTCCGGCTGCCGGCATCGGCGAACGTCACCACCCGCCGCGCTGCCGGTGTGCCCGGCCAGCGCCCGGCGCGGGCGAGGGCCTCGGCGAGCTGCTTGTGCTCGACGACGCCCGCGGCGAGTGCCGCATCGGCGACCACCACCGCGTGCTCGAACGGCAGGGACCGGGCGACGTCGGTGACCGTGCGCGCCGGTGACGTCGTCGCCATACCGTCGACCAGCACGATCTCGTCGGGGCACAGCGGAGCGACGTGGGTGTGCACCCCCCGCGTGCGCCGCCCACCGGACCGGCCCCGGTGGCGGGTGACGTGGACCTGCCCGAGCGGGACGGCCCACACGTCCAGGCCGTGCGCGACGGCAGCGGAGACGTGGCTGAGAACGGCGTCCGGGGAGAGATCGTCCAGGGTCGCTCGGGCGAGGGCGAGGTGCCGGGCCGCCGCGTCGGCCGCCGGTGTGCCGGCGACGTAGGCGCCGGGTCGGAGCCGGTGCAGGCGACCCCCGCGCACGTCGCGACGGATCTCGGCGTCGGTGTAGCCGGCACTGAGGAGGTCGGACCGCCGTCGAAGATCCACGTTTACCAGCGTGGCGACCGGGCGGGCGGAACGACAGCCCAGATGCCCCGGCTGTGGACAACCACCCGCGAGGTGGACAAGGCGGCGGGCTCGGCCGCACCGCGCCACTCGTTCGGCACCGCGCCACTCGTTCGGCACCGCGCCACCGGCCGGTCGTGGGCGCCGTGCTGGTTGGTGGGCGCGGTGCCGGTGGGTGGGCGCGGCGGGCGGGTCAGTGGTGGGCGATGAAGGAGTCGCGCAGGACGCCGGTCTCCAGTTCCATCTCCCGGACCCGGTGCTTGACCAGGTCGCCGATGCTGACCAGGCCGACCAGCCTGCCGGCGTCCACCACCGGCAGGTGGCGGAATCGGCCCCGGGTCATCTTCGCCATCGCGGTCGCCACGGTGTCCTCGGACGTGCAGGTGGCGACGTTGCGGGTCATGACGTCCTGCACCGCCATGTCGAGCAGGCCCCGCCCGTGCCGGGGGAGCCCGCGCACGACGTCGCGCTCGGAGACGATGCCGCGGATCCGCCCGTCCGCGTCGCACACCAGCAGCGCCCCGACCCCGGCCTCGTCGAGCCGGGCGACGGCCTGGGCGATGGTCGTCCACGGCAGCGCCGTGTGCACCTGACGGCCCTTCGCGGCGAGGATGTCGGCGATGCGCATGTGTGTCTCCCGTCACACGAGGTGCGCTCGATGCTCCTCGTCGCGGGCCGCGGGCGGAAGGCTTCGAGCGGGTGAGCGGCGCGGGGTCGGCGGGCGTGTGAGGATCGGGGCATGGCTGCACCCACGACGACCACCTTCCGCACCGGACACTGGATCAACGGCGAGCGCGACGACGGCGGCGCCGAGCGCATCGAGGTCGTGAACCCGGCCACCGAGGAGGTGCTCGCCGCGATCCCCGCCGGCACGTCCGCCGACGTCGACCGCGCGGTCGCCGCTGCGCGGGCGGCGTTCCCAGCCTGGTCGGACACCCCGGTGCAGGAGCGCGCCGCTGTCGTTTCGCGCCTGTCGGACGGGCTCAAGGCCCGCCGCGACGAGATCGCCGCGACGATCACCGCCGAGATGGGCTCGCCCACGACGTTCGCGCAGAAGGTGCAGGCCACGATGCCGCGCGCCACCTCGGCCGGGGTGGCGCGGCTGGCCGACGGGTTCGCGTGGACCGAGGAGATCGGCAACTCGCTGGTCGTGCGCGAGCCGGTGGGTGTGGTCGGGGCGATCACGCCGTGGAACTACCCGCTGCACCAGATCGTCGCGAAGGTGGCGCCCGCGCTGCTCGCCGGCTGCACCGTGGTGCTCAAGCCGAGCGAGATCGCCCCGCTCACCGCGGGGATCCTCGCGGAGATCGCCGCGGAGGCGGGCGTGCCCGCGGGGGCCTACAACGTCGTGCACGGCTACGGTCCGACGGTCGGCGAGGCGATGGCCGCGCACCCGGGGATCGACATGATGTCGTTCACCGGCTCGGCCCGCGCCGGACGCCGCGTCAGCGAGGTCGCGGCCGCGACGATCAAGCGGGTGGCCCTGGAGCTGGGCGGCAAGTCGGCCAACGTGGTGCTCCCCGATGCGGATCTCGGAGCCGCGGTCAAGCTCGGGGTCGCGCAGTGCTTCATCAACGGCGGCCAGACCTGCTCGGCGTGGACCCGGATGCTGGTCCCGGCCGACCTGCACGACCAGGCCGTCGAGCTGGCGGTGGCGGCAGCCGCCAGATACACCGTGGGCGACCCCACCGACGAGACGACGCGGATCGGCCCGATGGCCTCGGCCGCCCAGCAGCAGCGGGTCGCCGGGTACCTGGAGCAGGGCGTCGCCGGTGGGGCGACGGTGGCGTTCGGCGGGCCCGGCCCGGTGGACGGCCTGGAGCGCGGCTACTACGTGCACCCGACGGTCTTCGCCGGTGTCGCGCCGGACGCCGTGATCGCCCAGGAGGAGATCTTCGGGCCGGTGCTGTCGGTGATCCCGTACTCGGGCGAGGACGAGGCCGTGGAGATCGCCAACTCCACCGTGTACGGGCTCGCGGGTGCCGTGTTCGGCGAGCCGGAGCACGCGATGGCGGTGGCGCGTCGGCTGCGCACGGGCCAGGTCGACGTCAACGGCGGGGCGTTCAACCCGCTCGCGCCGTTCGGCGGCTACCGGCAGAGCGGTAACGGTCGTGAACTCGGCCGGTTCGGGCTGGAGGAGTTCTGCGAGGTCAAGTCGATCCAGCGCTGACCCGCTGACCAGCGTCGACGTCCCGCCGGAGGCGCGGCGGCGGCGGTGTCGGCGCGCGCGAGGACGCGGCGAGATGTGCGGATCGGCCACGGCGCGCCAACCGGGTTCCTACGGTGCCGGGCGTGTCCTCTCCGTGCCGCTCATACCCGACGGTCCCGACCCGGTCACCGGTCGTCCCGTTCCCGTGGGTGCCGGCGGGCGCTCCCGCCGGACGGGTAGCCGCCCCCTGCCCGCCGTCGCTCGGCCCGTTCGCCGCCGCAGCGCCGCCCCGTTCCGCAGCGCCGCCCCGTCCGGTGATGGCGACCCGTCCGGTGGGGGCCCGCTCCGGCGCCACCCCCCGGCCCGTGCCGGCCGCCCGGCGGGGGACGTCCGCCGCCAGGCCGGGGACGGGGAAGCGCTGGGCGGGTGGCGGACGTGCGGTGCTGCTGGGGGCGGCGGCCGCGGCCGCGGTGCTCGCGGTCGGGCTCGCCCGCGACGCCGTGGCGGGCGGGGCTGACGGGGCCGTGAGGGACGGCGCGCGGATCACGGCGGTCGCCGCGGAGCGTGCCGCCGGATCGGACGGTGCCGGTCAGGGCGGTGCCGGTCAGGGCGGTGGCGAGGCGGAGCCCGGGATCGACGGGCCGCCGGCCGGCGGCCGCACCGGGGCGGGCGGTCACGACCTCGACGCGGTGCCCGACGCGACCGTGCTGCCGTGGTTCGGGCCGCTGTCCCGGACGACGGCCCCGCCGCCCGAGCAGCCCGCCGCCCCCGACCCCGACACGCGCGCGCCGCGGGCCCCGGCTGCTCCGGTCGAGGCGGTGTGGGACCGGCTCGCGGCGTGCGAGTCCAGCGGCGACTGGGCGATCGCCACCGGCAACGGCTACTTCGGTGGCCTCCAGTTCGACGTGCCGACCTGGCGCGAGTTCGGTGGCACCGAGTTCGCCCCGCGCGCCGACGAGGCCACCCGCGAGCAGCAGGTCCTCGTCGCCACGCGGGTGCGCGACGCCCGGGGCGGCTACGGTTCGTGGCCGGCGTGCGCGCGCAAGCTCGACCTGCCGCGCTGACCGCTCCCGGGTCGGCCGACGAACGGGCCGTTTCGTCCGGTCCCCGTCGGACGAGCGACCTTCGTTCACCGTCCTTCCTGCTCGCTGCGGCCACGCCCGATACCCTGACGGGTGATGAACGCCCCCGCCGACACTCCCGAACCGCCCACCGCCCGTATCGGCGGTCGCTACCTGCTGGAGGAACGGATCGGCGCCGGGGCGATGGGCGCGGTCTGGCGGGGCACCGACGAGCTGCTCAACCGCACGGTGGCGGTCAAGGAACTGCTGGCCACGGTGCTGTCCGGCGGACCGAACGGCGAGGGTCTGGAGGAGGCCCGCCAGCGCCTCCAGCGCGAGGCGCGGCTGGGCGCCCGGTTGCAGCACCCGCACGTCATCAGCGTGTTCGACGTGGTGGTGCACGAGGACCGCCCGTGGCTGGTGATGGAGTACCTGCCGTCGCGCTCCCTGGCCACCGTGCTCGGCGAGCGGGGCCCGCTGCCGGTGGGTGAGGTCGCCGAGGTGGGCCGTCAGGTCGCCGACGGGCTGGCCGCCGCGCACGCCGCCGGTGTCGTGCACCGCGACGTGAAGCCGGGCAACGTCCTGCTCGCCGACGACGGGCGGGTGAAGCTCACCGACTTCGGGGTCTCCCGCGCGGTCGACGACGTGCAGGTCACCCGCACCGGGATGATCGCCGGCACGCCCGCGTTCCTGGCACCGGAGGTGGCGCGGGGCCGGGAGCCCGCGGCGGCGTCGGACGTCTTCGCGCTCGGCGCCACGCTGTACGCCGCCGTCGAGGGCAACCCGCCGTTCGGGTTGGACGACAACGCCTACGCGTTGCTGCACAAGGTGGCCACCGGCGTGGTCGACCCGCCCCGCCAGGCGGGCCCGCTCACCAGCGTGATCATGCGGTTGCTCGCGCCCGAGCCCGGCGACCGCCCGGACGCCGCCCAGGCCCGTGCGGCGCTGGCCGCGGTGGCCGCGGGCGCCACGCCCGCGCTCGGCCCGTCGCCGCGCGGGACGGCCGTGCTGGCCGCCCCTGCCGCGTACCCGTCCCGACCCGCCCGGGGCGCCAACCCGCCGACGATCACCGCGCCGCCGGTACGGCCCGCGCCCCGCCCGCAGCGGTCGCCGCGCCGCACCTCGCCGGCGCTGCTGGTGCTGCTCGGGGCGCTGCTGGTCGCGGGCGGTGCCGGTGTGGTGCTGCTGCTGGGCGGGTCGGGCTCCGGCCAGCAGGCCGCGGAGCCTCCTGCGGCCGCTCCGACCACGTCGGCCGCGCCTCCCACGGCGAGCCCGCCCCCGAGCACCGCCCCGCCGGCGCCGGTGCCGGCCGACGACCCGGTCGCGTTCGTCCAGCAGTACTACGGGTTCCTGCCCGAGGACACCGACTCCGCGTGGGCGTTGCTGAGCCCGCAGGCTCGTGCCGCGTCGAACGGCCGCGCGAGCTTCGACAGCTTCTACGCCCGCTTCGAGGCCGTCGACGTGGAGGACGTCGAGCAGGTCGGGGCAGGCACGGTGGAGGCGTTCGTCGTGTTCGACCCGTTCGACGGCGGCACCAGCCGCGAGCGCTACCGGTTCGTCGTCGCCGAGCAGGACGGCGAACCGATCCTGCAGTCGTTCAGCCAGCCCTGAGCAGGGCACCGAGCAGCTACGCCGTCCGCTCGCGCAGCTCGACCAGGTGGTCGGTGACCCACGCGGTGACCTCGCGGACGAACCGGCCCAGGTTGTCGCGGCCCGCCACCGCGTGCCCCTCGTCGTCGAAGAGCAGGAACGCCGGGTTCGCGCCGTGCGCGCGCAGCGCGGCCACCACCTGCCGGGCCTGCGCGAGCGGCACGTTGGTGTCGTACGCCCCGTGCACCACCATGAGCGGCGCGCGCACGCGGTCGATGCGGCGCAGCGGGGACAGCTCGGCCAGCAGGGCGGCGTCGCCGCGCGGGTCGCCGTACTTCGTGGTGGCGGCCTCGGCGATCCAGGGCTCGGTGCCTGCGTAGAACGAGGCGAAGTCGGCGATCCCGCACACGTCCACGCCCACCCGGAACAGCTCCGGGTACCAGGCCAGCGCCACCAGCGTGAGGTAGCCCCCGTAGGAACGCCCGGCCACGCCCAGGCGCGCGGGGTCGGCGAGCCCGGATCCGGTGAGGTACGCGGCGGTGGCGCGGACGTCGGTGATGGCGACGGGACGGCGGTCGAGGTCGTCGGCGCAGGCGAAGCTGCGCCCGTACCCGCCGGAGCCGCGCACGTTCGGGGCGAACACCGCCACCCCCTGCGCGACGAGGGCCTGGAACAGCGGCTGGAAGGTGGGGCGTTCCTGCGCCTCCGGCCCGCCGTGCAGCCACACCAACGTGGGCAGCGGGCCGCGCTCGATGCGCGGGCGGAAGAGCCAGCCCTGCAACGCCAGGCCGTCCTCGGCGCGGTAGGTGTGCAGGGTGGGCGACACCTGGCCGCCCCGGGTCTCGACGCCCAGCAGGTGGGTGACGGCGCCGGTGTCGATCGCGATCCGCGAGACCCGGGGAGCGACCGCCGGGCCCTCGCCCGCGACGAGCAGGGCGCGCCCGTCGCGGGTGAACGCGGCGCCGGTGACGACCTCGCCGGGGACCGCGGGGAGCGTGGCGAGCAGCCCGGTGCGCAGGTCGAGCAGCTCGCACTCGCTGTAGCCGTCGACGTTCCAGACGAGCGCGGCGCGGGCGCCGGCCGGGTCCAGCGTGACCAGGTCGAGGTCGTGCCCGGCCCGCTCGGCGACCAGGTGCACCAGCGGCGGCTCCGCGTCGCCGTGCAGCGTGACGGCCAGCAGCGACGCGTGCTCGCGGCCCGCGTCGGTGTGCACGTAGAGGGTGTCGCCGGTGACGCCGAACCGGGCCTCGGCGATCCCGGCCCCGCCGCCCGGCAGCAGGTCGGTGCGCCGCCCGGTGCGCAGGTCGATCAGTTCCAGGCGGCGCGCGCCGCGCCTGCCCAGCCGCACGACGGCGCGCCGCCCGTCACCGCTGACGGCGCAGACCCGCGCGGCCGGGCCCGCGGCCAGCACGGTGGAGGTGCCGTCGCGCACGTCCACCAGGCACGCGAGGCCGTTGCCACCGTCCTCGGTGAAGATCGTCACGCCGAGCTGGCGGCCGTTGGGTGACCACGCGCCGAGCGTCGCCGCCGCCGCGTCCGGGGCGAGGTCGCGCAACGGGGCTTCGTGGCCGTCGCCGTACGCGCGGGCGCCGGGCGCGACCAGCCGCACGCGGGTGCGCTCGCCGCCGCCGGGGGCCAGCTGGCAGGCCAGCCACGAGCCGTCCGGGGACCACGACAGGGCGGTGACGTCACCGGGTACCGCGTCCTCGGGCCCGGTGGGCAGCGGCCACCCCGGCTCGTCGACGGGCTTGCCGTCCGGGGGCAGCGGGGCGACCCACGCCCGCGGGCGGCCGTCCCGGTCGGAGATCCAGGCGAGTGCGGTGCCGTCGGGGGACGGCACGGGATGCCCGGCGGCGGTGGGAACGAGCTCGACGGTGTCCAGTTAGAGCCCCCTCTCCTGCAGCCACATCTCCAGCATTGCCACCTGCCACAAGGCGTTGGAACCCAGGTTGGTGCGCTGTGCGTTCGGGTCGGCGAGCATCGCGTCACGCCACTCGGGGCGGATGATGCCACGGTCCTTGGCGACCGGGTCGGTGACCGCCTCGCGCACCCGGTCGAGGAACGGGCCGGCGAGATGACGGATCGCGGGCACCGGGAAGTACCCCTTCGGCCGGTCGATCACCGCGTCCGGGACGACGCCGCGTGCGGCCGCCTTGAGCACGCCCTTGCCGCCGTGCGCCAGCTTCAGCTCCGGCGGGCACGCGGCGACGAGCTCGACGAGCTCGTGGTCGAGGAACGGCACGCGGGCCTCCAGCCCCCAGGCCATGGTCATGTTGTCGACGCGCTTGACCGGGTCGTCGACGAGCATGACGGTCGAGTCCAGGCGCAGCGCGGCGTCGAGGGTCTCCTCGGCACCCGGCCGGGCGAAGTGCTCGGCGACGAACGCGCGGCTCGGATCGTGGTCGAGCAGCCACTCCGGTTCGAGGATCGCGGCGAGGTCGGCGTGCGGGCGGTCGGCGAACACCGAGAGGTACGCCTCGACGGCCCCGGCCCGTGGCACGCCGGCCAGCGGCGGGTACCAGTCGTATCCGGCCAGCACCTCGTCGGCGCCCTGCCCGGACTGCACCACCGTGACCGACCTCGCCACCTCCTGCGACAGCAGGTGGAACGCCACGCAGTCGTGGCTCACCATCGGCTCGGCCATCGCGTCGATCGCGTCGTCGACGGCGGGCAGCATCCGGGACGGGTCGACGAGGATCTGGTGGTGGTCGGTGCCGAAGCTCTCGGCGACGAGGTCGGAGTAGGCGAACTCGTCGCCCGACTCCCCGCCCGCGGCGTGGAACCCGACGCTGAAGGTCTTGAGCCCGCGCTGGCCCTCCTGCGCGAGCAGCGCCACCACCAGCGACGAGTCGAGCCCGCCGGACAGCAGCACCCCCACCGGCACGTCGGCGACCATCCGGCGGCGCACCGCGACGCGCAGCGCGTCCAGGACCGCGGCGTTCCAGTCCTGCACGCCCAGATCGGGGCGGCGGACGTGGCGCGGCTGCCAGTAGACGTGCTCGTCGGAGGTTCCGTCGGCGCGGATCGTGCGGACGGTGGCGGGGGGCAGCTTGCGGACCCCGGCGATGATCGTGCGCGGCGCCGGGACGACGGAGTGGAACGTCAGGTAGTGGTGCAGCGCCACCGGGTCGACCGCCGTGTCGATCTCGCCACCCGCCAGCAGCGCGGGCAACGAGCTCGCGAACCGCAGCCGCCCCCGACCCTCGGCCAGGTAGAGGGGCTTGATGCCGAGCCGGTCGCGGCCCAGCGTCACGGTGCCGGTGTCGCGCTCGGCGTCGGCGAAGGCGAACATCCCCAGGAACCGCTCCACGCAGGCAGCGCCCCAGCGGTGGAAGGACTTGAGCAGCACCTCGGTGTCGGAGTCGGAGAAGAACCGGTAGCCGTGGCCCTCCAGTTCCGCGCGCAGCTCCCGGTAGTTGTAGATGCAGCCGTTGAACACCGCCGCCAGCCCCAGCTCCGGGTCCACCATCGGCTGCGCGCCGCGCTCCGACAGGTCGATGATCTTCAACCGCCGGTGGCCGAGCGCCACGTGCCCCGCGGCGTGCACGCCCGACCCGTCCGGGCCGCGGCGGTGCATCGCCGCGGTGATCCGCGCGACCGCCTCGACGTCGGCCGGGGTCGCGTCGAACCGGATCTCGCCGGCGATGCCGCACATGCTGGGTCTCCTCGTCGTCCTGGGTCCGGTGACGAGTGTGACGGTGCCCCACCGATGTTGCCGGGGTGTGGCGCCGAGGGCGACGGATCTCACGTCGCGCGGTGTGGGTGCCTTCGGCGGTGTGCGGCGCGTCCCTTGTGGAGGAACCTGGAGCGTCCGTGGTGTCAGGGCGTCGGGGGTCGCCGTACGGAACCGAGGGGGGACGCGCCGGTGCGCGCCGGCCGCGCCACCGTGCCGGGCGTCGCGCCGAGTACGTGCCACGGCGCAACCGAAACGGCAGAACTCGCCGCATGATCGCCGCGATCGGGACATGAGCTACGTATCTGCAGCTCATGTCCCGATCCTGCTGATCACGCAGAAGAGGTACACCGCTGCATCTGCTACGGGTGCGGCCTCCTCACGTTCTACGCCGCCGCGGCATCGCCGCTGCGCGACCAGGTGGCCGGGCGCGGGGCCCTGCTCGGTTCAACCTGCCCGCTCGCGGTGAGCCTTGCGGCCTGGCTCGCGTGGCCCCAGGCCCGCCCCCCGGCCACTACGTCTCGGACCTGGGGCTGGCGTTCCCCGACGAGCGCCGCCCGCCACCCTGCTGACCCGTCACCAGATCACCCGCAGGCCCGGAAACGCGGCGAGCGCGGGGTCGGCGGTGCAGAGCGGCACCGACTCGATCATGCACTGCGCGGCGATGATCCGGTCGAAGGGGTCGCGGTGGTGCCACGCCAGCCCGCCGGCGGTCAGGGCGTGATGCGACGTGATCGCCAGCTCCCGCGCCCGGACCCGCTGCAGATGATCCGGGTAGCCGAGCACGACCGCGGCTGCCAGCGGAAGCTTGCCGAGCCGGAACTTGGTGCCGATCTCCCAGGCGGTCGCGGCCGAGACCAGCAGCGTCGTGCCCGGGTCGCTGATGTGCTCGCGGGTCGGGGCCGGGATCCGCTGCGGGTCGAGCAGCGCCCACAGCAGTGCGTGGGTGTCGAGCAGGACCGCGCTCACTCCTGGGCTCACTCCTGGGCTCACTCCCACGCCGCGAGCTCCTCCTCGGGAAGCGGCTCGAAGAACTCGTCGGTCAACGTGCCCGCGACGAACCCGAGCTCTCGTCGCGGCGCGGCCTGGACCGGGACGAGCCGGACGACGGGTTTGCCGTCCCGGGCGATGACGACGTCCTCGCCGTTCTCGCTCTGGACCAGGAGCTGCGAGAGCCGGGTCTTCGCCTCCTGGACGTTCACTTGGATCGTCACGGAGCTCAGCTTACCTGGTCTGGTCGGGTTGACCAGGGCTCTCGTCCGCGTGGTGAGGTGCTCGGGCAAGCTGCTCCACGATGGACGGAATGTCGATGGTTGCAGCCCGCCACAGCAACGATGGCTCGATGCGGTGATAGGCGTGCACGAGGACGTTGCGCAGGCCGACGAGCCCGGGCCAGTCGACCTCCGGGTAGTCCGCCCTGCCCTCCGGGGACATCGCCCGTGCGGCCTCGCCGATGATCTCGACGAGCCGTTCGGTGACGAGGCGCCGGTCCTCGTCGACCAGCCAGCCGGCGTACCGGGTGTCGACGCGGACGGCGAGCTTGGACGCCGCATCGAGGATGTCGGCGATGCGGTGCTCATCGGAGCGGCTCAGAGCGGCACCGCCTCGGCCAGGATGTGGCCGTCGCGTTCCAGCAGCCCGCCCTCCGCGACCACGTCGACCCGCCGGCCGATCAACAGTTCCAGATCGTCGATCAGGTGTACCTGGTCGAACAGGCTCCGACCCGCCTCGAACGCCACCAGCAGGTCGACGTCGCTGCCGTCGGTCGCCTCACCCCGGGCGACCGATCCGAAGACCCGAACCGAATGGGCGCCCCGTCGCCGGGCGGCGGCGACGATCTCCGAACGCATCCGCCGCAGTTCGGTCAGGCCCATCGCCACGCGCCCATCCTCCACCACCGCAACGGCGGCGGCGAGTACCCGGCGGGGCGGTTCACCGCAGCACCCAGGTGTCCTTCGCCCCGCCGCCGCGGGAGGAGTTGACGATGAGGCTCCCCCCGGGCGCCACCCGGGACAGCGCCGCCGGGAGCACCTCCACCGCGGTGCCGCCCGGCACCCGGGACTGCAGCGCGAACGCCCGCAGGTCCACCGCGCGCGGTTCCAGCCGGTCGCCGGTGAAGGTGGGGTGCGTGGACAGATTGACGAGATCCTGCGCCACCCATGCGGCCGGCTCGGCGCGTACCTTCGCGGCCGTCTCGGCGAGCTCGTCGCGCGAGGCGTGCGGGCCGATGACGATGCCCTGGCCGCCGTAGCCGTCGACGGGCTTGACGACGAGCTCGCCGAGCCGGTCGAGGACCTCCGCGCGGCGTTCGGGGTCCGTGCACGGGTAGGTGGCGACGTTGGGCAGCAGCGGCTTCTCGCCCAGGTAGTAGGTAATCATGTCGGGGACGTAGGCGTACACCAGCTTGTCGTCGGCCACCCCGTTGCCCAGCGCGTTGAGCAGCGCGACCCGGCCCTTGGCCACGGCGTTGGCCAGCGCGCGCCCGATCGGCCGCCGGTCGGCGCCGGTCGCGGACAGCAGCTCGCGCTCGTCGATGCGCCGGTAGAGCGCGGCCAGCCGCCTGCGCGCCCCGGCGCCCACCAGGTACACGCCCGCCTCGGTGACCTGGAGCTCCCGCGGGGTGACCACGGGTGCGTCCATCTGCTCGGCCAGCAACCGGTGCTCGAACCATGCCGAGTCGCGCGGCCCGGCCGAGAGCACCGCCACCTCGTCGGATCCGGGCTCGTCGTCCTGCGTCGCCGACAGCAGCGCGGCCCGCAGCGCCGCGGGCACGGCCTCCACGCCGACGACCCCACCGGGTGGTTCGAGGTCGGGCATCACGCTGCGCACCAGGCGCCTGCTCATGATCGAGTAGCCGATGCCGGACGGCACCCGCAGGTTGTCCTCCAGCACCAGCCAGCGATCGGCCCGGTCGCGGACCAGGTCGATACCGGCCACGGCGATGCGGACGCTGTCGGGCGGGGCGAGACGACCCAGCCGCGAGCGGCCAGGGGCGTCCGCGACCACCGCGGCGGGCAGCACCCCGTCCCCGACGATCTCGCGGGCGCCGTAAACGTCACGCACGAACGCCTCCAGCGCCCGCACCCGCTGGGTGAGCCCGGCGGCGACCGCCGCCCAGTCCTCGGCGGTGATGATGCGCGGCACCAGATCGAGGGGGAACAGGCGGTCGGGCTCGCCGTCGCCGACCCGGAACGTCACCCCGCGGGCGCGCTGCTCGGTGCGCAGCGCCGACTCGGCGGCGACCATGCCGCGCGGGCCGAGCCGGTCGAGCGTGCGGAACAGGAAGCCGTAGTGCGGGGCGACGGTGCCCTCCGCGCAGACGGCCTCGTCGAACGCCGCGGCGTTCCCCGACCCGTCCCGGTACCCGGCGAGCAGTGCGGGCGCCGGCGGCACCGTCGTGGGTGGTTCGGAGCGCACGGTGCGGCCCTGGGTGCGGGCCAGCAGCAGGTCCACGACGTCGGTCAGTTCGCCGCGGCGGCCGTACACCCGGCGTTGCAGCGCCGCCGCGCTGCCCCGGGCCAGGGTGGCCTGCGACAGCTCCAGCACCTGCTCCCAGTCGCCCGCCTCCTCCAGCTGCGGGCGCAGGTGCGTCACCAGCCGGCCGATCAGTCGCGCGGGGGAGACGAGCGCGGGCCCGGCGGTGTGGACCAGGTCGCCCTCCAGGCCCGAGCGGGCCGCGCGCCAGCTCGCCGCGCGCAGCAGCTCGTGGCGCACCGCGGGCGGCGGCTCGTCCGCGGCGATGTCCGCGCGGGCGCGGGCGACCAGCGCCCGGAACAGGCCCGCGACGAGCACGACGTCGTCGACCTCGGGGCAGGCGTCGCACACCCGCAGCTCGACGGTGGGGACGTGGGCGCTGGGCCGGATGTCGAAGTAGACCATCCCGGCGTCGCTGATCGTCCCGGACGCGATCAGCTCCGCCACCATGGCGTCGTACTCCGCGCCGGACTCGACGTGTGCGGGCGGCCCGGCCGTCGGCCAGCGCGACCACACCATGCTGCGGTAGCTGGCGTAGCCCGAGTCGCGCCCGCGCCAGTACGGCGAGCTGGCCGAGATCGCCAGCAGCGTCGACAGGTACGGCGACACCCGGGCCACGACCTGCACCGCCACGTCCCGGTCGGGCACGTCGACGTGCACCTGCGCGCCGCAGATGTGCTGCTCGCTGACCAGCATCTGGTACTCGTGCTGCATCCGCTCGTAGCGCGCGCCCGCGGAGATCGCGTCGCCGGCCAGGTCGACCAGCGGCACGGTGCCGGCCGCGACCACGCCCAGGCCCAGCGGCTCCGCCACCCGCTCCAGGGTGGCGCGCAACCGGCGCAGGTGCCCGCGCAGCTCGTCGAGGGTGTGGCAGACCGGGGTGTTCGTCTCGACCAGCGACCGTTGCAGCTCCGGGGCGAACTCGGCGCCGTCGAGCTGGGCGAGCAGCGCGTCCACCTCGGGGGCGGAGCGGCGCGTGTCGAGGTCGACGACGTGGAACTCCTCCTCGACGCCGATCGCGGGCGAGGTCGCCGGGGAGGGCGCGGGGGAGGCCACCGTCATGGGTCGACCGTAAGGCCTGCGTGTGACGGGCACGTGTCCCGCAGCGTGGCGGTCCCCGCGGGGGGCGCGCCCCCCGGGCCCGCCCCGTGAGAACAGTGTCGGGGCAAGGATAAGCTCAGGCCCCCCCCCATGTAGGTGTCCGGGGCGGCGCGGGCGCCGCCCCCGGTGTCCCTGCCCCACCCCAGGTCCAC
>JBQTJE010000002.1:0-15951 GCA_052387455.1 Pseudonocardia sp.
TCGGCGAGTATCGGGTTGGTGCCCCGCTGGTCGGAAGTAGCCATCGGGATAGATGATGTACTGGCGCGGGCATGCTTCCGCAGGCCCGGCCGGGTTCGTGCACGGGCCGCCCGAGCGCGTCGGCCAACGCCTGAGCGTCGTCGAAGTGATCACCTTCGAACGAGCTGACGATGTGGTAAAGCATCGACGGCGGCTCCATCGCCTCCCGCCCGCGCAAGGTATGCGCCACCTCGACGGTCTCAGCCAGCGAACCGAACCGCGCTAGTTGCACCACCAGCCCCGGCCTCGGCACCAGCAGATGTACCGTCCCGTCGGGCCCGACCGCGGTCCACGCGCCGTCGAGGTTGGACACCGGCTGCCAGTCATACCCCACGGTCAGCTCATCGAGGGACCCGGCGATCCCCCGCACGATCAGAGAGTCGGTCCGCCCCGGCAGATCGGCGAGGATGGCGTACGTGTCGAACGGGCGGCGCGAGTCCGGCCGCCGCCGCCGATAACGCCGCGCCCGAGCTCGCTCGGGCCACCACGGCTCGTACACCGTCGCCTGGAACGAGCCGGCCAACGCCTGCGCGGTGTCGAAGCGCTCACCCCACTCCAGGCTGTCCACGGTCACGAACAGCGCGGCGGCCGGCTCTGGTCGGGTGTCATCGGAACTGGCCCCCCGACGTTCGGCTCGTTGACCGGGCATTCGGCGAACTTCGTCTGGGACGCCCAGGCGACCCCGAACCGGCGAGCGTCAGGCCGGCACCCAACAGCGCGGCGACACCGACGGCCAGCATCCGGTGGCGCAGCGTACAGATGGTCAGAACCGCTCCCTCTCGCTGCTGCACGTTCTCGTCGATCATGATCTTCCTCCCGGCTTGGTGCCGGCAGGGTCGCCGACGGACGTGATCGTCGACAGCGGCCGGTGGCGGTGTCGTCACCCGACAGGACCGGCGGATCTTTCGCGATCGCGAACGATCACCAGACGTGACCGGTCCCCGGGCAGCAGCTGACGAGACGCTCAGCTCAGCGCAGGGCGAGCACGATGTGCTTGTGCAGGTCCTGCCAGACGCTGGCTACCTCCGCGAAGCCCGCTTCCGCCAGCGCCACGCCGTGGAAGGCCCGCGTCGGGGACCGGTGCGGCAGCGCCACCCTCGGCGGGAACAGCCGGTCGCGCACCGCGAACGCGTCCGCCAGGGCCGGTTCGGTCCGCAACGAGGCCCACCAGGTGTCCCAGTCCTCGGCGCCGCGGGCCACCGCCCGCTGCCGGCGACGCTCGTCGATCCCGGCCACTACCGCCCGGATCCGCGGCTGGTGGCCGGGGAAGTACATGCCGTCGCCGTTGAGCAGGATCCCCCGGGGTGTGAGCAGGTCGGCGACGCGGCGGTAGGCACCCGCCAGGGCCGCCGGGTCCAGCCAGTGCGTGGCGGTGGTGGACAGGACGGCGTCGAACCGCTGCGGGCCGAGCGCGGCGGGCCAGTCGGGGTCGCGCAGGTCGGCCTGCACCCAGCGCAGCCGGTCGCCGAACCCGGCCAGCGCGCCCCTGCCGACGCTCACCAGCACCGGGTCGACGTCGACAGCCACGCAGCGGGCCCGGGGCAGCCGGCGCAGCACCCGTTCGCTGATCGAGCCCGGGCCTGCGGCCAGGTCGAGCACGACGATCTCGGCGGGCAGCAGCGATTCGACGACGTCGAGCATCACGTCGAAGACGCGCTCCCGGCCCTCGATGTAGACCTCCTGCTGGGCGTCCCAGCGGCGCAGCCAGCCCGGCCAGTCGACGGTGGTGGTCGCAGCAGTCATCGGGCGCTCCCGTTCTCCTGGCTCAGCGGGTGGAAGACGAGCTGTACCGCGCCCGGCCCGGCGACGCGGCGCACGCCGATGCCGTACACGGGTTCGAGCGTGGCCGCGGTGAGCACCTCGTCCGGCGGGCCCGTGGCGACGACCCGCCCGCGGTCGAGCAGGACGAGCTGGTCGCAGTAGCGGGCGGCGAGGTTCAGGTCGTGCAGCACGACGACGGTGGCCACCCCCAGGCCGCGGACGAGCTGGAGCACCTCGTGCTGGAACCGGATGTCGAGGTGGTTGGTGGGCTCGTCGAGCAGCAGGTGGTCGGCCTGCTGGGCGAGGGTGCGGGCGATCAGCACACGCTGCTTCTCCCCGCCCGACAGGTGCGCGAACGTGCGCTGCGCGAGGTGCCGCGCACCGACCTGGCGCAGGGCCGCCGCGGCGATGCGGTGGTCCTCGTCGCGGTAGCGCTCGAACGCGGAGCGGTGCGGCAGCCGGCCCAGCAGCACGGTGTCGGTCACCGTGATCGGGATGTCCCCCGCGCCTTCCTGGACAACGATGGCGAGCCGGCGGGCGGCGGACCGCGCACCCATCGCCGCGACCGGCACCTCGTCGATCGACACCAGGCCGGCGCGCGGGGCCAGCGCGTTGCACAGCGTGCGCAGCAGCGTCGACTTCCCGCTGCCGTTCGGCCCGATCAGGCCGACGACCTCCCCGGTCCGTGCCGTCAGGCCCACCTGCTCCAGCACCGGATCCGCGTCGTAGGCGGCGCACACCCCCTCCGCGACGATCACGGCTGCGGGGCGAGCTCGCGGCGCAGGCGCTCGAGCCCGTCGACCGACAGCGGCGTCGGCGGGTCGGTGAGCTCGAAGGGCAGCACGACGACCGCGCCCGTGCGCACCGCGGCGATGCTGTCCGCCCCGGGCGCGGCCAGCAGCGAGCGTCGCGGAAGCTCGGGGTCGGTGCTGCGGACGTGCAGGAGCAGCAGCACGTCCGGGTTGCGCGCGATGACCTCCTCGAAGCTCACCTCGAAGACCCGCTTGTCGACGTCACCGAAGACGTTGCGCACCCCGAGCGCGCCCAGCTGGGCGTGCGACATGCTCGACGTCCCGTAGGCGGAGAAGCTGGTGCCGTCGGCCTTGACGAACAGCGTCGCCCCGGTGCGCTGCGGTTGCGCCGGCGCCGCCACCGCCGCCACCGCCGCTACGCGCTGGCGCAGGCCCTCGACGGCGTCCGCCGCCGGGCGGCCGAAGATCCGCCCGTAGAGCTCGACGGTCGCGTAGACGTCGTCGAAGTCGGGATCGGTCGGGACCGTGGCGGGGTCCGGACAGAACGCCGGAATGATCATCAGTGGGATGCCGGCCGCGCCGAGGGTCTGCACGGTGATGCCGGAGCCCTCCGGCTCGTAGCCGATCACCAGGTCGGGTCGCTCGGCGATGACGGCCTCGAGCGACACCTGCACGGTCCCCGTGCCGTCGGCCTCCTCGCCGGCACCGAAGACCGGGATGCGCTCCACCGCCGTCCGGGTCGCCGGATCGTAGATCTCCAGGGGCGCTTCGCCGGCGCGGGCGACGACCTTGTCCAGCACCCCGACCGCGCCCAGCAGCGGGACCGCGTTCGCCCCGAGCAGCACCACCCGCTCGGGCGGCGCGGCGATGCTGAGCTCGCGGCCGCAGTTCTCGAACGTCACCGGGTCGGCCGCGGTGTCAGCCGGTGCGGGCGCGGCGGCGCAGCCGGCGAGGACGGTGCCGAGCAGGGCGAGAGCGATGGGGCGGCGCATGGTGCTCCTATGTGGTGGCGGAGTGGAACCGGCGGACGAGCAGCAGCAGGAACGGGGCGCCGACGATGCCGGTGACGATCCCGATCGGCAGTTCTTGCGGCGCGAAGACCGTGCGGGCCACGAGGTCGGCCCACACAAGGAAGATCGCCCCGCCGAGTACCGCGACGGGGATCGCCCGGCGATGCACCCCACCGACGAACCGGCGCGCCAGGTGCGGCACCACGAGCCCGACGAAACCGATCCCGCCCGACACCGCCACCACCGCGCCGACGCACAGCGACACGACCAGGAGCAGGCATGCGCGCAGTCGGGCCGGTCGCACGCCGAGGGCCAGGGCGGTGTCGTCGCCGATGGCGAGCGCGTCCAGCCGCCGGCCCCACAGCAGCAGCAGGCCGGTGGTGCACGCGACCACCGTCGCCGTGGCGGCTGCCGGCGCCCACTGCGCCGTGCTCAGCGAGCCCAGCAGCCAGAACAGCACCGAGCGGGTGCCTTCCGGGGAGTCGGACGCGAAGATCAGGAAGCTCGTCGCGGCGTGCAGCGCGTAGCCGACCGCGACGCCCGCGAGCAGCAACCGGGCCGACGTCACCCGGCCGCCGCCGCGCGCGATCACGAAGACGAGCACGGTGGCCAGCAGCGCGCCGAGGAAGGCGCTGACCGACAGCGCGCTGAGACCGGCCACGCCCAGGCCGGCACCGGCGCCGAACAGGATCGACGCCGCGGCCCCGGTGGAGGCGCCCGAGGTGACACCGAGCAGGTACGGGTCGGCGAGGACGTTGCGCACCATGGCCTGCAACGCCATCCCGACGGCGGCGAGTCCGGCTCCGACCGCCGCCCCGAGGAGCACCCGGGGTGCCCGCACCTGCCAGACGATCGCGTCCTCGGCGTCGGTCCAGGTGATCTCGCCGGAACCGCCGAGCAGGTGGTGGGCGAGGATCGCGGTGACCGTGTCGGGGGCGACGGCGACCGACCCGAGCCCGATGGCGACGGGCACCGTGGCGATCAGCAGCAGGCCCAGCCCGGCGATCCGGAATGTCGTGCGGCGACGGCGACCGGCGCGTTCGAGGTCATCGGCGACGGATGACTGAGCAGCCCGCAAGAGGGCCGTACCGCCCGAGGTCGCCACCACAGCTTCCACCGATCGTGAGATATTTCGAAAGTGCGTCCATCGGCTTCGAAACCTGCCGTGAGCAGCAAGAACTCCGATCGGAACGGACGCTACATATCACTCGATCGAGTCGTCAAGAAGGGCGCTACTATTGCATTCTCCGACTATATACGGATGCGCATTTATTGCCGTTTCGACGTCTCGCCGGGACGCCATACGCGCTCCTCGGTGACGATCGCCGTGACGAGATCGGCGGGCGTGACGTCGAACGCCGGGTTCCACGCGGCGCTGCCCACGGGTGCCGCGGTGCCGAGCACCTCCTCGGGGGCCCGCTCCTCGATCTCGATGGCGTCGCCGTCGGGCGTGGCCGGGTCGAGCGTCGACTCGGGCGCCGCGACCAGGAACGGCACCCCCGCCCGGGCCGCGGCCAGCGCCAGCGGGTACGTCCCGATCTTGTTGGCGACGTCGCCGTTGGCCGCGATCCGGTCGGCCCCGACGACGACGGCGTCCACGAGCCCGCGGGCGATCACCGACGGCCCCGCCCCGTCCACCACCACCCGGTGCTCGACGCCCATCGCGACCAGCTCGGTGGCGGTGATCCGGGCGCCCTGCAGCAGCGGCCGGGTCTCGTCGGCCACGACGTAGCGCACCCCGCCCGCCTCGTGCAGCGCCCGCACCACCCCCAGCGCGGTGCCGTACCCGACGCAGGCGAGCGCGCCCGCGTTGCAGTGGGTGTGCAGGCGCAGCGGCCCGGATCCGCACAGCTCGCGCAGCAACGCCGCCCCCCGGGCACCGATAGCGCGGCACCACGCGAGGTCCTGCGCGAGCAGCGCGAGCGCCACGTCGAGCACGGCGCCGGGCCCGCGGTCGGCGGCGGCCAGCGCCCGCCCGACGCCGACGGCGAGGTTCACCGCGGTGGGCCGGGCCGCGGCGATCCGCTCGGCGGCGGCCGCCAGCGCCGGGCCGTCGAGCGTCCGGGCGGCCAGCGCCACACCCAGCGCACCCGCCGCGCCCAGCGCCGGCGCACCGCGCACGACGAGCCGCTCGATGGCGTCGACCAGCTCGTCGACCGTCCGCACCCGTGCCGTCCGGAGCCGGGGCAGGGCGGTCTGGTCGACGAGCACGATGCACCCGTCGTCCCACGCGATCGTCGGCGGCAGCACGTGGCCGATCCTCTCAGATTGAGACATCTCGCGGATCTGACCGCTCCTATCGTCGAACCATAGTTAGGTCACCTACACTCACCGATTAGGTCGATCTAATCGCCAGGAGGCACCTCGTGCTGATGCACAGCCCCGCGACGCGGGCGGCGACCGCGCTGGAGGTCCGCGGGCTCACCGTGTCCTACCGCACCGCCCCGGTCCTGTGGGAGGTCGACGCGGCGTTCCCGGCCGGGCAGCTCTCGGCGATCGTCGGGCCGAACGGGGCGGGCAAGTCCACGCTGCTGCGCGCGGCCCTCGGCCTGGTCCCCGCCGACGCCGGGCGGGTTCTCGTCGACGGCGCAGGCGGGTCGTCCGCGCTCGACCGGGTCGCCTACGTGCCGCAGCGCGAGTCCGTCGACTGGGACTTCCCGATCACCGTCGCCGAGGTGGTGGCGATGGGCCGCTACCGCTCGGTCGGCTGGTTCCGCCGGGTCGGGCGCGCCGACCGGGCGATCGCGGCGGAGTGCCTCGAACGCGTCGGGATGGCCGCCTACGGCCGCCGCCAGATCGGGCGCCTGTCCGGCGGACAGCGCCAGCGCGTGTTCCTCGCCCGGGCGCTCGCCCAGCGCGCCCCCGTGCTGCTGATGGACGAGCCGTTCGCCGGCATCGACGCCCGCACCCAGGCCGACCTGCTCGGCCTGCTCGGCGAGCTGCGCGACGCGGGCAGCTCCGTCGTCGTCGTGCACCACGACATGGCCCAGGTACGGGCCTCGTTCGACTGGACGCTGCTGCTCAACGTCCGCGCGCTGGGCTGCGGCCCGACCGCCGAGGTGCTCACCACCGACGCGGTCCGCGCCGCCTACGGCGACCCGGCATGGGCGGGCTAGCCACGCTGCTCGGCCTGCCCTACACCGACACGGTCGTCGTCGCCGGGGCGGTCGTGCTCGGCGTCACCAGCGGGGTGCTCGGCTCGTTCGCGGTGCTGCGGCGGCGCAGCCTCGTCGGCGACGCGATCGCCCACGCCACGCTGCCCGGGGTCTGCATCGCGTTCCTGCTCGCCGGGGTGAAGGACGTGCCGAGCCTGCTCGTCGGCGCCGCCGCCGCCGGGCTGGTGGCCGCGCTGCTGATGGTGGGCATCGAGCGCACCGGCCGGTTGCGTCCGGACGCCGCGATCGGCGTCGTCCTGTCGGGGTTCTTCTCCCTCGGCGTCGTGCTGCTCACCCACATCTCCGGCACCGGCGACTCCGACCAGGCCGGCCTGGAGCGCTACCTGTTCGGCCAGGCCGCGGGCCTGCTCGAACGTGACGTCGCGGTGATGGCGGCGGTCGGCGGGACCGGGTTGCTCGCCGTCGCCGTCGGCAGGCGCGCGCTCACCGCCACCCTGTTCGACCCGGCCTACGCCGGCGCCATCGGGCTGCCCGTGCGGGCGCTGGAGACGCTGATGACCGGCCTGCTCGTGATCGCCGTCGTCGTCGGGGTGCGGGTGGTGGGGGCGATCCTCATGGTCGCCGTGCTCGTCGTCCCCACCGTCGCCGCCCGACAGCTCGCCGACCGGTTCCCGCAGGTCCTGGCGCTGGCCGCGGTCGTGGGGATGGTCGTCGGCGCCTCCGGAGCGCTGCTGGCCACCCGCGCGGAGCTGCCCACCGGGCCGGTGGTCGTCCTCGTCGGTTTCGCGGTGGCGATGCTGGCGCTGGCGTTCGCGCCCGGGCGCGGCATCGTGTGGCGGGCGATGCGGCTGGCGGCACGCCGGCGGGCGACCCGCATCGACGCCGTGCTCGCCGATCCCGCGGCCCCGGCCGGGACGCTGCTGCGGGCCCGGCTGCGCCGCCGGGGCCTGCTCGACGACGCGGGGCTCACCGCCGCCGGCCGGGCCGCCGCGGCCGATCTCGCCGACCGCCGCGCGCTGTGGTCGGCCTGGCTCGCCCACGGCGCGTCGGTGCGGTTGCCCGACGCGCGCGAGCCCGATCCCGCCGACCTGCGCGGCAGCCTCGGCGACGACGCCGTCGCGCAACTACGGGTGCTCGCGCCGGCAGGCGGCAGCAGCGGCTCCGACCCGGACGAACGCTCGCCCGGGGAAGCGCGTTCGCCCGGGGAAGCGGATCGGACGTCGGGCGGTGGCACGTCATGAGTGACGACGTCGCGATCGTCCTGGTCGCCGGGCTCACCGCCACCGCGTGCGGCCTGCTCGGCCCGTTCCTCGTGCTGCGGCGGATGGCGCTGCTCTCCGACGCGGTCAGCCACGCGGTGCTGCCCGGCATCGTGGCGGTCTGGCTGATCGGGCAGACCCGCGCGCCGCTACCCGTCGTGGCGGGCGCGGCGGCGTTCGCCGTGCTGTGCGTGCTCGGGATCGACGCGCTGCGCTCGTCGGGCCTCGTCGCCTCCGACGCCGCGATCGCCCTGGTGTTCCCCGCGCTGTTCTCCCTCGGCGTCCTCGGCGTCACCCGCTACGCCGACGGCATCCACCTCGACCTCGACTCCACCATCTACGGCGAGATCGCCTTCGTCCCCTTCGACACCGTCCTGGTCGGCGTCGCACCCTTCACCGGCGTCGAGCTCCCGCGCGCGGGGCTCGTGCTCGCGGTGGTCGTGGCGCTGAACGTGGCGCTGGTGGCGGTGCTGTGGAAGGAACTGAAGGCGACGACCTTCGACCCCGGCTTCGCAGCCTCCGTCCGGCTGCGCCCGGTGCTGCTCACCCGCCTGCTGCTGGTGGCCGTGGCCGTCACCGCGGTGGCGGCGTTCGAGGCCGTCGGCGCCATCCTCGTGGTGACGCTCCTGATCGTCCCGGCGGCCACGGCGTACCTGCTCACCGAACGGCTGGTGGTGATGGTGGCGCTGGCCGTCGGCATCGGCTGGGTGGGCGCCGTCGGCGGCCACCGCATCGCGCTCGCGCTCGACAGCTCCATCGCGGGCGCCATGGGCCTGGTGTGTGCGGCGTGCTTCCTCGTGGCGCTCGTCGTGTCCCCGAAGCACGGCCTGCTCGCGCGCACCCTCCGCCCGCGAGTCCGCGAAACCGACCCGGCGAGTCCGCCAATCTGACCCGGCGAGTCCGCGTTCTCGACCCGGCGAGTCCGCGTTCTCGACTCGGCGAGTCCGCCGATCCGTGCGGCGGACGGCACGAAGTGTGGCACCCGTCGCAGGCAGGGCCTGCGAGGATCGCAGCGTGCGCGACGCGGACTTCCCCGCCGACCCCTACCCCGGCGCCGCCCCACGGTGCTCGTTCGTGCACCTCGACGGCGTCGCCCGCAGGCTCGACCCCGACCCGCGGACGCCGAGCGGCTGGTCCGTCGACGGCACCGACCTGGACGCCTGGCTGGACGATCGCGACGCGCCGCCCGCTGCCGCCCGGGTCCCCGTGCTCGCGTACGGCTCGAACCGCTGCCCCAGCAAGATCACCTGGCTGCGGGCCGAGCTCGGCCTCACCGGCCCGGTCGTCGTCCTGCGCGCCCGCACCGAGGGGGTCGCCGCGGTCTGGGCCCATGGCTTCCGCATGCGCGACGGCCAGCGCCCCGCGGTACTCGCCGCCGAGCCGGGCACGGTCGAGAATCACGCCGTCTGGCTCGCCACGCCCGCACAGGTGGCGGTTCTCGACCGCTGCGAGGGCCGCGGCAGCCGTTTCCGGCTGGCGCGGCTGCGCACCGGGACCGTCCGGACCGAGGACGGCGCCCGCATCGACGAGCCGTGGTGCTACGTCGGCCACGGCGAGGTTCGGCGGCCACTGCTCGTCGACGGCCGGCCCGTCCGCTGCGTCGAGGTCGCGCACCAGCAGGCTCCCGAGCTGGCCGGGGTCGGCGCACGCGGGGACGGCCTCGACGCGCCGACCGTGCCGGGTGTGCCACACCCGGACGAATGGCCGGCCCGCCTGCTCACCTACGGCCTGCTGATGCCGGGACAACCGTCGTGGCCCCTGGTCGCGCCGCACATGAACGGCTCGCCGCTGGCCGTGAGGATCGCCGGAACGCTCTACGACACCGGTCGCGGCTGGCCCGCGCTCGTGCCGGGCGACGGTACGACGGTGCCCGCGGTACTCGTCGAGCTGCGGGACCCGATGGCCCTCCTACCCACGCTCGACGACTACGAAGGCCGCAACTACCGGCGTGTCCGCCGAACCCTGCCCGACGGCACGGTCTCCTGGGTCTACGCCTGGACCGCACCTGTCGCCGGACTTCGCCGGCTCCCCGCAGGTTGGCGACGGTGACTCGCGGGTTGGTCAGGAGCCGGTGGCGTGGCGGGAGGGGAGGGTGCCGGCCGGCAGCGGGATGCGGTAGAGCCGCGCGGCGTTGCCGCCCAGCACCGCCTGCCGGGCGGTGGTGTCGAGCGCGGGATAGCGGTCCGCCAGCTCGTCGGGGAAGGTGAACCCCGCCAGGGCCGCGACCAGCCGCCCCGGCCGCACCAGCGGGTAGCCGCTGCCGAACAGCAGCCGCTCGGGCCCGAACGCCACGAGCAGGTCCCCGAACGCGACCGCGAACTCACGCGTGCCGATCCACGGCAGCATCTCGGTGAGCACGACGTGCACGTTGGGCAATCGGGCGAGCCGGCACAGCGCCTCGCCCGGCAGGCAGCCCGCCCCGAGGACGAACTGCACCCGCGGCAGCGCGCGGGCCAGGTCGCGGAAGTGCGCGACGTCGAACCCCGCCGACGGCACCCGCTGCACGACGTTGGTGCGTACCGGCAGCGCCGAGCCCGCGCGGACAGGCTCGGCCCAGTTGGGCAGTCGCGGCCCGGAACGTTCCGTGGCGCCCCAGCGCCGCCACGGCGCGGGGCGCGCCGACGGCGCCACCCCGAGATGGACGACGCCCGCCCCGCTCTGGCCGCACCGGGCGAGCACGCGGCGCAGCCAGGGGTCGGAGAGCCGGACGAGCCGCCCCGGCCTGCGGGCCTCGCACAGGGTGAGCCCGCGCAGGTCCCAGTGGCGCACGCGCGAGCCGATGCCACGAGCGCCCGCCTGGCCCGCGTCGGGGTCCAGCTCGCCGGAGAGCACGAACCGCCCCGGCATCCGGTCGGCGAGCTCCGCGTGCCACGCGACCGGGGAGAAGCCGAGGACGAACAGGTCGCCGAGCACGACGGGCTGCAGCACCGCCCGGTCGACGTGACCTTCGTCGAACAGGTCGCGCATCAGGCCGTCCTCGGTGACCCGCTCGACCTCCTCCGGCGGTACCGGTGGCGCCGCGGTTGCGGCGCCACCGGTGCCCCGGGTCCCGTCCAGCTCACGATGCCGCCGGAGGAGGTCGGCGGCGAACTCCTCACCGGCCGGGCCGGCCTGGTTGTGCGGGCTGGCATCCCAGGCGTGCACCTGCGCGTCGACGACGAGATACCCCGGTCCTGCCGACGTCACCGACGCCCCGTACATCTCCCGGCTCCCGACTGACGCGCGTGGCGCCTACCTGATCGCACTACCGAGCTGCTACCCCATCGACGGCCCGAGCCCCAACGACTGCGGCGTGCTCGAGTCGGGCGACGGCTGCGGGATGCCCTCGTCGAGCGGCCCGAACTCCGTCATGAGCGCCTTGTTCCACGGCGTGACCTCCTCGGCCACCAGCGAGTTGGTGGTGAGGATCAGCCCGGCGACCGACGCGCCGTTCTGCAGCGCGGACCGCACGACCCGAAGGGGGTCGATGATGCCCATGTCGATCATGTTGCCGTAGCGGCCCTCCAGCGCGTCGAAGCCCTCGTCGACGCCCATGTCGGTGACCTGCTTGACGACGTCGACACCGTCGTAGCCGGCGTTGGTGGCGATGAGGTGCACCGGCTCGGTGAGCGCGCGCCGGACGATCTCGACGCCGATCTGGTAGTCGCCAGACACGTCGAGCGTGTCGAGCACCGGCTCGGAGTGCAGCAGCGCCGCGCCGCCGCCGGCGACGATGCCCTCGGCCATCGCGGCCCGGGTGGCCTGCAGCGAGTCGTCGACGCGGTGCCGGATCTCCTTGAGCTCGGCGTTGGTCGGCGCACCCACGTAGATGATCGCGGCCTTGCCCGACAGCCGCGCGATGCGGTCGCCCAGCCAGTCGATGTCGGTGCCGATCGTCGCCCGGGCCTGCTCGGACCGCAGCTGGGCGAGTCGCATCTCGACCGCCGCGGTCCCGCCGTGCCCACCGATGATCACGGTGTTCTCGTTGGTGGCCCGCACCTGCGACGCGCGTCCCAGATGCTCGGTGGTGATCTGCTCCAGGGAGAACGACGACGCCTTGGAGTGCACCTTGCCGCCGCAGAGCGCAGCCATGTCCTCGAGCAGGTGGATGCGCTTCTCGCCGAAGCCGGGCGCCTGGATCGCGGTGACCTTCAGGTGCCCGTTGACGTGGTTGTGCACCAGCATCTGCAGCGCGGTGCCCTCCACCTTCTCGGCCACGATGACCAGCGGCTTCGGGTCCCGCATGACCTTCTCGAGCATCGGCATCAGCGAGCGGACGTCGGTGATCTTCTCGGCCGAGAACAGCAGGTAGCAGTCGTCGAGCACCGCGGTCATGCTGCCCGGGTCGGTGACCAGGTAGGGCGAGACGTAGCCGTTGTCGAACTCGAAGTCCTCCACGAAGTCGACGGTGAGGCCGAGCACCGGGCCGTCGTCCACGGAGATCACGCCGTCGTCGCCGACGGTGTGCAGGGTCTGGGCGACGACGGAGCCGATCGACTCGTCGTCGTTGGCCGAGATCGCGGCCACCCGCGACAGGTGCTCGAGGGAGTCCACAGGGTGCGCCACGGTCGAGAGGTGCGCGACGACCGCCGCCACCGCGACATCGATACCGCGCTTGACCAGCACGGGGTTGCCACCCGACGTGATGGCCTTCATGCCCTCGCGGACGATGGCCTGGGCCATCACGGTGGCGGTGGTGGTGCCGTCGCCGACGGTGTCGTTGGTCTTGACCGCGGCTTCCTTGAGGATCTGCGCGCCCATGTTCTCGAACGGGTCACGCAGGTAGATCTCGCGGGCGATGGTGACACCGTCGTTGGTGACCTCGGGCGTTCCGGTGATCTTCTCGAGGATGACGTTGCGACCCTTGGGGCCCAGTGTCGACTTGACCGCCTCGGCGAGCTGGTCGACGCCGGCCTGCAGCAGGTCGCGGGCTTCCTGTCCGAACTTGAGTTCCTTGGCCACCGAGTCCTCCTCGAAATCGGTTTTTTCTCTCATCGACAGCGCGGGTGAAAGAAGAGAGGGGTGAAACGGCCCGGGCCGCCGGCCCCGCCGGGTTGCGGGGACGGCGGCCCAGGAGCGGACGAGCTACTGGTTGACGACCGGCGGCAGCATGTCGTCGATGAAAGCCGCGGCCTCCTCGAGGTTGCCGAACATGACGGTGCGGTCGTCCACGTGGATCATCTTGCCGTAGTGCGTCGACATGTTCTCCTCGAACTCCGACGCGTCGTAGAAGCCGTCCTCCTCGCCGAGCGCCTCAGAGATCTCGGCGTAGACGAAGTCCATCCGGCCCACGCAGTCGACGCGGATCATCGACGGCAGCGGGGTGATGGTGACGTTCTCCTGGCGGTTCATGACCTCGGCCACGACGGACCCGACCTGGTTGTTCATCAGGGTCACGCCGGCCATGCCGGACTCGGTGTTGTTCGCCTGGAAGGGGCTCTCGGCGGTCTTGAAAGAAGTCACTGCTCCAGCTCCTTCGGAGGGGTGAGGCCGAGATCGGAGACGATCCCGGAGAACCTGCTCTTTGCCCGGTCCAGGCTGTCTTCGAAGGTGATCGGCTTGCCGTCGGGCTGCGACCACATCGGCTGCATGGTGCGCGCGGCCTCGAGGCACATCGGCACCCACTTGGACATCCACTGGTTCAGGAGCTCGACGTTGTGCGCCGCGAACTCCTTGTCGGTGACCAGCGGGGCGAAGCAGGCCTTCGTCCACCGCAGGTCGCGCTGCGAGTAGTCGTTCTCGCCGGCGCCGATGACCGTCGGGGTGACGAAGTCGCCGTTCGAGGCCGCGTACTGCTGCACCAGGTGGCTGCGGAACAGCTCCCCGACCAGCGGCTCGAAGATGACGTTGGTCGCGAAGATCGACTCGCCCCAGTCGTCGTCGACGGCACAGAGAGCCTCGGTGACCTTGCGGGCGCCCTGCCACTCGGGCGCGCTGTTCCACGCCTCGATGTGCGCGGCGCCGTCGAAGTCCTCGATCTCCTCCGACAGCGTCAGGTTGTACATCGCCAGGTCCTGGGCGAAACGCAGCTTGTGCGCGCTGTTGACCACCATGGCGGTGTTGTGCATGTTGGTCGGACCGGAGCGGTTGCACTGGGCGAACACGTAGAGCCCGAGGATGTGCTCGATGTGCATCCAGGCGCCGACGTTGCGCTCGACGAAGGTGACCCAGTTGTCGTTCCACTGCTCGAACGCCTTGGCCTGGCGGGCGTTCTCGATGTTCTGCTGCAGCTGCCGGACGACGTTGGCGCCGTACCGGTAGTAGGTCATCTCCCACTCTTCGTTGGGGTCACGGAACTCGTGCCAGCCGTGCGCCGGCCAGTTCGCGAGCCGCTCGGGGCCGCCGCCGCCGGTGCCGATGCCGCGCACGGGCTCGGGCTCGTCGACACCCCACGCCTTGAGCTTGGTCCAGGTCAGGGGGTAGCCACAGGATCCGTCGGCGAAGCCGTAGATCCAGCCCTGGGACAGGTAGTGCCGGGGGTCGGGCTGGACGTCGACGGTGACGTCCTCGTAGTGGGTCTGCTTGCGCTTGGCCGGCTTGTAGTAGTTGTACCGGCGCGCTGCGGCGCTGGAGTCCGGGAACTCCTTGGCACCGGCCTCGGCGTCCGTGAACTGGACTTTCGGGACACTGCGTTCGGGACGTTCGGTGGTCGTCATTGGCCGTCCTCGCCTCCTGGTTCACCGGTGGTGGTGAACTTGTCGTAGAAGATGTTCTCCTCGCGCACTCCGAGTGCCTTCAGTGCCGGAATCGCCGCGTCCACCATCGGCGGCGGCCCGCACACATAGGCGTCCCTCCCGGTCAGGTCGGGTTCGCACCGGGCGACGACATCGGTGATCAGACCGACCTCGCCGTCCCAGTCGTCGTCGCCGGCGGGCTCGGACAACGCCGGCACGTATCGGAACTCGGGGAGCCTCTCTTCGAGGTCCTTGAGCTCCTTCGTGAAACAGAGGTCCCGCTGCTGTCGGGCCCCGTAGTAGAAGACGGCCTTTCGCTCGACTCCGCGATCGGCCATCGACCTGAGCAAACCCAGCACCGGGGCGAGCCCGGCGCCGCCACCGACGAAGATCAGGTCGGAGGTTCGGCTCTCGCGCAGGGTGAAGGTGCCGAAGGGCGCCTCCACCTCGAGCTGGTCGCCGACCTGCACCTTCGTCGCGAGGAACTCGGAGAACAACCCGTCCGGATAGATCTTGATGACGAACTCGAAGAGCCCGCCTTCCCGGTCCGGGGTGTTCGCCATGGAGAACGAGCGGCTCTCGTTCGTCCCGGGGACGGTGATGTCCAGGTACTGCCCGGGGAAGAACTTGATCTCCTCGGGCTCGATCAGCCGCAGCGTCAGGTGCCGGAGGTCGTGGGTGACCGCCTCGTTCGAGACGACCTCCATGATGCCCTTCCGCAGTGGCAGGCCACTCCTGATGATCTCCTCGTCGTACTGGAGGAGCTCGATCACCAGATCGCCGTACGCATGCGCACGGCAGAGCAGGGTCGCGCCCTCTTCCTTCTCGTAGTCCGGGAGCGCGAACGTGGAGTAGCGATCGTAGTCGACGTCGTCCACGTCACCTTCGAGAATGAACGACTTGCACGCCGCGCACTGCCCCTCCTTGCAGCCGTGCATGAGCTGGACGCCCTGCTCGGCCGCGGCCCGGAGGATCGTCTGATCCGAGTCGGTCTGGATCTCGATGCCGACCGGCTCAAATCGGACAGTGTGCTTCTCACCCATGAAGAACCTTTCGGCGTGCGCGGGGTCGTACACCTTCGTGCGGGCATGACGACCACCGGTGGACGGGGAAGGACCCCCCGTCCACCGGGGGTTGTCTTAGGCAGGGGGAGGGCTCAGCGGTGGCGCCGCCGGCCCTCCCCCCTCACCTGACCCGCGCTCAGGCGGCCGCGGGAGCCGGACGTCCGGCGGGACCCTGACGGATGTAGTCAGCGTGATAGGCGGCGCGACCGGCGTCGTCCATCTCGTTGACGATCACGTTGGGGCTACCACACGGCGGGCAACGACGCAGGTGGTCCAGCGTCCACATCTTCTTGGGGT
>JBQTJE010000003.1:0-22504 GCA_052387455.1 Pseudonocardia sp.
GGGGCGCCCGCCCCCCCCGGGGCGCCCCTCCCCCCCCCCCCCCCCCGCCCCCCCGGCGGGGGGGGGGGGTGGGGGGTGGGCCGGGGGGGGGGGGGGGGGGGGACCCCCCCCCCCCCCCCCCGCCCCCCCGCCGGGAGCAGATCAGCTGCAGCCGCTGGTGGAGCCACACCCCTCGCACAGGTAGCAGGACCCCGCCGGTCGCATCTTCGTCCCGCATGTCATGCACAGCGGCGCGTCGGCGGCCTTGCCCAGCCGCAGCTCCAGCAGCTCCGTGGAGCTGCCGACCTCCACCGGAGCCGGGCTCGCTCCCACCGCCGCCTGCGCCCCCTCCGAGGCGACCTCGACCCCGGTGCGCAGCCCCTCGATGTCCGCCCGCTCCATGTCGGCCGCGTAGCTGTCGGCAACCTGGGCGCTGCGCTCGTCGGCCGAGAAGATCCCCAGCTGCACGCGCTTCTCGTACGGCAGGTGGTCGAGCGCCAACCGGCGGAACAGGTAGTCCATGACGCTGGTGGCAATCCGCACGTCCGGGTCGTCGGTCATGCCCGCCGGCTCGAACCGCAGGTTGGAGAACTTGGAGACGTAGAACTCCAGCGGGATCCCGTACTGCAGGCCCACCGAGATCGACATCGAGAAGGCATCCATCACCCCGGAGAGCGTCGAGCCCTGCTTGCCGAGCTTGACGAAGATCTCGCCGAGCCCGTCGTCGGGGTACGAGCCCGCCGTGAGGTAGCCCTCCGCGCCGCCGACGGTGAAGGACACCGTCTGGCTCGGGCGCTTCTTGGGCAGGCGGCGCCGTACGGGCCGCTGTTCCACCGGCCCCGCAACGGCCACCTCGGCGGCCGGCTTCGCCGACCGGCCCGCCGAGAGCGGCTGCCCCACCTTGCAGTTGTCCCGGTAGATCGCCAGCGCCTTGAGCCCGAGCCGCCAGCCCTCCAGGTAGATCTTCTCGACGTCCTCGACGGCGGCCGCCTCCGGCATGTTGACGGTGTTGTGGTTCACCACACCGTTACCCACGAAGGACCGTGACACCGGAACCGAGACGTCGTACACCTCACGCGGCCGTTCGCCGTTCACCACCTCCTCGACCGGGCTGAAGTGCAGTCCGTCGCGCAGGATCGCACGGACCCACTCGGGCAGCTCGACGCCGTCGATGGCCGCAAGTTTCTCCAGGCTGCGACGGCTGACGTGGCGGGTACGCACGTCCGCGAGATGCCGGAACTGCTGCTGAAGAGCAGCGGTGGGCAAGCCCTCGTACAGCCCACGTCCACTGACGCCCGGGACGACGTCGGCCGTGCTCTGGTGCATCGGAGCCGTTGCGAGCAGCCGCCGCCGCGTCGCGTCCTTGTCGGGCTCGCAGAACGGAACCAGCTCCGCGAGTCGCCGAGCCTCCTCGCCTGAGGCGTACACCTCGTCGTAGTACTTCGCGTACTGCTCGTTGAACTTCGTGATCCGGCTGTGGACGACACCGAGGTTCGTCAGAACAGCCTGCAGGTCGTCGAGCAGCTCCGGCGAATCCAGACAGATGGCCCACTTGACCTGCTGCTTCGGCTCGGCAGGCACTCGGACATAGGCGTCCAGAGCCAGCCCTTGAAGAAAGGCGAGCACCATGCGACGGGGAGACCGCAGCACTGCATCCGGTATGCGCTTCTCCGACGCTCGGCCGCCACATCCGAGGTATCGCAAGAACTCGACGATGGTCTTGCTTGCGATCACGACCTGGGGGCAACGATCGGGCCGCCGCTCGATGAACGGCTCGATTCCGAACAGATCGCGCCATGCCGCCGCGACGCGCTGCAACACGGCGTCGACGGAGTTGGTGATCCGCACCGTCCAGTTGCTTTCGGTCGTGTGGCCCTCGGCGGCGTACGCACCGAGCAGGAAGGCCAGCTCGGCCGTCATGTGCTCGGGCACGTCGACAGAGCGTTGGCTGCCGTACACCGGCGACGGCTCGAAATGGTCGAACCTCGGAGGGTTCGTCGCCCACATGTCGGCTCCGTACTGCACCGCCACATGGTCACCATCGGCGACCTCGTCGAGTCGACGCCATTGTGTCCCGTCCACTCCGGCGACGAGAACCCGGTGGTTGGGCGTCCCCGTGATCCGGTGTCCGGACCGCAGCACGATCGACCGCACCGGCCGCACACCGCCATAGTAGAAAGCATCGGTCTTCTGCGGGCCGCCGCGGCTTGCCACCTCCAGGACCTCGTCCCGGAAGCTGTCCGGCTCCTCACCGCCGTACAGCGAGTTGATGCGGATCAGGCCACCGGCGGTCGTGAGCAGCGTGTCGCCGACAACGCACTTCGAGATGGCACCGCTGAGAAACGGCTGTACAGCCGCCATCATCCGGACGTGGCCCATCGGAGCGATCGAGCGCTCCCCCATCGCGCAGTCGAACACCTCGTAGTGCTCGGACCGCATTCCGGGCGCGTCCACCACGTGGCTGTGCTCGCCGACGTACTCGACGATCGCCTCGACCTGCTCGTCCGGGTAGCCGAGGCGACGCAGCGCGCCCGGCACCGTCTGGTTGACGATCTGCATCGAGCCGCCGCCGACCAGCTTCTTGAACTTGACCAACGCCAGGTCGGGCTCAATTCCGGTCGTATCACAGTCCATCATCAGGCCGATGGTGTTGTGGCTGACGAAGCTGGCCGCGATATAGGTGAGGTTGTCCGGCACCGACAGGTCATAGGTGGGCTGGACCCCGCCGTCGACGTTCTCGGCGACCGTCTCGAACAGGTAATCAAGTGCCTGGCCCAGCCGGTGGTCGCCGCTGCCCGCGACGAGTTCGGTCGCGATCGCGTCACGGTTGCCGCTCTGCGCCGGCTCCAGCTCCAGCTCCAGCTGCGCGTTTTTCCGGCATCCCATGAACCCGATGTGCTCGTCGAAGCGCAGCGCGTGATCGAGATTGCGCAACCGGATCTGGAACTGCGCACCACCCCAGCCGCTGACCGTCTCACGGGTGGTGGTCGCCATGCCGAGAGCCAGCAACACGGTGCGGATCTCGGCCGCGAACGTCGCAGACGCCGTGGACACCGAAGGGACCTGTGCCACGACGGTGCCGTCGGCTTCGAACAGTCCGCGGAGGAACGCGGCGTACACCTCGGCGTCGTTGGTCTCGAGGAGCGCCGACGGAACGTGTGGGGTCAAGCCCTTGCCCGTGTGCCCTGTGGACGGGATTCGCTTCGCGAACCCGGCGGCCTGCCACCAGCGGGCCAGCCGCACCGACTGCAGCACAACCTCCTGGTAGCCCTCGGCCTGCGACACGACCGGAGCGAGGCCGAACAGCTGCTTGCTCAGGATCCGCAGCCGCTCCACGACGTCGAGATCACCATCCGCGACGCACAGGCGGATGCCCTTGGCGTGCAGGCTGCCGTCGCCCATGAAGTAGCCGACGAGCTCGGCGAGGTCAGCATCGACCGCGTCCGGCACGAACAGCGTGCGGTCACCCGCGTAGTAGGCCTGGTCGAGCACGGGCAGCGGCACCTGGCGCGGCTCGCCCACGAGCGTTCGCAGCTGCATCGGCACCAGATCTCCCGGCACGAGGTCGGCCATCCGTCGCCAGACCCATTCGCCCGTATCCCGGTCGACGACCTTGATCCGGTGGGCGAGCGTGCCCTGAATCGTGTACCCGCCCTCGGTGGCGATGCGCCTGGTCGGTTCCTCGCCGTTGACGAAGAACCGCGTCGCGTGGCGGGGGCCCTCATCCGTGGAGACGGTCATGTCCAGGTCCTGCCACCGGTCGCCGTACACGTCGCCGATCTCGCCGAGCCGGGCGAGCCCGCGGTCGGTGGTGATCAAGGTGTCGGCGGTCAGGCAGCCCGTCGGCGCGAGAACGGAGGCCTGCGCGTTTCGCCAACCGTTCTTCTCGCCGATCGCCAGCGTGTCCCGCCACACCTTCGTGGCGAGCTTGTGGACCGGAGCGCTCGCCGGGAAGGTGCGGACGTCGTCGTTGGCGGCGGCATGCTTGCGCATCACCCGCTGGTGCGACTCGGCGTTGCGGGCGTAGCCGTCGTACGGCCCGACCACGCCCGCCAGCTCCGCGGACCGCCGATACGCGGCGCCCGTCATCAACGAGGTGATCGCCGCGGCCAGCGCGCGGCCGCCCTCCGAGTCGTAGGCATGGCCGGTCGCCATGAGCAGCGCGCCGAGGTTGGCGTAGCCGATGCCGAGCTGGCGGAACGCGCGGGTGGTCTCCGCGATCGGCTCGGTGGGGAAGTCGGCGAAGCAGATCGAGATGTCCATCGCCGTGATGACCAGTTCGACGGCCTTGGCGAACCGCGCCGCATCGAACCGGCCGTCGTCACCGAGGAACTTCATGAGGTTGAGCGAGGCGAGATTGCAGCTGGAGTTGTCCAGGTGAAGGTACTCCGAGCAGTTCGCCACCACGACGCCACTGACCACGTAGGAGTGGTTGCGCGGCTCGGTGAGGTTGTAGGTCGTCTCGAAGCCGCGCGACTCGCGGGTGACAAGGTGCGTGGTCTCGTCGACGGAATAGAACGAGGCACGCCGCAGCAGGTCGTCGAGTTTCGCCGACTTGGCCGGGTGGTCGAAACCGACGAGATCGGCGAACCGACGGATATGGCGACCGCTGATCCGCAGGTCGAACGACGGCCCGTCGCTGCCGTACGACACCTCCGTGCCGTCCTTTCGGACATGCCGGAACGAGTCGGCCTTCGTACCGGTGCGGTAGATCCGGGCGAGGATCCCGAGGCCGGCGAGCAACTCCTGTACCCCGATCAGAAGCTCCTCGGAACGGCTACCGAGCCCGACGTACCGCGTCCCCTTCACCTCCTGGTTCACCACGCAGCCGTCGGCGTCGAAGAGCCCCCGCAGGAACGCGAGCAGCGCCTCCTCCGGCGCCTCGAAGACCGCTGAGGGCACGACCTTCGCGGAGGAACGGCCATCGGAGACCCCGAGCTCACGCAGGAAGACGCGCAGACGATCGCGCATGGCCCGCAACTGTTGGGTGCCGTTGAGCTGCACGCTCGGCTTCGGGGAGAACCCGACGATCGACGTCAGCAGCGCGCGGTGGCGCGGCAACAGGACGCTGCTCTCCCAACCCCTCGCGTAGACCGTGACCGCGCCGCGGGCTGTGAGGCAGCCATCGCCGACCAGCCATCCGAGGTAACCGGCGAGTTCAGGACTCCACTTCTCCGGAAGAGCCATCAGCTTTCGTCCGCGCGATGCCGCCGCGGCCTCGCCTGCCGCGGCGGGGATCATCGGCGAGGCGTGCGGTCGTGGGGCGTGCTCGACCGACCGCACGACCTTGTCGTCGGGCAGCAGCTCGTCGGCTCGCACCCATTGCCGGTTGGCGGTCCACACGCGGTGGTTGGGCGTGCAGCGCAGGCGCGAGCCGTCCCCGAACCGCAGCTCCAGGATCTCCTTGGTCCCGGTGACCATGTACTGCGTGGGACGGGTCGCGAGCACCGCCGCCGCCGGCGCGTCCGCGTGCGTGACGTCGTTCGTGTAGACGCCGAAAGCCTCGCCGACCGCAGCCCGACCGACGAGATCACCGATTCGAACGTGCCCTGCGTCGGTCAAGACCCGCTGATCGGCCGGGAAGCACGGGTTGGACGCCGAGATGCGACCCGACTCCGGGCACGTGTGCCAGTCGTTGATCGTGCCGTCGTACTGGATGCCGGGGTCGGCACATTCCCAGGCGGCCTGCGCGACCGACCGGAACAGCTTCTTCGCATCGACGGTCTCGATGACCTCGCCGGTCATCCGCGCGCGCAGCCCGAACTCGCCGCCCGACTGGACCGCCCGCATGAACTCGTCGGTGACCCGGACGGAGTTGTTGGCGTTCTGGTACTGCACGGAGGTGATGTCGGCGCCGCCGAGGTCCATGTCGAACCCGGCGTCGCGCAGCACCCGGACCTTGGCCTCCTCCTTGGCCTTGGTCTGCACGAACTCCTCGATGTCGGGGTGATCGACGTCGAGGACCACCATCTTCGCCGCCCGCCGGGTGGCCCCCCCGGACTTGATGGTGCCCGCGCTCGCGTCCGCACCGCGCATGAACGACACCGGCCCGGACGCGGTGCCGCCGGAGGACAGCAGCTCCTTCGACGACCGGATCCGCGAGAGGTTCAGCCCCGCGCCCGAGCCGCCCTTGAAGATCAGGCATTCCTCGCGATACCAGTTGAGGATCGACTCCATGGTGTCGTCGACGGCAAGGATGAAACACGCACTCACCTGGCTCGGGCTCGCGGTGCCCACGTTGAACCACACCGGGGAGTTGAAGCTGAACACCTGGTGCAGCAACATCCAGGTGAGCTCGTGGGCGAAGACCTCGGCGTCCTGCGGCGTCGCGAAGTACCCGTGCTCCACCCCTGCCGCGTGGTAGACGCCGACGACCCGGTCGATGAGCTGGCGCAGGCTGGACTCGCGCTCGGGCGAGCCGGCGGCGCCGCGGAAGTACTTGCTGGTGACGATGTTGGTGGCGTTGACCGACCAGTTGTCCGGGAACTCCACACCGCGCTGCTCGAAGTTGACGGTGCCGTCGCGCCAGTTGGTCATGACGACGTCCCGGCGCTCCCAGCGGACCTCGTCGTAGGGGTGCACCCCCGCGGTGGTGTGCAGCCGCTCCACGGTGAGGCCCGCCCCGCGCTTGCGCTTGGTGGGCGTGGACCTGGCGCTGCGGTCGTTCCCGACGGTCTCGGTCATGCTCTCCCTCTCCCGCGACGCCGCCCTGGGGTGCGTCGCCGCTGCTGCGCACCGTCTCGGTGGTGCTCGTTCTCGGATCGTGCTCAGCTCGTGACGGCTGCGTCGGACGCTCGTGCCGGATCACGACGGGCAGCAGACCGCAGGCCCGCGATCTCCTCCTCGAAGTCCTCCACGCACGAGAAGGAGCGGTAGACGCTTGCGAAGCGCAGGTAGGCCACCTCGTCCAGCTCACGCAGCGGCCCGAGGATGGCCAGCCCGACCTCGTGGCTGGGAACCTCGGCGGCGCCACCGGCGCGGACCGCCTCCTCGACGCGGTGCGCGAGCTGCTGAAGGGCGTCCTCGTCGACCGGACGACCCTGGCAGGCCCGTCGCACTCCGCGCACGACCTTCTCGCGGCTGAACGGCTCCGTGACGCCGCTGCGTTTGACCACCGCGAGAACCGCCTCCTCGACGGTGGTGAAGCGCCGGCCGCATGCCGCGCAGGACCGCCTGCGACGCGTGGCCTGACCGCCCTCTACCTCCCGCGAGTCGATCACACGGCAGTCTGAATGGCGACAGAACGGGCACCGCACGGCACTCACCCCCGTCTCGCCGAGATTCGAACTACCGAGATGTAACCACAACATCTAGGGCGTTGGGAAGCTGGGGGCCCTACTGGTTGATACGGTGTCTACGTGGGTGACACTGCCCGGCCCTCCGGGCACGCTCGCTGCCGCTCGCTCGGCGGTGACGACGTCTGCCAGCAGGCCCAGTGCGACGACGACCGCCGCGGTGAGGGCGGCCACCACCACGGCACGGGCGACCACGAGCCCGCGACCGCCGACGCCTCGGGCCGGGGCGTCGGGCGGGCGGGAGGCCCCGGGGAGCGCCTCCCGCACGACCACCGCGCCCGGCCGCCGCGCCGGACGGGACGCCAACCCCGAGGCGGGACGGACCGGCCCCGGGCCTGCGCCGCACTGACGGCGCGACCCGGGACCACGCGGTGGCACCCCCGACCGCCCCGCACCCCGACCGGACCCGCGATCCTCGGCCGCGGAACCGACGTCGACCCGCTCGCGCATCACTGCCGCCTCTCGTCACACCGGCACGGTCACACCGACACCGGACTGCCGCCGCGACCTGAACGCACGTTCGAACGAACGCGTGTTTGATGTGTACCACCAGGCACCGACAGAATCCGGATCCGACGGCGTGTCGTTCGAACAAGTGTTTGGCAAGATCGCCGATCCGGACTAACGTCGGCGGCGACGGTAGCCAACCGGCCACAGGACGCAGAACGCACGCAGGAGGCACGAGGAGATGGCACGGGACGGGTCCGGCACCCGCGGCGACGACAGCGCCGGCGGCGGGACAGACGCCGAGGTCGGCGGGCAGGTGAGCACCTTCCCCGATCCGCCCGCGGAACCGGCCGGGCTCACCCCGCGCCAGCGCAGGGTGCTCGAGGTCATCAGGGACTGGGTCGAGCGGTACGGCTACCCGCCGAGTGTCCGGGAGATCGGCGACGCGGTCGGGCTGACGTCCACGTCATCGGTGCACCACCAGCTACGCACGCTCGAACGCAAGGGCTACCTGCGCCGCGACCCGCACCGCACGCGCGCGGTCGATGTCCGGCCGCCGGACGAGCCGGGGGCCGGGCCGGCGGCGAGTGCCACGGAGCAGCCGGCACCGGCGTTCGTGCCGGTTCTGGGCAGCATCGCGGCAGGCGGTCCGATCCTCGCCGAGCAGGCGGTCGAGGCGGTGTTCCCGCTGCCGCGGGAGGTCGTCGGCGAGGGCACGCTGTTCCTGCTCAACGTCCGCGGCGACTCGATGGTCGACGCCGCCATCACCCACGGCGACTGGGTGGTCGTGCGCCAGCAGCCAGTCGCCGAGAACGGCGAGATCGTCGCGGCGATGATCGACGGCGAGGCCACGGTGAAGACCTTCAAGCGCCGCGACGGGCATGTGTGGTTGATGCCGGCCAACCCGGCGTACGAGCCGATCTCGGGGGACGACGCCACCGTGCTCGGCCGCGTCGTCGCGGTGCTGCGCCGGCTGTAGGGGCACCTCGCGACCGCTGCCGGGTCGCCGTCATCGGCGGCGCAGCACCATGGCCAGGGTGACCACGAGGAGGAACGCCCCGACGGTGGCCACACCCAGGACGGCGGGCAGCCATGCGGGCAGCTCAGCGTCGGGGATCGACGTCGATCCGCCGTCCGGGGCCGGCCGCGCCGCCGCCGCGTCCACGAGCCCCGCCACACCGGGCACCGCCCGCAGCTCACCCGCCGCACCGCCGCGAGTCTCCGAACCCGACAGCAGCGTCCCGTCGGGCAGGAACGTGATCGCCTCGCCCTGGGGCTCGCCGGGCAACGGCACCTGCAACGGAGCCGCGACCGAACCGGTCAGGGCCGCGACGACGTCACCGTCCGGGGCGGCGTAGAGCCAGGCGTCGGTGTAGCTGCGCAGCGCGACGACGCGACGGTCGCCGGTCGCGGCCGCGCCGGTGACGACGCGGGAGCCCAGACCGCCCAGCGGCCCGCCGGTGGTCGTCGACGGTGGGAACGTCACCGACCCCACCCGCACGAGCGGCGTGGGCCCCTCGCCCGACGGCGGACGCTCGGTGCGGTAGATCCCGGCGGGCCGTGCGGCATCCTTCGTGACGATCACCGGCACGCCGTCGGCGGTGACGATCAGGGCCTCCGCGTCGTGCGGCCCGTCCGGGTAGGCGAGCCGGTGCAGGCGCGGCTCCCCGCGCGAAGGTAGGACGACCACGGCGACGGTGTCGCGGGCGCGCTCGTTGTCGCCGATGTCGGCCACCCAGAGCGCCCCGTCCGGGCCCAGTCCGAGATCCTCGGCGTCGCGGGGATCGATCCGCGCGGTCCGGGTGCCGCGGACGGGGCAGTCGCCCGCGATCGCGGCCACGTCAAGGCGGTGCACGTCCACCCGACGGCCGCCGTCCGCGATCGCCCACACCACCCCGGCCGCGTCGGCCACGAGACCGGACAGCTCGGCGAGTCGCTCGTCGGCGACCACGCAGCGCGGTTCGGGCGCGACCACCACGGCGGGCGCGCCCACGAGAGCCACCACGAGCAGCGCGACCGGAACGCGCAGGATCACCGCGGCCCGGTGGATCCGTTCGACCGGGCGCCGGCGCCCCCAGCATCGGACTCGGACTCGGCGACGCGGTAGGGCAGCACGGCCGTCGCCAGCTCCGAGCCGACTCGCGCGTGCAGCCAGGTGCCCTCGGCGGTGTGCTCCTCGGCGAGCACGACACCCTCGGCGTGCAGGCGCGCGGCCAGCGATCCGGCGGTGTAGGGCAGCAGTACCTCGACGTCGCACGCCGGCCGGGGCAGCAGCTCGGCGATGCGCCGGCGCAGTAGCTCGATCCCGTCGCCACGGTGGGCGGAGACGAACACGGCGTCGGGCAGCAGGTGGCGCAGGCGCGCGAGCTGCAGGTCGCCGGCGACGTCGGTCTTGTTGACCACGAGCAGCTCGGGGGGCATCCGCCCGTCGGCGTGCTCGCCGATCTCGACGAGCACCTGCCGGACGGCCTTGATCTGGTCCTCGGGCAACGCGTCGGAGGCGTCGACGACGTGGACGAGCAGATCGGCGCCCGCGGTCTCCTCCAGCGTCGAGCGGAAGGCCTCGACGAGCTGGTGGGGCAGGTGCCGGACGAACCCGACGGTGTCGGTGAGGGTGTAGACGCGCCCGTCCTCGGTGGCGGCGCGGCGGGTGGTGGGGTCGAGGGTGGCGAACAGCGCGTCCTCGACGAGCACACCGGCGCCGGTCAGGGCGTTGAGCAGGCTCGACTTGCCGGCGTTGGTGTAGCCGACGATCGCCACACCCGGCACGTCGTTGCGCCGCCGGCCGCCCCGCTGGGTCTCGCGGACCTGGCGCATGGCAGCGATGTCGCGGCGCAGCTTGGACATGCGGTTGCGGATGCGGCGACGGTCGAGCTCGATCTTGGTCTCACCGGGGCCGCGGCCACCGATGCCGACTCCGCCCGCCGCCCGGCCACCGACCTGGCGCGAGAGCGCCTCGCCCCAGCCACGCAGCCGCGGCAGCAGGTAGGACAGCTGGGCCAGCTCCACCTGTGCCTTGCCGTCGCGCGAGCGGGCGTGCTGGGCGAAGATGTCGAGGATCAGCGCGGTGCGGTCGATGACCTTCACCTTGAGCTTCTCCTCCAGCTGCCGCAGCTGGCCGGGCGAGAGCTCGCCGTCGCAGATCACGGTGTCGGCGCCGGAGGCCCGCACGGTGTCACGCAGCTCCGCGACCTTGCCCGAGCCGATGAACGTGGCCGGGTCGGGCCGGCCGCGACGCTGGACGAGGCCGTCGAGGACCTCGGAGCCCGCGGTCTCGGCCAGGCGGGCCAACTCCTCCATCGACACGCGCGCCTGCTCGGCGCTGCCCTCGGTCCAGACGCCGACGAGCACCACCCGCTCCAGGCGCAGGCGGCGGTACTCGACCTCGGTGACGTCGGCGAGCTCGGTGGACAACCCCGCGATGCGGCGCAGCGACGAGCGCTCCTCCAGTTCGAGGTCGCCGGACGTCGGCACCGTTCGCGGCGTGGCCGGCTCGGCGGGCTGATCGGTGCGCAGGGGGGACTCTGTCATCGTGTTCGGCATACTCCCAGACGAACGACGTCCCCGTCGGGCGAATTCCCGCCGGTCCTAGCCGACGCCGGCCCACCAGGAGCGGTCCACCGCGCCATGGGCGACGAGCACCGCCGGGCCGTGCAGCACCGTGGTCTCCGCGGAGACGCTGACGCGCAGCCGCCCACCCGGGGACCGGACCGCGACCGTGCCGGTGGTCAGCCCGGCCGCGCGGAGCACCGCGACGGCGGCGGCGACGGTGCCGGTGCCGCACGCGCGGGTCTCCCCCACGCCGCGCTCGTGCACCCGCATCGCGACGTCCAGCCGTGATCCCTCCGTACCCGCCGCGTCCGCCGGCGGCGACACGAACTCGACGTTCACCCCGTGCGGGAACTGGGCGGGATCGTGGCCGGGTGGCACGGCGAGATGCAGGCTCTCCAGCGGGACGGCGGTGACGCAGGCCAGGTGCGGGTTGCCGACGTCGACCGCGATCCCGGCGAAGGCATGACCGTCGACGGTGGCCGTGCCGGGCTCCCCGACGCGCGCGACGCCCATGTCGACCGACACCTCGCCGTGCTCGCCGTCGCCGTCCGCGAAGCGCACGCTGCGCACACCGGCGCGCGTGCCGAGCAGAAGCTCGCCGGACGGCCCGCCGGGCAGCCAGTCCCGGTGTGCGAGGTAGCGGGCGAACACCCGCACCCCGTTGCCGCACATCTCCGCGGAGCTGCCGTCGGCGTTGCGATAGTCCATGAACCATTCGACGCCGGGTTCGGCGGCGCCGCCGAGGGCCGCCTGCCGGACGACCCGCAGCACGCCGTCGGCACCCAGGCCGCGGCGCCGGTCGCAGAGCGCGGCGACCCGCGCGTCGGTGAGGTCGAGCGCGGCATCCGGGTCGGGCAGCAGCACGAAGTCGTTCTCGGTGCCGTGGCCCTTCGCGAACTCGATCCCGTCCACGGCTCAGGAGCCTACGGTCCGCAGGACCCCCAGCGCGCGCTCCACGGCACCCGGGCCGCCGTCGAGCCAGTGCACCCGCCGGTCGCGCCGGAACCACGAGCGCTGCCTGCGGACGAACCGGCGCGTGGCCTGCACCGTCGCCGCAGCCGCGGCGCGCATGTCCCCGTCGCCGTCGAGGGCGGCGAGGACCTGCTGGTAGCCCAGGGCGCGCGACGCGGTCCGCCCCTCGCGCAGTCCCCGGGCCGCCAGGGCGCGCGTCTCGGCGACCAGGCCCGCCGCGAACATCCGGGCCACCCGCCGCGCGACCCGCGCGTCCAGCTCGGCGACCGGCCGGTCCACCCCCAGCAGCACCGCGCCGTAGCGGGGCACCCCGCCCGCGGGCAGGCGCGCGGGGAACGGGCGCCCGGTGAGCGCCACGACCTCCAGCGCCCGCACGATCCGCCGACCGTTGCCCGGCAGCAGCACCCGCGCCGCCGCGGGGTCGACGGCGGCCAGCCGGGCGTGCAGCGCCGCCGGGCCGAGCTGCGCGAGCTCGGCCTCCAGGCGGGCCCGCAGCACGGGGTCGGTGCCGGGGAACTCCAGCTCGTCGACGACGGCCTGCACGTACAGGCCCGACCCACCGACCAGCACGGGGACGACGCCGGCGGCGCGTAGCCGCTCCACCACCGCCCGAGTCGCACGCTGGTAGGCCGCGACGGACGCCGGCTCGGTGACGTCGAGAACGTCGAACAGGTGGTGCGGGACCCGGGCGGTCTCGGCTGGCGGGGGCTTTGCGGTGCCGACGTCCATGCCCCGGTAGAGCGCCATCGCGTCGGCGTTGACGATCTCCCCACCGAGGGCCTGCGCCAGCGCCAGCGCCAGCGCCGACTTGCCGGTCGCCGTGGGCCCGACGATGGTGACCAGCCGCGGGATCACCGCCGCGTCCAGACCGCGACGTGGTAGGCCACCCCGAAGGGCGCGCCGGAGTACAGCAGCTCCCCCGTCCAGGAGCCATCAGCGGTGGCTCCGGCGAGCACCTGCCACGGGGCGCGGCCCGCGGCGCACAGCGCGGTGCCCAGGTCCGGGTCGAGCGCGGCGAGCGCGGCGGGGTCGGCGGCGGCGAGGGCCGCGGCGACGGTGGCGTCGAAGGGGCCCGCGCGCTCGTCGAGGTGCCGCGGTGCCTGCTCGGTGTGGGTGGCCGCGCCGTCCCCGACCACGAGCAGCCCGACGGGCTCGGCGCTCGCCGCACACTCCGCGGCGAGCGCGGTCCCGAGCCGGACACATTCACCCGCTGACGTGGCGGCGTCCACGAGCTCCCCGCGGGCGGCGACCTCGACGGCGGCCGCGCCCAGCACCCATCCCGCGACGAGCAGGGGCAGCGGCAGCTCCGGGTCCGGCGCGATGATGGGCGGCGCGGCGCCGGCGCGGGTGTCCAGGGCCACGACGACGTCGACGCCGAAGCCGGCGAAGGTCCCCCGGACCGACGGATCCACCGCGCGCCGCCCACCCTCGTGCGCGCCGACGACGACCCAGCGGGCGGCCGCCGCACCCAGCCGTGCCGCCGCGGCCACGCACGCCTCGCGCAGCGGGCGGGTCTCCGTGGCGGCGCCGGTGGCCAGCTCGGGCACCAGCAGCGGTGGCTGCGGCAGCACCGCGACCGTCGTCAACATCACCGCGAGGGTAGGGGGCGCGCACGCGGCCCGGAGTTGCGGCTCGTCGTGCCGGACCGGCCGCTGGTGGCTGCGGGAGTTCCCGTGCACGGGTCGAGCTGTTTGAATCGGTCGACAGGCCGAGGTCACCGACGACCCGCGGCCGGCACTGCACGGCTCCGCCCCGGCGGAGCGCTCGCCGTTGCGCGGGCCCGAACGAGGAGGACCAGGTGTCGGAGCAGCACCCCACGGAACGGATCGAGACCATCGACGCGGCCCCGGCGGCCGCCGACGCTGCTCCGCAGGCACCCGCCGAGCCGAGCGCGCCCACGACCGGTACGGGCGACGCCGCGGCTGCCCCACCGACGGCACCGACCGCGGATGCGCCGCCCGACGCCTCGCCGGCGGCCGACGAACCCGCCCTCACGCATTCGGCCGTCATCGCCACCGACGCTCCGGTCGACCCGTCTCCCGGCGTCCCGGTCAGCGCCGCGGTGCCCCGCCCGCGGCCGCCAAGGCCCGGCCCGCCGAGGCCCCAGCCGGTGGTCCGCCCGGCCGCCGAGGCCCCCGTCGCGGGCCCGTCACCGGTCGCCGCGGCGAGTGCCGATCCCGGCCGCTGGGGCCGCGTCGATGCTGAGGGGACCATCTACCTGCGCACCGACGACGGCGAGCGGGTCGTCGGTTCGTGGCAGGCCGGGGCGCCCGAGGAGGGGCTCGCGCACTTCGCCCGCCGGTTCGACGACCTGCTCACCGAGGCCGAACTGCTCGCCGCCCGCGTGGAGGCGGGCGGCAGCGACCCCAAGCAGGCACTGACCGCGGCCCGCGCACTGCGCAGCGGGCTGGCCGAGGCCACCGTGGTCGGCGACGTCGGCGGTCTCGCCGCGCTCCTCGACGACGTCATCGCCGGCGCAGAGCAGGCCGTCGGTGCGGCCCGGGCGGCGCGCGACGCCCAGCGCGCGGCCTCCGTCGCCCGTAAGGAGGCGCTGGCCGTCGAGGCGGAGACGCTGGCCACGGAGGCCACGCAGTGGAAACCTGCCGGTGATCGCTTCAAGTCGATCCTCGACGAGTGGCGCACGATCCGCGGCATCGACCGCAAGACCGACGAGCTGCTGTGGAAGCGGTTCTCCAAGGCGCGCGAGTCGTTCAACCGCCGCCGCGGCTCGCACTTCGCCGACCTCGACCGCCAGCGCGCGGGTGCCAAGACCCGCAAGGAGGAGCTGGTCACCGAGGCCGAGAAGCTCGTCGAGTCCGACGAGTGGGGTCCGACGGCCGCCCGCTACCGCGAACTGATGACCGAGTGGAAAGCCGCGGGACGGGCCCAGAAGGACGCCGACGACGCGTTGTGGCAGCGGTTCCGGGCCGCGCAGGACGCGTTCTTCGCCCGCCGTTCCGAGACCTTCGCCGAGCGCGACGCCGAGTTCGTCGCCAATGCCGAGGCGAAGAAGGCGCTGCTCGCCGACGCCGAGAAGATCGACATTGCCGACCCGGGCGTCGCCCGCGCCGCGCTGCGCGACCTCCAGGCGCGGTGGGAGGCGATCGGGAAGGTCCCCCGCGACGACATCCGCACGCTCGACGCGCGGCTGCGCGCCGTGGAGGAGCGGGTGCGCGAGGCGTCCGACCGGCAGTGGCGTCGCAGCGACCCGGAGGCCGAGGCGCGGGTCGCCCAGTTCCGCGACCGGGTGGCGCAGTACGAGGCACAGGCCGACAAGGCGCGCGCCGCGGGTGACACCCGCCGGGCCGAGCAGGCCCTGGGGCAGGCGGCGCAGTGGCGGGAGTGGTTGGCGACCGCAGAGCAGGCCGTCCAGCATCGGTAGTCCGCTGCGCCCCGGGTCATGATCGGCGGCTCGGCGCGAGAACCGGTCAGATCTGCGGGGTTGGGCGCCCGGACGGTGATCACGGCAGGTGGACGAGCGCAGCCCGGATCTCGCCGATGACGTAGGCGGGGCGGTTCTCGAGGTCGTGCCACGTGAAGCGCAGGAGGTCCCATCCGGCGCGGGCGAGTGCGTTGCCCTTGTGGCGGTCGGCACGGAAGCGGTCGACGTCCATGTGCCAGGCCCAGCCGTCCACCTCGATCGCAAGCTGGGCACGCGGGAACGCGATGTCGATGGTCCACCGCTGGAAAGGGTGTCCGCGCACCCAGGAGTCGATGCCGGCCCGGCGCAGCAGGGCGATCAGCCGACGTTCTGCGGCGGAGTCGGCGCGGTCGGCCGCGACGACGAGCAGTTCACCGACCCTGCCCCAGCCCCTCGCCCCGACGTTCCTGCAGTACGCGCGGTACACCGACGGGAACCGGACATGGCGCTGCAATGCCCGATCCAGGAACACTGAACCCTCGGGCACCGTGGCGGCGGTCTCGAGGGCGGCCAGCGCGGCGTCGGCGATCCGGATCCCGCCTGTCAGGAGCAGGTCGGCCGGGTCGAGATCCCGTCGACGGACCTGCACGCCGGCGTGCGCACGCAGGCCGCAGCCGCGCGGCACCGTGACATCGACGATCTCCGGTGGACGGCTGCGCATCCCGTGCCAGAACGCAGCGGCCGGCCCGCACACCGTTCCCCTCCCACCTGCCCACAAGCCGGCTGCGCGGACCCGTGCCCGATCGGTCAGCGGATGACCGGCGGACAGGAACACCCGCGGCGCGACGCGCTGCCACTCTCCGGTGCGCACCCGGCGCTGGACCGTGCTCGTCGACATCCCGGCTCCGTGGGCCTGCGCCAGGGTCAGCAAGCCGTCCTGACGGACGAGCAGTGCAGCGATCTTCGATGACGTCGGCACGCCCGGCAGCGTGCGCGATCATCGGTGTCCGCGAGGCGGTTTCGCCACATCCACGGTTGTGATCGGCAACTCGGCGCGAAACCCGATCAGACATGAGGGGTTACGTGCCCGGTCGGCGATCATGGACGGCTCAGCGGCGCAGCGCGATCCGTACCCAGCAGAACGTCAGCACGACCACCCCGAGGACGCCGAGCACGAGCCCGAACCCGGCCGCGGTGCCGCCGTCGGGGACGGCGACCTGGCGCGACCAGATGGCCCACACCCCGTCGAGCACGGAGAACCCGCAGCCCACGGCGCATGTCCACGCGAGCCCCCACCAGCGGGTGGTCAGCGCGAGCGCCGAGCCCACCACGCCGAACCCGATCGCGGTGTAGGCGAACAGCGGCGGCAGCACACCCAGCGCGGCGGCTCCGGTGAGCACCTCCCAGCCGGCGATCTCGCCCGTCCACGGCAGGGTGAGCGACGCGAGCAGCATCAGCATCCCGACCACCACGCCGGACGCCGTGGATCCCGGGTCGGTCCGGCTCTCCATCCGCCGCGCAACGTCGGCGAGCTCTGCCTCCAGGGGCGCGAGGCCGTCGTCCGATGTCCCGCGCTCACTCACGGTGCTCCTCCTGCCGGCGCGCACGCCGTGTCGCGGACCACGGCCGGGGCGCCGAAGCCCGGCAACCCGAGACCTGTCGCGGACGGGCGGGTGCCCGCCTGCGCCGCGTCGCCGGCCCGGGTGCGGCGGTGCGCGAGGACCGGACCGTCGGCGACGAGATGGTGCGGTGCCCCGTACGTGACGGCCACCCGGACCACGTCACCGGGCCGGATCGACGCCGGGTCGACGGAGCCGGGCGCGAAGTGGACCAGCCGGCCGTCGCGGGCGCGCCCGGACAACCGCCGGGTGACGACGTCCTTGCGTCCCTCGCCGGTGGACACCAGCACCTCGACGACCCGGCCCTCCTGTGCGCGGTTGCCGGCCCAGGAGATCTCCTCCTGGAGCGCGACGAGCCGCTCGTAGCGTTCCTGCACGACGGCCTTGGGCACCTGGCCGGGCAGCGACGCAGCGGGCGTGCCGGGCCGGGGCGAGTACTGGAAGGTGAACGCCTGGGCGAACCGGGACCGCGCGACGACGTCGAGCGTGGCGTCGAAGTCGGCGTCGGTCTCGCCGGGGAACCCGACGATGACGTCGGTGGAGATCGCCGCGTCCGGGATCGACGCGCGCACCTCGTCGAGGATCTCCAGGTACCGGGCCGAGCGGTAGGACCGCCGCATGGCCCGCAGCACGGCGTCCGAGCCGGACTGCAGCGGCATGTGCAGCTGCGGGCACACGTTGGGCGTCTGGGCCATGGCGGCGATGACGTCCGAGCGGAACTCGCGGGGATGCGGCGAGGTGAACCGGACGCGCTCCAGCCCGGGCACGTCCCCGCAGGCGCGCAGCAGTGTCGCGAAGGCGCCGCGATCGCCGAACTCCACGCCGTAGGAGTTGACGTTCTGGCCGAGCAGCGTCACCTCCAGCACGCCCTCGGCGGCGAGCGCCCGCACCTCGGCGAGCACGTCCCCGGGGCGGCGGTCGCGCTCGGCGCCGCGCAAGGACGGGACGATGCAGAAGGTGCAGGTGTTGTTGCAGCCCACCGAGATCGACACCCAGCCCGCGTAGGCGGACTCGCGGCGCGCCGGCAGCGTGGACGGGAACACCTCCAGCGACTCGGCGATCTCCACCTGCGCCACCGCGTTGTGCCGGGCCCGCTCCAGCAGCACCGGCAGCGCGTGCACGTTGTGGGTGCCGAACACGACGTCCACCCACGGCGCCCGGCGGACGATCTCGGCTCGGTCCTTCTGGGCCAGGCAGCCGCCGACGGCGATCTGCATCTCCGGCCGCGCCGTCTTCGCCGGACGCAGGTGCCCGAGGTTGCCGTACAGCTTGTTGTCGGCGTTCTCCCGCACCGCGCAGGTGTTGAACACGACGACGTCGGCGTCTGCGGTGTCGGCGGCGCGCGCGTAACCCGCCGACTCGAGCAGCCCGGCCATCCGCTCGGAGTCGTGCACGTTCATCTGGCACCCGTAGGTGCGGATGGTGTAGCTGCGCGGCACCCCACGAGGGTAGGCGCCGGGCCTGGCACGCGGTCCGGGGGGCGGGCAGGATGCCGCACGTGCAGCTCACCCGGCGGGCCTTCCTCGGCGTCCTGGGCGCCGGCCTGCTGACGGGGTGCGCCGGCCCGTTCGTCGGAACGCGGCTGCGGGTGGCGACGGGCGGCACCCGCGGCGTCTACTTCGCGCTGGGCAGCGCGCTGGCCGTGGCCTGGCAGGAGCGGCTCGGGCTCGACGCGCAGCCGGAGGTGCTGTCGACCGCCGGCTCGGTCGCCAACCTCGGCCTGCTCGCATCCGGCGCGGCGGACGCGGCGTTCAGCCAGGTCGACACGGTCGCCGAGCAGTTCGAGGGCGCCGACCCGGCCGGACCGCGCGTCCCCCGGGCGCTCGCCCGAATCTACGACGACGTCGTACACGTGGTCGTGCCCGCGGCGTCGCCGGCCGGCACGGTGGCCGGCCTGCGCGGCACGCGAGTTTCGGTGGGCGCGGAGAACTCGGGCGTGTCGGTGATAGCTCGGCGCCTGCTCGACGCCGCGGGCCTGCGCCCGGAGACCGACCTGCAGGCCGTGCAGCTGGGCATCAACGAGTCGGTCGCCGCGCTGCGCGAGGGCAGCATCGACGCGTTCTTCTGGTCGGGGGGGCTACCCACCGCAGGGGTGAGCGAGCTGGCGCTCACGACCCCGATCCGCCTGCTCGACCTCCAGGACCTGCTCCCCGCCGTGCAGGCGCGCTTCCCCGTGTACGCACCCGGCACGGTGCCTGCACGCACCTACGCCATCCCGGACCCGGTGACGACGCTCGTGGTGCGCAACGTCCTGCTGGTCACGGCCGCGATGCCCGACGATCTCGCCGAGGCGCTGGTCGGCACCCTGTTCAGCGACCAGGCGCAGCTCGCCCGGGCGAGCGCCGCGGCCCTGACGATCGACACGCGCGCCGCGATCGGGACCCAGCCGGTCCCCCTGCATCCGGGCGCGGAGCGCTTCTACCGCGCGGCCAAGACCGGCTGACGAGCCCGACCAGCGCAGCCTCAGCGCCCGACTCGCGCTGCCGCACGCCCCGACTCCCGCAGGGCGGCCAGCTCGGCACAGGTGCGCCGCATCGCCCCGCGGAACAGTTCCCCGGCGTGTGCCTGGAAGGGGTGCAGGTGTCCGAGCAGCTCCAGCATCACCAGGCCGTGCATCTGCGCGCGCAGCTCGATGAACAGCGCGAGCGCTCCCGGCGGGAGCGGGATGGGTGTCCGGTCGAGCGTGGGGATCGGCTCGGCGCCCGGCGGGAGCGGGACAGCGGCCAGCTCGGCGGGGGTCCAGCCGTCGAAGGTCGTGTCGAGGAACGGGCCCGCCAGGCGCAGCGCGGCGCCGCGGACGGCCTCGGCCGGCGGCGCGAAGCCCGGCACCGGCGTGCCGTAGAGCAGCAGGAACGCGGCGCGATGGGTGCGCGCCCAGGCCCGGTAGGCGCCGGTCGTCGCAAGCTGGCGGTCGACGGTCGGGTCGCCCCGGGTGGCGTCGGCGGCGACCTGCACCGCGTCGGCGAGCGCGTTGTGGGCGTCGACGACCAGGGCGGTGAGCAGCGCGTCTCGGCTGTCGAAGTAGTGGTAGAGCGACTGGACGGTCATGCCGACGGCGCGGGCCACGCCGCGCAGCGAGAAGCCGCCGGGGCCGGCCTCCGCGAGCTGTTCGAGCGCCGCCTCCTTGATCTCGGCGAGGGTCTGCGCCCGGCGGCGGTCCCGTACGGAACCGGCGACCGGCGATCCGGTAACTGACACTGTTCAATCTCCTTGACAGTGTTCGGCAGACAGTCCGATACTGACGACGTTCGCAGAGACTAACAGTGTCAGGGAGAAGCTGATGGATACCGTCCTCGGCACCGCACGTCGTGGCCACCCGGGCCTCCACGGGCTCGCGGTCGCCATGGCCGGGCTCGCCGTCGTCCTCGTCGCGGCCGCACTGGTCGACGACCGCGTGCTGCTGGGCGCCCCGCTGTGGTTCAAGCCGCTGAAGTTCGCGCTGTCCTTCGCCCTCTACGGCGGCACCCTCGCCTGGATGCTCGGCCGGTTGCACACACCGGCGATGCGCCGGACCGGCTGGCTGATCGTCATCGCCGCGGCGGTCGAGATGGTGATCATCGTCGGCCAGGCGGCCCGTGGCGTCCGCAGCCACTTCAACGATGACACCCCGACGGACGGCCTGCTGTACTCGATCATGGGTGCGACGATCGTGGTGCTCTGGCTCGCGACGCTGGCGATCGCCCTGCGGTTCCTGCGCGAGCCCGGTACGAGCGGGTCGACGGCCCTGGCCGTCCGGCTCGGCCTCGGCGTCACCCTGCTCGGCATGGCCCTGGCCTTCGTGATGGCGTCGGGCAGCGGGCATGCCGTGGGGGTGCCCGACGGCGGGCCGGGCCTGCCGCTGGTCGGCTGGAGCACCACCGGCGGCGACCTGCGCATCTCACACTTCGTCGGCATGCACGCCCTGCAGCTGCTGCCGCTGCTCGGCGCCGCTCTGACCGCGACCCGACTCGACGAGACCGCGCGCACCCGCGTCGTCCTCGTGGTGGGCATCGCGTACGCCACGCTCGTGCTGCTGCTGTTCTGGCAGGCGCTGCGCGCCCAGCCGTTGCTCGCCCCGGATGCGACCACCCTCACCGCCCTCGGCGTGGTCGTGCTCGGCACCGCAGCCGGGCTCGTCGCCGCCGTGCGCCGGCCGGTCCGGAGCGCGCGATGAGCCCGGAGCTGCTGTTCGCCCTCGCGTTCCCCCTCGCCGCACCGTTCTGGACACTGATGATCTTCGCGCCGGGGTGGTCGGTCACCCGCAGGATCCTGGCCTCGCCGCTGGTCGTCGTGCCGCCCGCGCTGGTGTACGCGCTGGCCGTGCTGCCGAACCTCGCCACGGTGTGGCCGGCGGTCACGAGCCCGACGGCGGCCGGCGTGGCCGCGCTGCTCGGCACCGCGCTCGGCGCGGCGGCGGGCTGGGCGCACTTCATCGCCTTCGACCTCTTCGTCGGCCGCTGGGCCTACCTTGACTCCCGCGAGCGTGGCGTGCACCCGCTGGTCATGGCTCCGGTGCTGGTGCTGACGATCCTCCTCGCACCGCTGGGCCTGCTCGCCTACCTGCTGGTCCGGACGCTGACACCCGCCCGCGAGCCGCAGCCCGCGTAGCTCACGCGCGGGGCAGCCGGGCGAGGACCAGCAGTCCACCGCCGTCGGGCAGCTCGAGGCGCAGGTCCCCGCCCGCGAGCTCGGTGGTCCGGGCCGCGATGGCCAGTCCCAGCCCCGAGCCTTCGACGTTGCTCTGCCCGGGGGCGCGCCAGAAGCGGTCGGTGGCCCGGTCCAGCTCGCCGGGCGGCAGTCCCGGCCCGGTGTCGCGCACGCTGATCTCGACGTGGCTGCCGGACGCCGCGGTACGCACGGTGATCGTCCCGCCGCGCGGGGTGAACTTCACGGCGTTGTCGAGAACGGCGTCGAGCAGCGTCTCGATCCCGCCCGCCGCGGCCCCGGCGTGCAGCCCGCCCGTGCCCTCGCGGACCAGGCACAGCCCGGAGTGCTCGGCCAGCGGCCGCCACGCGTCGACCCGGTCGACGACGGCGAGGTCGACGTCCACGGTCGCGGCCGGCGCGGAACGGTCGGCCCGGGCGAGCGCGAGCAGGCCGTCGAGCAGCGTCGAGAGCCGCTCGGCCTCCTCCAGCGCCGCCTCGTGGTCCTCCGCGGCCGCGGCGTCCACGTGCCCGTCCAGGTTGGACAGCCGCAGTCGCAGGGCCGTGAGCGGGTTGCGCAGCTGGTGGCTGGCGTCGGCGACGAAGGCGCGCTGGGTGGTCAGCGCCTGGGTCACGGTCTCGGCCATCCGGTCGAAC
>JBQTJE010000004.1:0-7702 GCA_052387455.1 Pseudonocardia sp.
GCCAGGACGCGGCTTCGCCCCGGCTCATCGACGTCCCGACAAGCCCGAGCTCCTTCGTCGCGGGCGTGTCGGTCAGAAGGAGACGAGCCGGTCGAAGAAGCTGCGGTAGCGCCGCAGCGCGACACGCAGGTCCTCGGTGGACGTCGTGTCGGCGTCCAGGCCGTCCTCCAGCCGCCTGCGCTGGTCGCCGAAGAGCTGCTGGAGCTCGTCGAGCAGTTCCCCGACCAGCCTGTCGGCCTGCGCCACGGCGTCGCGGGGCTCGTCGACGAACGTGCTCTTCACCGACTCCCACCGCCCGGAGTAGGCGTCCGCACGCTCCCGCGGCACGAGCCGCTCGGGCGTGCCCTGCGTGCCGCTGGCGGCGCGCTCGGCCGACCCGGCCGGCTCGTCGTGCCGCGCGCTCGCCGGCGCGGCGGCGGCCGGATCGTGCCCGGTGCCGGCAGCGGGCTCGTGGTCGGCCGCGTCGCGGCTACCGGCTTCGGGCTGTCCCGGATCGGCGAGCTGGTCGTCCGGGGCGCGGTGCGGGTCGGTGCCCTGGTGCCCGGGGTCGCGGCCGGTGTCGCGGTCGAGCTCGGCGACCCGGTCATCAGGCGCGACGTCGGCGCGACCGTCGGCCGGGTCGCTGCGCTCGGCCTGCGTCTCGTGGGACTTGAAGATGCTCATCGGGCCTGCTCCTCGGTGGGCCGGACGTTCTCGGGCCGGTGGGCGCCCGCATGTCCGTTGGCGGTGCCGTCGGCGTGCTGCGGCTGCTCGCCGTGCTGCCGCTGGTCGCGGTGGTCGCCGTGCCGGTCGTCGTGCCGGTCGTCGCGGTCGGCGCCACCCAGCAGCGCCTCCACGAGCGAGCGGTACGAGGTGAGGGCGTGGCGCTGCTTCTCGGTGTCGACGGGCCCGCCGTCGGCCGAGGCGTCGTGGACGGTGCGTGCCTCGCGGTAGTGGTGCACGACGTCCGGGTGCGCGACCGAGATGTCGTCGGCGCGCCGGTCGAAGTCGTCGACGGGGTAGCCGCGGGTCCGCATGATCTCGACGACCAGCGCGTCGGCTCGGTGCAGCGCGCCCGGCGGGTCGTCGACGAAGTCGCTCTGTACCGACTCCCACTCGCGGCGGTAGCCGTCGCGCTCCTCGGAGCGCAGCGCGCGGATGTCCAGGTCGCGGTGGCGTCGCTCCCGGTCGGCGAGCTCGGCCTCGGCGGCCTTGCGATCGCCGGTCTCGGTGACGGTGCGCTCGTACTCGGTGCCGAAGTGCTCGCGCATCTTCTCCGACTTGCGGCGCCGGGCCATCATGGCCCCGGCGACGACGAGCACCAGCACGAGCGCGACCACGATGACGATGAGGACGATGGAGTCCATCTGCCCCTCCCCTTCGTTGAGTTCACTCGATCGAGTGAAGTGAGGGAGAGGTAGCCCACCGTCGCGTCCAGGAAACATTCAGCCCAGGCTGTCGAGCGGATCGGCCCGGGTGAGGGCGGGATCGTCGTCCGCGAAGGTCGCGGCGCGCCCGGGACCGGTCGAGCGGGTCTCGAACCGCACGGTCACCCGCCCGTGTCCCGCGCCCTGCACCCAACCGTGGCCGTGCTCGGCGTGCCGGGCGTCGTCGCCCGCCCGCCACTCCCGCGGCCGCGCGACGTCGTCGGCTGGCCCGAGCTCGTGCTCGGGCTCGACGAACACCGGCGCGACCGGGTCGCTCCCGAACAGGGCGGGCGGGGGCGCGTCGGTCAGCCCCGCGAGCGACACCCCGATCAGCCGAACCCCGCCGTCGGGCACCGCGACCCGCGCGAGCCGCTGGGCGACGGCCGTGAGCGCGGCGAGGTCGGTGCTGGCCACCGCCGAGGTCTCCGACCGGCTGGCGGTGGTGAAGTCCGCCGACCGGACCTTGACGGTGACGGTGCGCGCCGCCCGCCCGGACCCCACGAGCCGCCGGTGCGCGGCCTCGGTCATCCGCGCGACGGCGTCGTGCACGGGTGCCATCGCGGTGAGGTCGGCGTCGAAGGTGGTCTCCGCGCTCACCTGCTTGGCCGCGCCCCGCGGCGCGACGGGCCGGTCGTCGATCCCGCGGGCCAGCCGGTGCAGCTCGCCCCCGACCGCCGCCCCGAGCAGCCCGGCCAGTTCGCGCAGGTCCATCGCCGCGAGCTCGCCGATCGTGCGCACACCGATCTTGCCCAGCGCGGCATCGGCGACCGGGCCCACGCCCCACAGCGACCGCACCGGTAGCGGTGCGAGGACGGCGTGCTCGTGGGATCGGTCCACCACGCGCAGCCCGTCGGGCTTCGCGAGCTCGGAGGCGATCTTCGCGACCTGCTTGCCGGACCCGGCGCCGACCGAGGCGGGCAGCCCGGTGCGGTCGCGTACGGCGGCCCGCAACGCGGTCCCGAACTTCTCCACCTCGCCGACCCCGGCGCCGACCAGCGCGGGCGGTTCGAGGAACGCCTCGTCGAGCGAGACCGGCTCGACGACGGGCGCGGCCTCGGCGAGGACGGCCATGACGTCCTCGGACAGCGCCCGGTACAGCGCCCCGCGCGGCGGCACGACCACGGCGTGCGGGCACCGGCGGCGAGCCTGCCCCATCGGCATCGCCGAGCGGGCGCCGAACACCCGTGCCTGGTAACTGGCTCCGGCGACCACCGCCCGTGGCCCCAACCCGCCGACCAGCACCGGACGGTCGCGCAGGGTCGGTCGGGTGAGCTGCTCGGCAGCGGCGAAGAAGGCGTCCATGTCCAGGTGCAGCACCCACCGCCCCGTCCCGGCCATGCCCGCCATCATGGCCCGCCGTACCGACGGTCAGCGCCGGGCCGCCGCGCGCAGCAGCTCGTCCCCGCGCAGCTCGGCGACTTCGGGCGCGGCCGCCCCGGGCCCGGCCAGCGCCGCGGCGTGACCGGGGGCGGGGTGCAGGTCGAGCAGCCACATCGGCTCGGCCGTGGCGCGCGGCCCGGTCCAGGCCACGAGGCCGGGCCCGTCGAGGGTGATCGCCGACATCGGCACGGACAGCCCGTCGCCGGTGGCCTTGAGCAGCGCCTCCTTGCGCGTCCAGGAGATGAAGAACGTCGCGGGCGTGACGGGGTCGCCGCGGACGGCCTCTGCGGGGGAGCGGGTGTGGCGGGCCATCGCGGGCAGGTCGGCGAGGGCGCGCACCCCCTCGGCGTCGAGCCCGACGGGTCCGTCGTGCCGGATCGCCACGCCCACCAGGTCGCCCGAGTGGGTGAGCGAGAAGCCGGGGCCGCCACCGCGCACGACCGGCTTGCCGTGCTGCTCGCCGCAGCGGCAGGTGCGGTCGATCTCGATGCCCGCGCCGTCCACGTCGAGCAGCTCACCGAGGGCGAGCCGGACGAGCGCGTGGGCGGCGAGGTAGCGGGCTCGGTCGGCGTCGCGACGGAAGCGGCGCAGCCGGCTGCGCTCGTGCTCGTCGAGCAGCGCGACGAGCCCGGGTGCGTCCTCGGGGTCGACGGGTCTCGCCCAGCGGACGGTGCAGGGCGCGGGCACGAGCACCTGTCGAGCGTCGCAGGCGCGCGGGATGGCGGGCAATGCGGGTCGTGGGTGGGGCGTGCCGGCGCGGCCTGCGCCCCACCCACCGAGGGTCAACCGGTCCGTCGGATCGGGTTGACGCGGCGGCCCTGTGCGGACCGGGCCTTGACGGCCGGTGTCACGAGCGGTGCCGCGCCAGGGCTTGTCGACCTAGGCTCGAGCTGTGCGCCATCTCGACACGATCACCCGCTACTACGACGGCTGCAGCCGCGGCGATGTGGACCTCATGCTCACGACGCTGCACCCCGACGTCGTCCACTACTTCCTCGCTCCGAACCCGGGCTCCGCCCCGGTGACGGGCGCCGTGCACCTCGCCCGCTACTGGCGCAAGGTGCAGCGCATGATCGACGCGTCCTGGGTGGTGGACCACTGCCTCGCCGGCGCGGACGAGGCCGTCATCGAGTGGACGATGTCCTGGACGGTGGACGGCGAGCGGGTCGCCACGCGCGGCGCGGAGTGGTTCAGGTTCACCAACGGGCTGATCGTCGAGATCCGCTCCTATTACCACCAGCAGCAGAGCACGACCCAGCTCGACGGCTTCCCCTACGCCGCGCGCGGATACTCGACACTTGCCGCGCAGCTTCCGGCACGCGGCTGAGCGGCCCGTTCGAGAGCGGGTCTCCCGAACGGGCCGTCGAGCCGTCCCGCACTCAGCCGGCGGCCTCGCCCAGTCGCTCGATCGTCCGGCGCATCGCCTCGGCCGACACGATCGGGTAGATCCCCTCGGCGCTCTTGTCACGCAGCCCGCTCCAGTCGTACGTGTGCGTGATCCGGGTGCCACCGTCGGCGTCGGGCTCGAGCTCCCAGATGTACTGCTGGCCGCACGGGTCGAGGTCACCGATGTGCGCGCTGAGCGCACCCTTGGGGTGGATGTCGGGTGCCCACGCGATCTTGCGGTTGGGCTCGAACGCGGTGATCTCGCTGCGCATCTGGTAGCCGCCGAAGGCGTCCTGGTGCATGTTCATCACGAACGCGTCACCGGTGCCGGTGACCGGGCTCGGGCCGGACTCCAGCCCGCGCAACATGCCGGCGCCGTCCAGCTCGGTGTGCCGGGCCGGGTCGGCGAGCAGGGCGAACACCTGCTCCGGCGTGGCGGCGACCGTGCCGGTGACCTGAATTTTCTTGTCGCTCATCGGACTCTCTCCCATCGACGGTGATGCGGGAACTCAGGGGCCGGTTTCCGCGCAGGCGGCGGTCATGTCCGGCGTCTCCGGCACCTGCCCGGCGCGCGCGGCCAGCCACGGCAGCGCGTCGGCCAGGGCGAGGCTCCACGTGGCGAGCCCGGGCGCGGCGCCGGTGCGCACGACCTGGCAGGTGGAGACCCCGGCGAGGCGGGCCAGCGGGAGCAACGTCGCGGTGGCGCCGGAGGGCGGCTCGGTGTCGGTGAACCAGGCGGCGACGCCGGGATGGGGACGCGCGGCCAGCAGCACGGCGGGATCGTGGTCGGGATCGGGGCCGCCGGACGTCGCGCCGAACGCGGCGACGGTGGGGAACAGGGCGGGGTGGCGCAGCGCGAGGGTGAGCGCGCACGACGCGCCTGCCGAGTGGCCCGCGACCGCCCATCCGGCGCCGGGGGCGAGCGTGGAGAACTCCGCCTGCACGAACGTCGGCACGTCCGCGGTGAGGTAGGTCTCGACGGCGCCGGTGGCCGTGTCGGCGCATACCCCGAAGCCCGCCTCACCGGTCGTGTCGGGCATGACGATGATCGGGGCGATCCCGCCGTTGCGGTCGGCCCAGGCGTCGGCGACGCGCTCGGCCGCGCCGGGCTCGATCCACTCCTGCGGCGTCCCGGGACTGCCGTGCAGCAGCACCAGCACCGGCAGCGAGGGTCGGGGCTGCGCGAACCACGCCCGCGGCAGGTGCACCAGCGCCGGTCGAGCGGCGAACCCGGAGCGCTCGCCGTCGATCACCACGGGCACCGTCTGCCCGCTGGCCGGGACGCCGGCCGGCGTGACCGGATCGGTGACGGGGCTACCCGCCAGGTAGGACGAGAACGTCGGGTAGGTGCCGTAGTAGGCGTTGCCCGCCAGCGCGAGGTTGCCCAGCACCAGCCCGGCCACGAGCACGGTCGCCAGCAGGATGCTCGTGATCCGCCGCGCGAAGCGCAGCATGAGCAGGACCGCCAGTACGGTGACGGCCAGGACGACGCCGCGCACCGGCCACCAGTCGGTGAGGGACACTGCTCCGAGGCCGTCGATGGCGCGCAGCATACGACCATGCTCCGGACGTCCGGCGCCACCACACCGGTCAGGCCGGGACGGTCCCCCCGCGCCGCACGGACCGCAGCGCCACCGGCATCGCGTCGTACCCGCGCAACACCCGGGTGGGCCGCCGGTGCGGCTCGCCGTCGAGGGCGAGATCGGGGAAGCGATCGAACAACGCCCGCAGCCCCACCTCGCCCTCCATCCGGGCGAGCCCTGCCCCGATGCAGTAATGCGCCCCGCTGGAGAACGCGATGTGCTCGGCGGCGTCGGTACGGGTGACGTCGAAGCGGTGCGGGTCGGCGAACACGCCCGGGTCCCGGTTGGCGCCGCCGAGCAGGAGGATCACGACCTGGCCCGCGCGCACGCGCACGCCGTCCACCTCGGTCTCGCGCACCGCCACCCGCGCGGTGCGCTGCACGGGGGAGTCGAAGCGCAGGACCTCCTCGACGGCGGCGGGCCACAGCTCGGGGCGCCCCCGCAGCGTCGCGAGCTGCTCGGGGTGGCGGGCGAGCTGGTCGACCCCGTTGCCGATGAGGTTGACGGTGGTCTCGAACCCGGCAGCGAGCACGAGCATGGCGATGCTGCTCAGCTCGTCCTCGGTGAGCCGGTCCTCGTCGCGGGCGGCGACCAGCATCGTGAGGATGTCGTCGCTCTCCGTGTCCTCGCCGCGGGACCGGATGGTGGCGAAGTGGCCGAGCATCCAGCGGTGGAACGCCTCGATGTCCCGCTCGGAACGGCGGAACTCGCGGTAGGACAGCCCGATGTCCAGCGACAGCGCGCCGCCCGCTCCCCAGCGCAGGAACTGCCGGCGCATCGCGACCGGAGCCCCGAGCATCTCGGCGATCACGGTGGCGGGCAGCAGGCTGGCGTACTCCGCGACGAGGTCGGCGTTCGCTCCGCGGGCGGCCATCTCGTCGAGCAGGTCGGCGGCGATCTCCTCGGTGCGGGTGCGCAGCGCGGCGATCGCCCGGGCGGAGAAGGCGCGGGCGACGAGCTTGCGGTAGCGGGTGTGGTCGGGTGGGTTGGTGGCGAGCATCGACGGGGGTTCGACCGGGCCGAGCGTGCCCCGGCCACCAGCCCGCACCGCGAGCCGGATCGCGGCGGGCAGGGCGGGGGCGGCGCTCGCGGCGGTGTGGAAGTCGGGGCTGCGCAGCACCGCCGTGCACAGCGAGTGATCGGTCGTGGCGAGGGCGATCCCGGTGTTGAGGACGCGGCCCCGGGCGCGGAGGGTCTCGTAGTGGCCGAACGGGTCGGCGGCGAGCTGCGGATCGAACATGATCTGCGCCCCGAACTCGCCGCGGCGCGAGCGGCGCTTGGCGAAGGTGCGCACCATCCCGTGCCGCACGCTCCAGCGCAGCATCCGCCGCACGCCCCTCGTCCCGGCCATCGTGACCCTCCTCGCTTCGGCAGGGTGGACGACGACGACGTTACCGGCGGTTACAAGCGCGACGCTACCGGTCCTTGTTGACAATGGTTGTCATATCGGTGACGGTGGGAGCATGAGCGTCCCCGGATTCACCGTCCTGCGCTGCGCCGCGTCCGGCTGCGGGTCGGGCGACCCGTGCTCCACAGCTGGTCACGCGCTCGCGGCGCTGCGCGATGCGGTGACGGCGAGCGAGCACGGCGTGCTGGTCACGACCGGTTGCCTGCTCGGGTACGGCTCCTGCGGCCACCGGCCCACCGCCCCCGTGGTCCTCGTCCAGCCGTGCAACGCCGAGCGGCGCCCGACCCGGCCCGCGGTGCTCGTCGGCCCGCTGCGTACCGAGGAGGACGTCGAGTCGGTGGGGGCGTGGCTCCGCGCTGCCCGGTTCGACGGCGCGCAGCTTCCGCCGCACCTGCTGGAACTGCACCGGAGGCTGGCCGCGACCCCCCGCCGCTGAGCGCACCGGACACGACGAAGGCCCCTGACTCTGCTGGTCAGGGGCCTGTCGCGGGTGGTGGGCGATACAAGGATTGAACTTGTGACCTCTTCCGTGTCAAGGA
>JBQTJE010000005.1:0-5245 GCA_052387455.1 Pseudonocardia sp.
ACTCGCCCCCGCCGCCCCGGCCGCGCCCGTGGTGATCGGCAAGGGCACGCTCGACGCCCCCGTGAGCGTCACGACCACCGGGCCCGCCGCCTTCTCCGTCCGCACGGTCGTCGTGCCCCCCGGCGGCTCGACGGGCTGGCACACCCACGCGGGCACCGAGATGTCGATCGTCACGTCCGGGGCGGTGACGCTCGTGCGCGCCGGCGCCTGCGCCCCGGTGACCCACGAGGCGGGCGAGGCCGTCTTCATCCCCGACGGCATCCCGCACCTGGCCCGCAACGACGGCAGCGTCCCGGCCGAGATCGTCGTGACCTACCTGCTCGCCGGCGGCGCCCCCGACCGCGCCGACGCCCCCGCCGCCTGCTGACCCGGCGGCACGGCTCGGCGGCGGTCCGGTGCTGCCGCGCGGGCGTCCCGGTGTGCCAGAGTGGAACCCGACGACCGCCCGCGAACGATGGAGCCGCCGCGATGGCCCGCAAGGTCTTCGATCTCTACCGGCGCGAGTGGTCGCTGCGCCGCAGCATCGAGTGGTCGCCCCCGTTCAACGAGGAGGACCAGTTCGAGCACGACGTCGACGGCGGGCGCGGCGCGGCGGTGCTGATCCTGTCGTCGCTGCTGTTCATGTGGGTCGTGTTCTTCCTCTGGCTGCCGGGCAACACCCACTTCCCGTGGTTCTACTGGTTGATCATCATCGTGATCGTCGGGTTCTTCCCGGTGCGGTGGCTGTTCCGCCGGCAGTGGAAGGTCGTCGCGGAGACGGTCGGTGCCTACGACCAGCCGGCGGAGCGCTGGCAGGGACTGGTGCGGGGCTGGACGCGCTCCAACGAGGAGATGCGGATCGTCAAGCGCCGCCTGGAGACCCAGGGCACGCCGGGGCACGCCGACAGCCCGCTGCAACCGATGAACTGAGCGCCCGCTGAGGACGTCGATGAGCTGAGCGAGGAGGAGCGCGCTGCCCGAGCTGCCCGAGGTCGAGGCGCTGGCCCACCACCTGCGCGAGCACGCGATCTACCGCCCGGTCGCGCGGGTGGACGTGGCCAGCATGAGCGTGCTCAAGACCGTCGACCCGCCGGTCACCGCGCTCGCCGGGCGGGTGGTCACCGGGGCGGCGCGGTACGGGAAGTTCCTGGCCGTCGAGTTCACCGACCGCCCGGACCAGCCGCTCCATCTCGTCACGCACCTGTCCCGGGCGGGCTGGCTGCGCTGGCACGACCAGGCCTCGGCCGCGCCGCCCAAGCCGGGCCGCGGGCCGCTGGCGCTGCGCATCCACCTCGACGCCGTCGGCGGGCCGGGGTTCGACCTCACCGAGGCCGGCACGCAGAAACGCCTGTCGGTGTACCTCGTGGCCGATCCGAGCGACGTGCCGGGCATCGCCCGGCTCGGCCCGGACGCGCTGACGCTGTCGCGCGACGAGTTCGCCGCGCTGCTCGCCGGACGGACCGAGCGGACCAAGAACCTGATCGTCGACCAGTCCGTGCTCGCCGGGATCGGCAACGCCTACAGCGACGAGATCCTGCACACCGCGCAGCTCTCCCCCTACGCCGTGGCGGGCCGGTTGACCGCCGAGCAGGTCACCGGGCTGCATGCCGCGCTGGTCGCCGTCCTCACCGACGCCGTGGCGCGCTCGGTCGGGCAGCGGGCCGCCGAGCTGAAGGGCGAGAAGCGCTCCGGGCTGCGCGTGCACGCCCGCGCCGGGCTGCCGTGCCCGGTGTGCGGGGACGTGATCCGGGAGGTCTCGTTCGCGACGAAGTCGTTCCAGTACTGTCCCCGGTGTCAGACCGGCGGCCGCCCGCTCGCGGATCGACGGCTGTCGCGCCTGGTCAAGTAGGTACGCGGGAGGTCAACGTGGGCGAGCTCCTCGCGTCGCCGACGGTACTGCTCGCGCTCGTCGGGCTGCTCCTCGTGGCCGTCGTCGGCGTGACGACGGTGCTGCTCCTCACCCGCCGCCGGCTCTACGGCTCGCCGCTGGAGAAGGCCACGTTCGGCACCCTGCACACCGTGGCGCTCGCCGCGCCGGCGTTGCGGGAGGGCCTGTCGCGCTCGTCGGCGGAGTTCGCCCTGCCCTACCTGCGCACGCTGCTGGAGACCGGCGCGCTGGCCATCACCGACAGCAAGGCCGAGACGCTCGGCTGGGACGGCGAGGCCGACCAGCACCAGCCCGACGTCCGCGCGATGGCCGAGGACGTCATCGCCACCGGGCGCCAGCAGGTGCAGTCGCACTCCAGCCTGTTCTGCGACCACCCGGACTGCGAGGTCAAGGGCATCGTCGTGGTCCCGCTGGAGAGCGAGGGCACCATCGTCGGCACGCTGGCCGCCGTCGCCAACTCCACCGCGGGCCCCACCCTGCTGCGGGCCACCGCGGAGGTCGCACGGTACGTGTCCAGCCAGCTCGAGCTCGCCGAGCTCGACGAGTCGCGCGCCCGGCTCAACCGGGCCGAGCTGGTGGCGCTGCGGGCGCAGATCTCGCCGCACTTCATCTACAACGCGCTCACCACCATCGGCACGTTCATCCGCACCGACCCCACCCGGGCCCGCGAACTGCTGCTCGACTTCGCCGACTTCACCCGCTACTCCTTCCGCGCCGCCGGCGAGTACACGACGCTCAAGGACGAACTGGCCAACATCGAGCGCTACATCGCGCTGGAGAAGGCCCGCTTCGGCAACCGGCTCAACATCAAGCTCCAGGTCGCGCCCGAGGTGCTGCCGGTCGTCATGCCGTTCCTGGCGCTGCAGCCGCTGGTGGAGAACGCGGTGCGGCACGGCCTGTCCGCCAAGCCCAACGGCGGCACGATCACGATCACCGCGGAGAACGCCGGCTCGGAGTGCGTCATCGTCGTGGAGGACGACGGCGTGGGCATGGACCCCTCGCGGCTCACCGAGGACCTCGACGACGCGCACCTGTCCGGGGCGCACGTCGGGCTCGGCAACGTCGACGACCGGATGCGTTCGGTGTTCGGCGACGACTTCGGGCTGGTCGTCGACACCGCGCTCGGGCACGGCATGAAGATCACGCTGCGGGTGCCGAAGTTCCGGGCGGGCGTGCGCGCGTCCTAGATCCGGAACGGCCGCGGACCGCGGCGTAGCGTGCAGACCATGGATACGCGCCGCCTGCCCGAACGCCTCGTCTCCCGCCTGCCCGGCCTCGGCGACCGGTCCGATCGCGCGGTGGTGTCGATGGTGAAGCTGCACGGCGTGATCACCCCGACGACCGGGCCGATGCCCCGCTCGGTGATCAACGCGACGACCACGGACAAGGTGCTGGAGCGCGCGTTCGCGCCCGAACGGCTCGCCGCGGTGGCGCTGCTGGTGAACTCCCCCGGCGGCTCGCCCACCCAGTCCGCGCTGGTCGCCGACCGGATCCGGCGCCTCGCCCGCGACCGCGACGTGCCGGTGCTGGCGTTCTGCGAGGACGTCGCCGCGTCCGGCGGCTACTGGCTGGCCTGCGCGGCCGACGAGATCTTCGCCCACCCGACGTCGATCGTCGGGTCGATCGGCGTGATCAGCCAGGGGTTCGGGCTGGAGGGGCTGCTCGCCCGCATCGGGGTGGAGCGCCGGCTCTACACGGCCGGGGAGTCCAAGTCGCGCCTCGACCCGTTCCTGCCCGAGAAGCCCGAGGACGTCGTGTGGCTGCGCGGGCTGCAGGACCAGCTGCACGACCTGTTCCGGGAATGGGTCCGGGAGCGGCGCGGGGAGCGGCTGCGCGCGGACGGCACCGACCTGTTCACCGGCGAGGTCTGGACCGGCGCCCGGGCCCTGGAGCTGGGCCTCGTCGACGGTCTGGGCACCGCGCGCGGCGTCCTCGCGGAGCGGTTCGCGGGCGCCGAGCTGGTCACTGTGGAAGGTCGCAAGCCCCTTCTGGCGCGACTGGGGCTCGGTTCGACGCCCGCCGCGGGGAGCTCGGTGACGGAGAGTGTGCTGGCCGTCGCCCAGGCGGCTGAGATCCGCGCCACGTGGGCACGGTACGGTCTGTAGTTCATCGTCGTCGGCGGACCCCGATCGGTGCCGGGCCCTGGCACTCGCGCGGATTCCCCGCCACGATGGTCACCGGGACCTGCCGACGGGTCCGGCCCCGGCGCCGCTAGTCCCGTGTACAGATGAGGGGATCGTGGACAACAACGACAGCACCGGACTGGTCGTGCTCGCCGTGGACGACGAGGAACCCGCGCTCGAGGAACTCGCCTACCTGCTGGGTGAGGACCCGCGGATCGGCGTGGTCCTCAAGGCGTCGGACGCCACCGACGCCCTGCGGATCCTCAACGGACGCCAGGGGGTCCGCGGGCCTGCGGCCGTGGCGAGCCTCAACGGCACCGGCCGCCAGACCGCGATCAACCCGATGACCGGCACGAGCGTCGTGGAACGCACCGACGTCGACGTGGTGTTCCTCGACATCCGCATGCCCGGCCTGGACGGGCTGGAGCTGGCCAGGGTCTTCTCCTCGATGGCCGTGCCGCCGGAGGTCGTGTTCGTCACCGCGCACGACGACCGCGCCGTCGACGCCTACGAGGTCGGGGCCAAGGACTACCTGCTCAAACCGCTGCGCGCCGAGCGGCTCGGCGCCGCGATCGACCGCATCCTGGCCAACCGCACGGTCGGATCGTCCGAGCCCGCCCGCGACGACGGCTCCGAGGACGAGGTCATCCCCGTGGAGCTGGCCGGCACGACGAAGCTCGTGCCGCGCTCGGCCGTGCGCTACGTCGAGGCCCAGGGCGACTACGCCCGGCTGCACACCCACGAGGGCAGCCACCTGGTCCGGATCCCGCTCTCGGTGCTGGAGGACCGCTGGCGCGACGCCGGCTTCGTCCGCATCCACCGCTCGTACCTCGTGGCGCTGCCGCTGGTCACGGAGCTGCGGCTGTCCGGGTCGGGGTACGTCGTGCGGGTCGGCAACGGCCCGGACTGCGCCGAGCTGCCGGTCAGCCGCCGGCACACCCGCGAACTGAAGGACCGCCTGGTCCGCGCCACGAAGCAGGCGTGGAGCCAGCGTTGACCCCGACGCCCGTCGAGGCCCCATGAGCACCGACACCGACGGCGCGCCGCCGTCGGTGTCCCCGCCGGGCCCGGAGCGCGGGCGCGGCGGCGGTGCGGGCCCCGACGGCTCCGCGGACGGCGACAGCGGCCCGGACAGCGGTCCGAACGGGCGCCCGGGCGAGCGCGGCGGCAGGCGGCGGGCGGCGGGTGGGGCCACCGGCTCGTCGTGGGTGCCGCAGGAGAGCGAACGCCGGGTAGCGGCCAACCGCTCGGCCGC
>JBQTJE010000006.1:0-6919 GCA_052387455.1 Pseudonocardia sp.
TGCAGGGGGTGCAGGCCACGCCGGGAGCGGCTAGCGTGGTTCCGGTCGGTGACGGGCGAGGGGGCGGCATGCACGACCACGCTGACGACGGGAGCCACCGGCCCCCGCTGCTGCTGGGCGTCTCGCGTCCGGCGCCCGGCACCCTCGTGGTACACGTGGGCGGCGAGCTCGACATCTGGACTGCGCCCCTGCTGGAGCAGTACCTGGCCGACGAGGCCGGCGACGGCGCCGCCGAGCTGGTCCTCGACCTCACCGGGCTCACGTTCCTCGCCTCGTCGGGCTGCGCGCTGCTGCTGCGCCTCGCCGACGGTCAGCGCGCGGTCGACGGCCGGTTCGTCCTCGTCGGCGCCGCGCAGCCGGCGGTGGTCCGGGTGATGGAGCTGACCGGCCTGGACCGCGTCATGGCATCCTTCCGGCGCATCGAGGACGTGCTCGGCCGGTCGCGCGCGTAGCGCACCGGCCGTTCGAGGAGGCCGGACATGACCCAGCCCGACCCCGGTTTCGAGGAGCTGCTCGCGCACCTGCGCGACGAGCGCGGCTTCGACCTCACCGGCTACAAGCGCACGACGCTCAACCGCCGGTTCCAGCGGCGGATGGAGCAGCTCGGCATCGACTCGCACGGCGACTACCTCGACCACCTCCAGATGCACGCCGAGGAGTTCACCGCGCTGTTCAACACCATCCTCATCAACGTCACCGCCTTCTACCGCGACCCGGACGCCTGGGCGTCGCTGGCCGGGACCGTCCTGCCCGAGCTGCTCCTCGCGAAGGGCGGCGGGCCGGTCCGCGTGTGGAGCGCGGGCTGCGCGTCCGGCGAGGAGGCCTACACGCTGGCGATGGTGCTCGCGGACGCGCTGGGCCCCGACGAGTTCCGCCGCCGGGTCAAGATCGACGCCACCGACGTCGACGAGCGGGCGCTTGCCCAGTCCCGGCAGGCCTCCTACAGCCAACGCGACGTCCACGGCGTCGACGCCGAGCACCTCAAGCGCTACTTCGAGCAGGTCGGCGAGCGGTGGGTCTTCCGCCCCGAGCTGCGCCGGTCAGTGATCTTCGGGCGCAACGACCTCGTGCAGGACGCGCCGATCTCCCGCATCGACCTGCTGGTCTGCCGCAACACGCTGATGTACTTCAACGCCGAGACCCAGGCGCGCATCCTGTCGCGGTTCCACTTCGCGCTGGGCCAGGCCGGGGTGCTGTTCCTCGGCAAGGCCGAGATGCTGCTCACCCGCTCGCCGCTCTACGCCCCGGCCGACCTGCGGCACCGCATCTTCCGCAAGGTGCCCCGCCCGTCGACCGGGAACGGCATCCACCTGCCCGGCCTGCCGGCCACCGGGCGCGCCCAGCTGCCGGGGTTGGAGCTGCTCCGCGACGAGGCCCTGCTCACCGGCCCGCTGCCGCAGGTCGTGGTCACCGCCGACGGCCGGCTGGCGCACACCAACCACCAGGCCGAGCGGATGTTCGCGGTGTCGGCCCGGGACGCGGGCCGACCGTTCCGGGACCTGGAGGTGTCCCACCGCCCGGTCGACCTGCGCCCCCACATCGAGCAGGCGCAGGCCGAGCGGCGCCCCGTCCGGGTCGACGACGTCCGCCACCTCAACGGCGGCCAACCCGTCGTGCTGGAGATCACCGTCACGCCCCTGGTCATCGGGACCGACGGCCTGCTCGGGACGAGCATCGTGTTCGCCGACGTCACGGCCGTGCGCCTGCTGCGCGACGAGCTGGAGCAGACCAACCGCCAGCTGGAGACCGCCTACGAGGAGCTGCAGAGCACCAACGAGGAACTGGAGACCACCAACGAGGAGCTCCAGTCCACCGTCGAGGAACTGGAGACCACCAACGAGGAGCTCCAGTCCACCAACGAGGAACTGGAGACGATGAACGAGGAGCTCCAGTCCACCAACGACGAGCTGCAGGGCATCAACGACGAGCTCCAGGACCGCAGCGCCGACTTCGACCAGGCCAACGCCTTTCTCACCGCGATCGTGTCCAGCCTGCGCGCCGGCGTGGTCGTGCTGGGCACCGAGCTGCAGGTGCAGGTGTGGAACCGTCGGTCCGAGGAGCTGTGGGGGCTGCGCACCGACGAGGCGCTCGGCGAGCACTTCCTCAACCTCGACATCGGCCTGCCCGTCGACCGCCTGCGCCCGCTGATCCGCCGGACCCTCGCGGGCGACGACGGGCCGCACGAACTGGGCCTGCCGGCGGTCAACCGGCGCGGCCGCCCGATCTCGGTGCGGGTGCTGGGCAGCCCGCTGCGCACGCAGTCCGGCGGGGCCACCGGGGTGATCCTGATGATGGAGCACGACGACGCACCGATACCCTCGACGCCGTGACGTCCACCCGCCTCGCCGCGCCGGCCGGCATCGGCCTGGCCGCGCAGCTGAGCCGGTTCGTCGCCGTGGGTGCGTTCTGCGCGCTGGTCGACTTCGGGGTCTACCACGGCCTGCTCGCGCTGGGCGTCTACGTGCACCTCGCCAAGGCGGTCAGCTTCGTCTGCGGCACCGCCACCGCCTACCTGCTCAACCGCCGGTTCACCTTCGCCTCCGCGGGCGGCCCGGCACGCTTCGCCGGGTTCGTGGCGCTCTACGGCACGACCTTCGCGCTCAACGTCGGCGTCAACGCGCTCGCCCTGGCGCTGTTGCCGGCGATGGGGCTGCGCATCACCGTGGCCTGGGTGATCGCCCAGGGCGCCGCCACCGTCGTCAACTTCCTGATGCTGCGGACGGTCGTCTTCCGGAGCTGAGCCGTCTTCAGAGGCTGACGCACGGTGCCCGCCGCGCTACCCTCCGCGCGTGGACCCGCCGATCACCCGCGCCGGTCTCGCCACCGCCTGCGCGCTCGCGCTGACCGTGGCGATCGCCGTGCCGTCGGTCGCGCTCGCGAGCAGCGCCCCCCTCCCGGCTGCGCAGAAGAACCCGGCCGTGCAGGAGAACGACGTGGACGACGCCGCGCTGCAGGTGGACCGGATGGGCCGCGAGCGGTTCCCCGACGTCTACGCCGGAGTCGAGCTGCGCGAGCGGCGGATCGTCGTCTTCCGGGTCCCGTCGCCCGCCTTCGACGACGAGCTGCGGCGCCTGGACCTGCGGGTTCCTGCCGAGCTGGTCGACGCTCCCTACTCCGGCCGGGCCCTGGAGAGCCTCGCCGCGCGGGTGGTCGCCGACATCGGGTTCTGGAAGGCGCAGGGCATCGAGATCATGTCCGTCGGCGCCCGCCCGGACGGCACTGCCGTGCAGGTCGGCACCCCGCAGGCGCCGCGGCTCGCCCCGCTGCTGCCCGGCCGCTACGGCACCGACCCGCCCGCGGTGGCCGAGCAGATCGGCCCGGTCACCGCGGCGTAGCCGGGTCAGCCCGTGACGATCCGGCCGTTGTAGGCGGACAGCGAGTCCACCACGTCGACGTACCAGAACCGCCACGCGCAGGTCCGGCCCGGGCCGGACGGGACGCCCGTGCACGGGCGGGCGGTGGAGGTGTCGATCGCGGTGTGCGTGCCCTTCGCGGTGACCCGGGAGTTGCCCGAGGTCGCCGTGTAGGACGGGCCGCCGCTGTCGCCCTGCCCGATCGCGGCCTGCCGGTCGCGCTGCTCGGCGCGCACCGTCCCGAAGACCAGGTAGCCGATGTTGATCGTCTGGTTGACGGCCACGACCTGCGAGTTGCACCGGGTCCCGGAGTAGGCCCCCGACGAGCAGACGATGTTGCCGACGAAACTGCGCGAGGCACCCGCGACGGCGTTCGAGGACTCGCCGCTGCCGACGCCGCCGGTGTAGATGCGGCCCGACGACTCGGTGTTGATGTAGAGCCGGTCGCGGGAGTTGTTGTCCCCGGAGATGGTGCCCATCCGCTGGCCGCCGCCGTCGTTCGCGGTCTGCCCGTTACTGCCGCAGTGACCCGCCGACAGCATCTTGCGCGCGCCGTTGATCGTGAACGCGAACCCGGTGGAGCAGCCGTTCCAGCGGGCGCCGCCCCAGTACGGGGAGAAGTCGTCGCCGCGCGACGCCGCCACCGGGCTCGCCTCGTCCATCGTCAGCGGGATCGGGGAGAACAGCACGGGCAGCCGCCCCGGGAGCATCGACACCAGCAATCCGCTGCCGTCCACCCTGGGCGCGACGGCCGACACGCCGTCCTGCTGGACGAGCCGGTCGCCCTCGGCCATCAGCTCGGCCTCGGAGTAGCGCGCCGGGCGCTGCTCGACCTGCACGCCGTCGCCGCGCGCGTCCGCCATCGCGGCGGCGGCCGCGGCGGGCGGCTCGCCCTTCCAGAAGACGGTGAGCCGACTGCTCGCCGCGTCGACCTCGATGCCGGTGAAGTTCGCGTCCCGCGCGGCGAGGATGCGCTCGCCGCGGGCGTCGAGCCGCTCCTGCATCGCCATCAGGTCCGACCAGGACGCGAAGCCCGCAGGCGGGGCGCCGGCGTTCTCCTCGGTGATCACCGGCTTGGTGCCCGGCCGATCACCCTTGTTCGGCTCGGCCAGGGCGTACCCCTGACCGGCCACCACCATCCCGACGACCAGAGCCGCCGCCACCCACCAACCGCGCCTGCGCATACCGTGGGATTGATCGACGAGCGTCCGGGTTACGGTCCACCCTGGACCTGTCACCCGGTCAGGGGTGCCGGAAGCGCTCCCGGCGCCCGTCACGCATCTGGCGCAGCCACCGGGCGAACCCGGCCGGGTCGCGGCGGGTGACGAGGAAGAACCAGGCGAAGCGCGGCAGCTCCAGCAGACCCACCCGGCGCATCCCCGGCTGGGACACCAGGTAGCCGCGGTTGCGGTAGGTGTAGTGCCGCTTCACCGGGTCGTCGGGGTGGCGGGCGTGCAGTCGCCCGCCGAGCATCGGCTTGTCCTCGTCGTGCGCGGCCGGGTGCAGGTAGGCGGCGTGCAGTGCCGTGCCGAACGGCAGCCCCGAGCGCACCAGCCGCCGGTGCAGCTCCACCTCGTCGCCGCGCACGAACAGTCGCAGGTCCGGCACCCCGATGGCGTCCAGCGTGGAGGCCCGGAAGAGCGCCCCGTTGAACAGCGCGGCGATCCCGGGCAGCAGCTCGCGGCACACCGAGGGGTCGGCGGCGAGCGCCGCGCGGGAACGGTGCCAGCGCAACCCACGCCGGACGGCGAACGCCAGCCGGTCCGGGCGCGCCGCGTCCACCACCACCGGGGAGACGGCCGCGAGCCCGCGCCGCTGCGCCAGCTCGACCAGCGTGGCGAGCACCGTGTCGTCGGCCGCGCGGCCGTCGTCGTCGGCCAGCCACACCCACTGCGCGCCCAGCGCCAGCGCGTGCAGCATGCCGAGCGCGAACCCGCCCGCCCCGCCGAGGTTGCGCCACGACGGCAGGTACGTCGCCGGGACGCCCGCGGCCTCGACGACGTCGCGCGCGGACCGGTCCGGCCCGTTGTCCACGACGACGAGGTGCGCCGGCGGGTGCGTCTGCTTCGCCAGAGCGGCGAGGGAGTCGACGAGCTGGTCGGTGCGGTGCCGCGTGACCACGACCGCCACCACCGACCCCGGCGGCAGCGGCGGGGCGGTCACGTCAGCGGCCCATCTCCGCGAGCACGTCGCGGCCCTTGTAGTGGTGCAGCACGTCGCGCAGCGGCCCCTGCTCGCGCACCGTGCCGTGCTCCATCCAGATGGCGGTGTCGCACAGGTCGGCGAGGAACTCGTCGGAGTGCGAGGCGAACACCAGGATCCCGGACCGCTCCACCAGTTCGTCGAGGCGGCGGCGGGCCTTGGCGAGGAACTCCGCGTCGACCGCGCCGATGCCCTCGTCCAGCAGCAGGATCTCCGGGTCGATGCTGGTGACGACGCCGAGCGCGAGCCGCAACCGCATGCCGGTGGAGTAGGTGCGCATCGGCATCCGCAGGTAGTCGCCGAGCTCGGTGAACTCGGCGATGTCGTCGACGCGCGCCTCCATGTCCTTGCGCGTCATGCCGAGGAACAGCCCCCGGATGAGGATGTTGTCCAGCCCGGAGATCTCCGGGTCCATCCCGACGGCCAGGTCGAACACCGGCGCGACCTTGCCCACCACCGAGGCATGCCCGCGCGTCGGCTCGTAGATGCCCGACATCAGCCGCAGCAGCGTCGACTTGCCCGCGCCGTTGTGCCCGACCAGCGCCACCCGGTCGCCGCGGCGCAGCGACAGCGAGACGTCACGCAGCGCCTGGATGATCGGCACCTTGCTGTCGGTGCCGATCCGGCCGCCCGCGCGGCCCAGGACGGCCTTCTTCAGCGAGCGCGTCTTCGCGTCGAAGATCGGGAAGTCGACCGAGGCGTCGAGGACGTCGATGCTGGGTTCGGGGCCGGGGGCGCTCATACCCAGTACGCCACCCTGGACCGGTAGTTGCGCAGGCACACCAGCGCCGTGCCCCACCCGACCACCGTGATCGCCGCCGCCACCCACCAGTGCCGCCACACGATGTCCTGACCCAGCAGCGGCTGGCGCACGATCTCCACGAAATGCAGGACGGGGTTCAGCTCGGCCAGCGCCGCCCGCCCGGCGATGTTGTCCTTGAGGATCTCGTAGGACCAGACGATCGGGGTCATGAAGAACAGCAGCTGGGTGAGGCTCGCGATGATCGGCGGGATGTCACGGAAGCGGGTGGCGACGATGCCCGCGAGGACGGCGATCCACGCGCCGTTGAGCACGAGGAGTGCGAACGCGGGCAGCGCGAGCAGCAGCGTCCAGCCCAGCGGTACCTGGAAGATCGCGACGATGATCCCCCAGATGACCAGGTTGTGGGCGAAGAACAGGATCTGTCGCCAGATCAGCCGGTAGATGTGCAGCGTGAGCGGCGCCGGCAGGAACCGGATCAGCCCCTCGTTGGCGATGAACACCTCGCTGCCCTCGAGCACGCAGCCCTCGACGAACCGCCAGATGAGCAGTCCGGTGGCCACGTAGGGCAGGAACTTCGCGAGCGGTTGGCCGAACAGCGTTC
>JBQTJE010000007.1:0-54470 GCA_052387455.1 Pseudonocardia sp.
GCGGCGGCGATGAGGATGTGCTGCGGCTCGTGGCGGTCGAGCAGCAGCGGGTTGAGCTGAGTGGCCCCGACGAACAGGACGCTGCCGGCACCGAGGAGCAGGCCGAGCTGTTGCGGATCGACGCCGAAGCGCTCCTGGAAGACGAACGGGGCGGCGGCGAGGTAGGCATAGAGCGCGGCCATGGTCAGGCCGACCACGACGATCATGCCGACGAACGCGGGGGCGCGCAGCAGGCCGGCGTAGGTCTGCAGGACGGCGCGCAGCGCGAGTGGCCGACGGTGCCGGCGCGGCAGGGTCTCCGCGAGTCGCCAGGCTGCCAGGGCGGTCACGAGGATCCCGACCCCGGCCAGCGCGGCGAACACGCCGCGCCACTGCGTCCAGGACAGCAGCGCCGCGCCCGCCGGCGGCGCGAGGATGGTGGCCGCACCCAGGATCAGCAGCAGGCGGGAGAGCAGCGCGGCGGCCCGGCGCCCGGTGAACAGGTCCCGGATGATGGCCAGCGCGAGCACGACGCCGGCCGCAGCGCCCAGGCCCTGCATCACACGCGCCGCAACGAGCACGGCCACAGTGGGCGCGACCGCGCAGCCGACCGAGGCGAGGACGTGCACGGTGGCACCGATCAGCAGCGGTAGCCGTCGGCCGACCGCATCGGACAGCGGCCCGACCAGCAGCTGGCCCACGACCAGGCCGAGCAACGTGCCGGTCAGGGTCAGCTGGATCGCCGTCGCGCTGGTGTCCAGGTCCTCAACTACGCTTGGCAACGCCGGAAGGTAGAGCGCGGTGGTCAGCGGACCGAGCGCTACCAGGCCGCCCAGTACGACGACCAGCCAGAGTCCAGGGTTGCGCGGCCCGTCGTGCTCGCTCACCTCGCGGGCGGCCTGGCCGGTGCTGCGCGGCTGCGACTCGCAGACCGATCGGCGACGTGGGTGGCGCGCCCGGCCCTGCGTCCTCACGCGGGTACCGACCGCGCGTCGGCGATATCGGGTCGCAACGGCCTCAGGGCGTTTGCCCAGGCGACGACCTCGTCGAGCATCGCGACCAGCGTTGTCTCCTGATCCGCACCCGGCCGGAACACCCCGGCGGCGGTCGGGTCGGTCGGGTCGAAGCCGCTGAAGTCGAACTCGGTGAAGATCGACAGCGAGATCTGGGTGGGCACCACGGCGGCGCGTACCTCGGCCAGCACCAGCCGCAGGTGGTCGATCGCCCGGGACGCACCGTGGATGCCGTAGCCGATTACCCCGGCCGGCTTGCCGTCCCACTCCGCGTAGAGATAGTCGATCGCGTTCTTCAGCGCGGCCGGCAGGGAATGGTTGTACTCCGGGGTGACGAACACGAACGCGTCGAACGAGCTGATCGTCTCGGCCCACCGGCTGGTGTGTCGGTGTCGGTAGTCCCCGAACATCGCCGGGACGGGCTCGTCGAGCAGCGGCAGCCCGAACTCGGCCACGTCGACCACCTCGACCACCGCCCGGCCATCGACAACGGCTGAGTGTCGAGCGGCGACCTGTTCGGCCCACCGCGCGACCGCCGCGCCTCGCCGGCCGGGGCGGGTGCTCCCGATCACGATCGCAGTCCGGATCGCCATCTGCGCTGATTCTGACCTCGTCATGGCACCGATCGTGCGGCGCGCGCCGTGTCCGAGGGAGACCGCGGCGAGGCTGGCCCTGGCAGGGCCACCCACCACCGCCGCACGGTTGGCACACTGCACGACGTGATGGACGGCGAGCTGGGCGCGTTCCTGCGCAGCAGGCGCGAGGCGGTGCGACCGGCCGATGTCGGCCTGCCCGACGGCCCTCGCCGGCGCACGCCCGGTCTGCGCCGATCCGAGCTCGCGACGCTGGCCGGCGTCAGCGTCGACTACCTCATCCGCCTCGAGCAGGGCCGCGACACCCGCCCTTCGGTTCAGGTGCTCGCCGCACTGGCCGAGGCGCTGCGGCTCACCGACGCCGACGTCGACTACCTACACCAGCTGGCCGTGGTGTCCGGCGGCACCGAGCTGATGTGCCCGCACTCCCGACCACTCCCCGCCCGGGCTGTGCGGCCCACCCTGCGCGCGGTGCTCGACCAGCTCGACCCGGCCCCGGCCTACGTCCTCAACCACCTGACCGACCTGCTGGCCTGGAACGACGGCTACGACCGACTCGCCCGCCCGCTGGGCGTCCTCGACACCGAGCACCCCAACCTGCTGTGGTTCACTCTCGCCGACGAGCGCGCCCGCACCACCTACCCCGACTGGGACGACGTCGCCGACGACCAGGTCGCCTACCTGTACCAGCTGCGCCGCGGGGACCCGGAAGCCGACACCTTCGCCACCCGGCTCGCCCGCACCATCGGCCCCGCGTTCACCGAACGCTGGCAGCGCCGGCCGCTGCAGGCCAGACGAACCGGCGTCACCGCGATCGCGCACCCGCAGGTCGGCACGCTGCGCCTGACCCTCGAAACCCTCGAACCTCCCGACCGCGACTACCAGCGCCTCGTGATCCACCTACCCGCCGACGCCGCCACCGCGGCCGGACTCGACCGCCTCGCCGGCCGGCGCCCTGGCGCACTGCGCTCGGTCAGCAACCAGACGGAAGGAGCGTGACGTGCACGAGCTGCTGATCCGGTACCGCGTCCGACGCGATCATCTGGAACGCAACCTGCAGCTTCTCCGGGCGGCCTACGAGGAGCTCGCCGCGGTCCAGCCCGCCGGGCTGCGGTGGGTGACCTACCAGCTCGACGACGAGCTCACCTTCCTCGACATCGTCAGCGGCACCGCTCCTCCCGGGCAGCTCGCCAGCCTGCCGGCGTTCCAACGCTTCCGCTCCACCCTCGACGAGCGGTGCGCCGAACCGCCCGTCATGAGCGAACTCCACACGGCCGGGTCGTACCGGCAGACCTGATCACCTCGCCAGGACCTACGGCAGGAGCGTCCCGCAAGTCGATCGGCTCACGGACACGGGCGAGCGCGCCACGCGCTGCCACGTCGCCTTGTCGCTCAGTCCAGTCATCGCCCCGAGGCGACAGATTCGCTTACGACGCGGCGGGCGATGGCTTCGACCTGCTCCACGGTCAACACGGGCGCCGTATCGGGCTGCATCGACCTCATCAGCAGCCGGCGCACCAGAGCCGATGTAGGGATCTGCTCTGCGGCGGCACGCTGGCGTAGCTGCGCGTCCAAGCTCTTGGTGATCCGCAAGTTCAACGGCACGTCCAATGCCGCGGCGTTCTCGGCCACCTCGATCTCGGCCGCGCCGGCGCCCGCTCTTCACCGGACACTGTTGCCTCCCTCATACGGATCACGCACGATCCGATGCGGATCTACCAAGGGGGCCCGGCCCGGCCGCGATCGTCGCCACGATTCACGCGGGGCAGGCAGGGATGTCCGCACCCGCCCACGACGACCAGCATGGTCACGACGTCCGGCGGAGCAGCGCCAGGAACATCGCGTCGGTGCCGTGTCGGTGCGGCCAGAGCTGCACGTGCGGACCGTCACCGAGCTCGGGCACGCCGGGCAGCAGCGGGCGGGCGTCGACCGGCTCCACCCCGTCGCGGCGACGGCGCAGCACACCGAGCGTCTCGCCCAGGTGCGGCGAGCAGGTGACGTACGCGACCACTCCGCCCACCCGGACGTGGCGCAGCGCGGCACCCAGCAGCTCGCGCTGCAGCTTCGCCAGCGCCGCGACGTCCTCGGGCCGGCGCCGCCAGCGCGCCTCGGGTCGGCGGCGCAGCGCGCCCAGCCCGGTGCACGGCGCGTCGACCAGCACCCGGTCGAACAGGTTGTGCGGCAGTGGGGCCTCCCGGCCGTCCGCGGTGTGCACCGTCACCGGCAGGCCCTCGACCGCGCGGCGCACGAGATCGGCCCGGTGCTCGCTCACCTCCACCGCGTCCACCGCGGCGCCGTCCGGCACCGCCAGCCCGCCCAGCAGGACCGACTTGCCGCCCGGCCCGGCGCACAGGTCCAGCCAGCGGCCCCCGTCGGCGCCGTGCAGCTCGGTCCGGGCCATCGCGAGCGCGACGAGCTGGCTGCCCTCGTCCTGCACGATCGCCATTCCCTCGGCGATCGCGTCCAGTTCGCCGATCTCCCCGGAACCCGCGGGCAGATGCACCCCGTAGGGCGAGTAGGGCGCCTGCTCGCCGCCCGTGACCAGCGCAAGCTCCTCTGCCGTGATCTCCCCCGGCCGGGCCAGCAGGTGCACGACGGGCCGGGCGTCGTCGGCGGCCAGGGCCGCGTCCAGCTCGCCGGTGCCGCCCAGCGCGTCGGCGAACGCCTGCGCGATCCACCGCGGATGGGCGTGCACGAACGCGGCGCGCCCGAGCGGGTCGTCCGCGGCGGCCGGCGCCAGGGCGGCGACCCACGCGGCCTCGTCGCGCTCGCCGACCGAGCGCAGCACCGCGTTGACGAACCCGGCCGCCCGCGAGCCGCCGTCGGCCCGCACCAGCTCGACGGTCGTGTCCACCGCGGCGTGCGGGGGAACCCGCGTGCGCAGCAACTGGTAGGCCCCCAGGCGCAGCGCGTCGAGCAGGTGCGCCTCCACCCTCGCCAGCGGGCGCTCCGTGCACGCCTCGATGACCGCGTCGAGCAGTCCCTGGGCGCGCAGGCTGCCGTAGCCCAGCTCGGTGGCCAGGGCCGCGTCGCGGTCGCGCAGGCGGTGGCGGCGCAGGATCGCCGGCAACGCCAGGTTGGCGTAGGCGTCGCGGACCCGGACGGCGGTGAGCAGCTCCAGCGCCGCCTGCCGGGCCGGGTCGAGCTCGGGCGGCCGGTACGGCCCGGACCGCCCCCGCGGCGGCCCGGCCCCCCGCGCCCCGGCCTCCCGTCCCGGACGCCGCCCCGACCGCCCCGACGTGCTCACGCCCGTACCCCGAACCGCACGTTGGACCCTTGACGCGGTCGAGGAGGGGGCCACGACCGCATCAAGGGTCCAAGGTGCGGTCGAGGTGGACGGTCGCGAGTTGTGGCGGCGGTCATGTCAGCAGCTCCCCGGGCTCGATGCGGGCGCCGCGGGCCCAGGCCGTGGCCGGCATCGCCCGCTTGCCGGCCGGTCGCACGTCACCCAGCTCCAGCGCGGCCGCGACGGTGCCCACCAGGACGTGGCGCTTCGCGACGTTCAGCTCGCCGGGCTTGAGCGCAGGGCCGTCAGGCACCTCGCGGACCGGGCCCAGGCCGAGCCGCTCGCCACGGAACGTCGTCCACGCGCCCGGCTCGGGCGTGACCGACCGGATGAGCCGGTCCACCGCCGTCGGCGGGTCGGCCCAGTCCACCCGGGCGTCGGCCACCGTGACCTTGCCCGCGTGCGACACGCCGTCCGCGGACTGCGGTACCGCGCGCAGCGTGCCGTCGGCGATGCCGTCCACGGTCGCGGCGAGCAGCCCCGCGCCGGATCGGGCGAGCCGGTCGAGCAATTCGCCCGCGGTGTCGGTGGGCTGCACCGGCTCGGTGACGACGCCGAACGTCGGCCCGGTGTCGAGCCCCTCCTCCAGCCGGAACGTGGTGGCACCGGTCACGTCGTCCCCGTGGCGCACCGCCGCCTGCACCGGCGCCGCGCCCCGCCAGGCCGGCAGCAGCGAGAAGTGCAGGTTGACCCAGCCGTGCCGGGGCACATCCAGCGCCTCGCGGCCGATCAGCGCCCCGTACGCGACGACCGGGCAGCAGTCCGGGGCGAGCTCGCGCAGCGCGTCGAGGAACCCCGGGTCGGACGGGCGGCGCGGCGTGAGCACCGGGATCCCGGCCCCGTCGGCGACGGACCCCACCGGCGAGCGCAGGAGCGTGCGGCCCCGCCCGGCCGGCGCGTCGGGACGGGTGAGCACGGCGACGACCTCGTGGCGCGGGGAGTCGAGCAGCGCCCGCAGCGACGGCACCGCCGCCTCCGGCGTGCCCGCGAAGAGCAGCCGCAGCCCGGCCGGACCGCTCACCGGGCCTTCCCGAACAGCGGGTGCGGGCTGGCCTTCACGACCGGCTCGGGCTCGCCGAACCAGCGGGCCTCGCGGATCTGGGCCATCGCCAGCTTGCGGGTCTCCGGGTCGAGCCGGTCGACGAACAGCACGCCATCGAGGTGGTCGGTCTCGTGCTGGACGCAGCGGGCGAGCATCTCGGTGCCCTCCAGCCGCACCGGCTCGCCGAACATCGAGCAGCCGTGCGCGACGACGTGCAGGTGCCGCCGGCAGTCCCAGGACAGGCCGGGGATGGACAGGCAGCCTTCCGGGCCGAGCTGCTCGTCCGGGCCGACCGCCTCGAACGTCGGGTTGACCAGGTGGCCGGTATGGCCGTCCACGTCGTAGGTGAACACCCGCAGCGACACCCCGATCTGCGGCGCCGCGAGGCCGGCGCCGCCCTCGTCGTGCATGGTGTCGGTGAGATCGGCCACCAGCCTGCGCAGCTCGGCGTCGAACGTGGTGACCTCGGTGGCGCGGGTTCGCAGCACCGGATCGCCGAACAGCCGGACGGGCTGGATGGGCACGATTCTCCTCGGGCGTCGGTCGGTGGTCTTCGGTCGAGTGGCCGGGGTCCGATTCTGCCACCCGGCCGCGGGCCGGCGCCGTCAGCCGATCTCAGGGGGATCCAGGCGCAACCGAACCGGGTCGGGCACCTTGCGCGCGGTGCGCACGGCCTGCACGGCGGCGAGCGTCGCGGCGAGTTCCCTGCTCCGGGCCCGCGGCACCCGCAGCAGCGCCCGCTCTCGGAGGTCGCCGTCGACGGCGGGGCCCTCGGTCGCGAGCGGCCCCAGCGCCGCGTCGTCCGCGGGCAGCTCGGCGGGCACCTCGGCGGCGGCGCCGGCGCTCCCCTCCACTGCCGCCATCCGCACCGCGGGCGGGAACCCGACCTCGGTGCGCGCCGCGAGCTCGGCGGCGGCGTGCCCGGCCGGATCCCAGCGCACCAGCGCCTGCACGACGGGCAGCCCCGCGTCGGCGCCGACCACCACCCGGCCGCCGTCGCCCGCGGGCACGACCAGCGCGGCGGCGGCCAGCCAGCGCCGCAGCGTCTCCTCGGCCACCCGCAGGTCGGGCCGCGCGAGCAGCGCCCAGCCGTCGAGCAGCAGGGCTGCGCCGTACCCGCCCCGGGCCGGGGGCTCCGCCCCGGGCGTCGCGACGACCAGCTCGGCCCCGCCGGCCACCTCCGCCAGCACCGCCGCGCCGCCGCCGGAGGAGCGGACCGGGACGCCCGGGAACGCACGCCCGAGCTCCTCCGCGGTGCGCCGGGCACCGACGACACCTGCCCGCATCCGCCGGGATCCGCAGGCCCCGCACCGGAACGCCGGTTCGGCGCGCCCGCACCAGCGACAACACGCCACCGCAGGCACCGCCCCCCCAGCCACGTCCGGGGAGCCGCGGGGCACCGCCAGCGGGCCGGCGCAGTGCCGGCACCGGGCCGTCTCCCGGCACGCCGCGCACGCCAGCCACGGCAGGTAGCCCGCCCTCGGCACCTGCACCAGCACCGGCCGCCCGGCCGCGAGGGCCGCGCGGGCCGCCTCGAACGCCGCGCGGGGCACGCGGGCGCCGGGCGTGTCCGGGTCGCGGCCCGACCCGTCGTCCAGCGCGGTGATCCGGGCAGCGGCGGCGCGCACCACCGCACGGTCGGCGACGACCTCGCGCGCCCAGCCCAACGTCACCAGGAGCTGGCTCTCGGCGGTCCGCGCGTACCCGCCGACGACCAGGGCCGCGCCCGCCGCGTGCGCCCGCAGCACCAGCACGTCCCTGGCGTGCGGGTAGGGCGCGCGCGGCTCGGCGTGCAGGTCGTCGCCGTCGTCCCAGATCGCCACCAGCCCGGGCCGCTCGACGGGCGCGAAGGTCGCGGCGCGGGTGCCGACCACCACCCGAACCCGCCCGCGACGCACCGCGAGCCAGCGCCGGTAGCGCTCGGCGGGCCCGAGCTCGGCGGTGAGCGCGACGACCGCGGCGTCCCCGAGCAGGCGGGCGCAGGCGGCGTGCAGCGCGGCGACGTCGCGTTGGTCGGGCACGACGAGCAGCGCGCCGCGACCGGTGCCGGCCGTCGTCGCCGCCGCCTCGGCGAGCCGGTCCGCCCACGACTCGCCCGGCAGCGCCTGCCAGACGGCGTGCGCGACACGTCCCCCGGCGAGCGCGTCGAGCAACGCCGGGCCGTGGCGGTAGCGCGCCCAGGCCGCCGGGTCCGGCGGCGTCGGCGCAGCACCGACCGGCCCGGACGGTCCGGTCTCGGCCTCCACCCGGGCGTGCCGCGGGGGTACCGCCAGCCGCAGGACGTCGGCGAGCACGCCGGCCCAGCGGTCGGCGACTGCCCGGCAGAGCGCAGCGACCTCCGCGGTCAGTACCGGCTCCGGCGACACCACCCGCTCGACCCAGGCCAGCGCGCCGCCGTGCCCGGATCCGGCGACGCGTTCGAGCAGGTACCCGTCGACGAGGCGCCCGGCGAAGCGGACCCGCAGCCGCACCCCCGCGACGGCCGTCTCGTCGAGGTGCGCGGGTACGCGGTAGTCGAAGGGGCGGTCGAGATGGGCCAGCGCGACGTCGACGGCGACGCGGGCGACCGGGAGCGCCGCGGCGGGCTGCCACTCCCCGCGCGTGCTCCGCCCCCCCGTCAAGATCCGACCCACGGGGACGGTCTACCAGACGGGTCCGACGATCCGTCGTCCGTCCGAGCGGGCACGCTCACCCGGAGCCACCGCCACCCTGCTCACCTTGCGTGATGGTTCCCGAGACACGCCGTTGGTTCGTCACTGGATCGAGTGGTTGTCGCGCAGGTAGCGAATCGGTAACGGGGCCGATCGTTGGGCCGGGAGAACACCCCATCCGACGGAGGTTCCCAGAATGAAGGCGTTGCAGCGACCGGCCCGCGTGGCCGCGGTGGTGAGCGCGATCGCGGCGGTCGGCGTCGGCACCCTGATCGCGGTCGGCACGGCCTCGGCCGCCGAACCCGCCAAGTGCGTCGACAACGTGAACGTGCGCGAGGAGCCGCGGATGGATGCGGCCGTCGTCGTGGTCTGCAGGACGGGCACGATCGTCGAGGCCGGTGAGATCCGCAACGGTTTCGTGCGACTGAACGACCTCGGCGGCTGGTCGGCCCAGGAGTTCATCTCCATCAACGGCCAGAAGCCGGTTCAGCCCGCCACACCTCGCGGCGGCAGCACCCTCGACGAGCAGGACTCCGGCACCACCGGGACCGGGCGGTCCGGCGGCACCCTCGACGAGGAGGAGGGCACCACCGCCGCCCCTCGCAGCAGTGGCCGCAACGCCGACGAGGGCACCACCGGCGGCACCCGGTCCGGTGGAGCCGCCGAGGACGAGTTCGAGGACGAGCGGTCCGGTGACCGTTCGGAGAGCCGCACCAACGGCACCGCCGACCGCGCGGCCGACCGGGAGGCCGGTGCCGACGAGGGCGCCGGCGACGAGGAGGCCGCACCGGCCCCGGCCGCTCCGGGCCTGCCCGGCGGCATCCTGCCCGGCACCTGATCGGCCCGCGTCCCGCGGGAAGCGCGCTCCGGACCCCCGAGCCCGCCGATGCGCCACCCGCGGGACGCGGCCTGCACCAGCCTGCGATGATCGCCCCGGCGCCAGCAGGCGCCGAGGTCATCTGGGTGATCGGAGCCGCTCGTGGCGTCGCAACTGACCACCACGTTCCTGCCGCTCGCGCTCGGGGTGGTGATGCTCGGCCTGGGGCTGAGCCTCACCGTCGCCGACTTCGGCAGGGTCCTCGCGTACCCGCGGGCCGCGCTCGTGGCGCTGACCTGCCAGGTGGTCCTGCTTCCCCTGCTCTGTCTCGGCCTCGTCACGGCGTGGGGCCTTCCGCCCGTGTTGGCCGTCGGGATGATGCTGCTTGCCGCCGCGCCCGGCGGTGCCACGGCGAACCTGCTCAGCCATCTCGCGGGTGGTGACGTCGCGCTCAACGTCACCCTCACCGCCGTCAACTCGGTGATCTCCGTGGTCACCCTGCCGATCGTGGTGAACCTGTCGGTCGCGCACTTCCTCGGCGACGACCCCGCACTCGGGCTCCAGGCCGACAAGGTCGTGCAGGTGTTCGTCATCGTGCTCGTGCCCGTACTCCTCGGCATGCTGGTGCGCCGCTACGCCGCCGGGTTCGCCGCGCGCATGCAGACCCCGGTGAAGATCGCCTCGGTCATGGTGCTGGTCGGGGTGATCGCCGCGGCGGTGTCGGAGAACAGTGCCGTCATCACGGCGGGGCTGCTGACGGTGGGCCCGGTCGCGCTGGTGTTCGGCGTGCTCAGCCTCGCCCTGGGCTACCTGCTCCCCCGGGCGCTGCGGGTGACCCGCGGGCAGGCCATCGCCTCGTCGATGGAGATCGGCATCCACAACGCCGTGCTGGCGATCACGATCGCGCTGAGCCCGGCTCTGCTGAACAACCCGGAGATGTCGGTACCGCCGGCGATCTACGGGCTGCTCGTCTACCTGCCAGCCGGACTGTTCGCGTTCTACCTGGCCCGGCGCGCGCCGGCACCGAGGGCCAGCGTGGCCGCGTAGTCCTCGAACCGGGTGGGTGTCGTGGTGCGGGCCGCCCACGCGTCGCGGGCGACGACCGCCCGCCACGCAGTACGTCACCCGGTGGCGGATGCACAGCGCACTCACACTGCTGGCCGATGGCGGCGCGACGGTCGGCGAGCTCGCCGGACGCCTCGGCTATCGCTCGGAGGCTGCGTTCAGCCGTGCCGCCACCGCGTCCCACACCCGGGAGGCGAGCAGCGCCTTGGAGCCCTGTTCGAGCACCCGCTCGCTGCCGTCGGACCCGAGCAGCCAGCCCGCGTTGTCGGCCACCTCGAAGGCTTTCCCGTCGCCGACCGCGTTGACGACGAGCAGGTCGCAGCCCTTGCGAGCGAGCTTGGCGCGGCCGTGGTGCAGCGCGTCGCCGGCGTCGTCACCGGTCTCGGCGGCGAAGCCCACGACGACCTGGCCGGCCGGTCGCGCCTCGACCAGCTCGGCGAGGATGTCGGGGTTGGTCACGAGGCGGACCGGCTCCGGCTCGGCCGCACCTTTCTTGATCTTGTGTTCGGCGAGGGCGACGGGCCGGAAGTCCGCCACGGCCGCCGCCATGACCACGGCGTCCGCGCCCTCCACCGCCGCGTACATGGCGGCCCGCAGCTCGCGTGCCGACCCGGCCCGCCGTACGTCGACCGCGGCCGGGTCGCCCAGGTCGGCGGTGTGCGCGGCGACGAGGGTGACGCGCGCACCCCGCTGGGCCGCGACCGTGGCCAGCGCGTACCCCTGGCGGCCCGACGAGCGGTTGCCGAGGAAGCGCACCGGGTCGAGCGGCTCGCGGGTGCCGCCTGCCGAGACGACCACGTGGCGCCCGGCCAGGTCGTGCGGCAGCGCGTCCGCTCGTTCGAGCAGCAGCCGCGCCAGGTCGGCGATCTCGGCGGGCTCGGGCAACCGGCCCGGGCCCGTGTCGGTGCCGGTGAGCCGCCCGGACGCGGGCTCCAGCACCACCGACCCTCGCGAGCGCAGCAACGCCACGTTGGCCCTCGTGGCGGGGTGCTCCCACATCTCGGTGTGCATGGCCGGGGCGAACAGCACGGGGCAGCGGGCGGTGAGCAATGCGGCCGTGAGCAGGTCGTCGGCACGGCCGTGTGCGGCGCGGGCCAGCAGATCGGCCGTGGCGGGGGCGACGACGACCAGATCGGCCTGCTGCCCCAGCGTCACGTGCGGGACCGACGGGACGTCGGCGAACACCCCGGTGTGCACCGGCTGCCCGGAGAGGGCCTCGAACGTGGCCGCTCCGACGAACTCCAGCGCCGACGCCGTGGGCAGCACGCGGACCGCGTGGCCGGTCTCGGTGAGCCGGCGGAGCAGGTCGGCGCTCTTGTACGCGGCGATCCCTCCGGCGACGCCGAGCAGGACCCTGGGGGGAACGTGGTCGGGCGGTGACATCGCCGGCCCTCCGGGCACGCCTGCGCCGCCCGCTCGGTCCTAGTCCTCGCCCTCGGTGTGCTCCAGCATGCCGCCCTGGATCTCGCGCATGGCGATCGACAGCGGCTTCTCGCGGGCGCCCGGCTCGACCAGCGGGCCCACGTACTCCAGCAAACCCTCACCGAGCTGGGAGTAGTAGTCGTTGATCTGGCGGGCACGCTTGGCGGCGTAGATGACCAGCGCGTACTTCGAGCTCACCTGGCCGAGCAGGTCGTCGATCGGCGGGTTGGTGATGCCCTCGGGGACGGCGCCGGCGACCGCGCCGGTCAGCGGGATGCTCACTCGATGACTCCAGGTACTGCGCTGCGGGGCGCGCCGGCGCCAGGGGCTCCGGCACGAGGGGCGGGGCCGGCGGGATCCGCGCGGCCGATCAGCAACTCTACCAACCGGCCGACGACGGCCCGGAGGTCGTCGTTGACGAGGGCCACGTCGAACTCGGATCGGGCCGCCATCTCGCAGCGAGCGGTGTCGAGGCGGCGGGCGAAATCGGCGTCGGACTCGGTGCCGCGCCCGCGCAACCGCCGCGCCAGCTCGTCGAACGACGGCGGCTCCAGGAACACCGTGAGGGCCTCCGGCACGGCCGCCTTCACCGCCCGAGCTCCCTGGAGATCGACCTCGACGAGCACCGGCCGGCCGGCGTCGAGCGCCTCCTCCACCGGTGCGCGCAGCGTGCCGGAGCGCTGGAGCCCGCCGTGGATCTCCGCCCACTCCAGCAGCGCCCCCGAGGCAAGCAGCGCGTCGAACCCGGCGTCGCCGACGAAGTGGTAGTCGACACCGTCGACCTCACCGGCACGGGCCTCGCGGGTAGTGGCCGACACGCTGAACACCAGCTCGGGCAGCTCAGCTCGCAGCCGAGCGACCACGCTGCTCTTGCCGACGCCGGAGGGGCCGGCAAGGACGATCAGCCGGCCCCTCCGAGGACGTTGCGGCATGCGCGCGCAGGCGGGTCAGGAGTCGAAGTCGGCCAGCAGCGCCTTGCGCTGGCGGTCGCCCAGCCCGCGCAGGCGGCGACTCGGCGCGATCTCCAGGCGCTCCATGATCTGCGCCGCACGGACCTTGCCGACGCCGGGCAGGGCTTCGAGCAGCGCCGAGACCTTCATCTTGCCCAGTACCTCGTCGTCGTCGGACTGCTTCAGGACGTCACCGAGCGTGGTGCCGCCGCGCTTCAGACGCTCCTTCAGCTCGGCCCGGATACGGCGCGCCGCGGCCGCCTTCTCCAGGGCGGCAGCGCGCTGTTCCTCCGTCAGCTGGGGAAGGGCCACGATCTCCTCCGCTTTCTCTGCTCTCGGGTCTCCGGCTTGCGGGTCTCCGGCTTGCGGGACTCCGCTCGGGGACCGTCTCGGGTCTGAACCGAACGTACTCACGAACCGTCCGGGACGGGCAACGGGGGTCGTTACCTGGAGGTTCCCGGACGCGGCCACCCGTTCGAGCGATAGCACGCCCGGGCCGTGCACAGTGCACGCGACGCGCCCGTTCGGCGCATGCGACCGACCGCACCCGGTACGGCGGGACGACGATCGCGCCGGGATGCTGGACGGGTGCGACCGGTGGGCGAGGGATTCGACGCGGTGGTGGTCGGGTCGGGTCCGAACGGGCTCGTCGCAGCGCTCCGGCTGGCCGAGGAGGGGTGGCGGGTCCTGCTCGTGGAGGCGGCCGACCGGCCGGGGGGTGGGCTGCGCACCGCGGAGCTGACGCTGCCGGGCTTCCGGCACGACGTGTGCGCCACGGTGCTGCCGCTCGCGCTGGCGTCGTCCGCGCTGCGGGACCGGGCGCCGGACGGCGTCGAGTTCGCGCATCCGCCCGTTCCCGCCGCGCACCCGCTGCGCGACGGAGCGGCCCTCGTACGGCGCGACCTCGCGGCCACCGCCGCGGGGTTCGGCCGCGACGCCCGTGCGTGGCACGCGACGGTGGGCGCCACCGCTGCGGCCGGGTTTCCGCTGGTGGACACGCTGCTGGCACCGCTCTCAGTCCCTCGGGCCCCGCTGGCGGCGATCCGCTTCGGCACGCTCGGCGTCCTGCCCGCCACGGTCGCCGGTGGCCTGTTCCGCGGCTCGGCGGCCCGCGCGGCGTTCGCGGGAATGGCCGCGCACTCAGTGCTGGACCTGCACGCTCCGGTCACCGCCGGTTACGGGCTGCTCCTCGCGGCGCTGGCGCACACGGTGGGATGGCCGGTGGTTCGCGGCGGGGCCCAGCGCCTCGCCGACGCGCTGACCGGGCGCCTGCGCGCGCTGGGCGGCGAACTCGTCACCGGGTGGCGCGTCCGGGACCTCGCCGAGCTACCGCCCGCGCGGGCCACCATCCTGAACCTCACCCCCCGGCAGGTGCTCGCGATCGGCGGCGACCGGCTGCCGGGCCGCTACCGCCGGTCGCTGGGCCGCTACCGCTACGGCCCCGGTGTGTTCAAGCTCGACCACGCCCTCGACGGGCCGGTGCCGTGGCGCGATCCGGCCGTCGCCGCGGCAGGCACCGTCCACCTCGGCGGGGCGGCCGAGGAGATCGTCGCCGCCGAGCGCACCGTGGCTCGCGGCCGGCACCCGCAGCACCCGTTCGTGATCGCCGTGCAGGCCTGCGTCGCCGACCCCTCGCGCGCCCCGGCGGGCAAGCACACGCTGTGGTCGTACTGCCACGTGCCGCACGGCTCGACGGTCGACATGTCCGGGCCGATCGAAGCTCAGATCGAGCGGTTCGCCCCGGGGTTCCGGGACCGCGTGCTGGCCCGGCACGCGACCGCGCCGGCGGCGCTGGAGGCGCACGACGCCAACCTCGTCGGTGGCGACATCGGCGGTGGCGCGGCCGACCTGCGCCAGTTCGTCTCCCGGCCGGTGCTGTCGCCGCAGCCGTGGCGGACACCGGTGCCCGGGCTGTACCTGTGCTCGGCGTCCACCCCGCCGGGCGGGGGCGTCCACGGGATGGGCGGGTGGCAGGCCGCGGGTCTGGCGCTGCGCGAGCGATGAGCCGGTTACCCGCCGGCCGCCAGAGTGTCGTTGAGGGCAGCGGCCGCGGCCCGCAACGCCGTGACATCCGGGCCGGCCGCGAGCACCGATCGCGACGCCGCGGGCAGCACCACGCCCCGCGCCGCGGCGAACCGCGCCGCCACGTCTGCCGCGGTGGCCCCCTGGGCCCCGAGCCCGGGGGCGAGCACCGGGCCGTTCAGCGAGGAGAGATCGAGCCCGTGCTCCGTCGTGGCGCCCACGACGACGCCGGTGCCGCCGAGGGGGTCGGCGCCGGCGTTGAGCGCCGCGACGCCGTCGACGACGCTCTGGGCGACGCAGCGACCCGCCCAGTCCGCGAGCTGCACCTCCGCCCCCTCCGGGTTGGACGTGCGGGCGAGCACGAACACCCCGCGACCGGCGTCGTCGGCCGTCCGGATCGCCGCGGACAGCGAACCGAGGCCGAGGTACGGCGAGAGCGTCACGGCATCGGCCGCGAGCGGCGCGCCGACGCGCAGGTAGGCGTCGGCGTAGCCGTCCATGGTGGAGCCGATGTCGCCGCGCTTGACGTCGAGCAGGCTCAACGTCGCGGTCGCCGCAAGCGCCGCCAGCACCCGCTCCAGCACCGCGATCCCCGCCGAACCGTGCCGCTCGAAGAACGCCGACTGCGGCTTGACGACGGCTACGTGCCCGGCCAGCGCCTCCACGCACGTCATGACGAACCGCTCCAGCCCGTCGACGTCGTCGGTGAGCCCCCACTCCGCCAGCAGCGCCGGATGCGGGTCGATCCCCGCACACAACGGCCCGTACCGCCCCACCCCGTCGAGCAGCCGCCCCCCGAACCCCCCCGTCGTCACGAGCGCCCGTCTCCCGCACTTAGTGACCTGGATGCTGTCTGGAGGGGGGTATGGACAGCATCCAGGTCACTAAGTGCGGTTCTGGGTGGCGTCACGGGCGGGCTTTCGTCAGGGCGGCGTGGGCATCTTGCAAGGAGCGGACGCCGATGGTGTCGCTCAGGAGTGCCTCGATGCCCTGGACGGCTGCTGCAGCGCCCTGCACGGTGGTGATGCACGGTACGCCGCGCGACACGGCCGCCGCGCGGATCTCGTAGCCGTCCACGCGGGGGCCGGAGTTGCCGTACGGGGTGTTGACGATCAGGGCGACGTCGCCGGCGAGGATGCGGTCGACGATCGACTCCCCTCCCTCGGAGTGCTTGCGCACGACGGTCGGGGTGAGGCCGTGGCGGCGCAGCATCCCGGCCGTGCCGGCGGTGGCGAGCAGCTCGAACCCGAGGTCGGCGAGACGGCGCACCGGGAACACCATGGCCCGCTTGTCGCGGTCGGCGAGCGAGACGAACACCCGTCCGGACGTCGGCAGCGGCCCGTACGCCGCAGCCTGTGACTTCGCGAACGCCGGCCCGAACGACGCGTCGATGCCCATCACCTCGCCGGTGGACTTCATCTCCGGCCCGAGCAGTGGGTCCACACCGGCACCGGAACGGGTGCGGAAGCGGTGGAACGGCAGCACGGCCTCCTTGACGGCCACCGGGGCGTCGGGGGGCATGTCGCCGCCGTCGCCGGACGCCGGCAGCAGGCCTTCGGTGCGCAGCTGCGCGATCGTGGCCCCCAGCATGATCCGCGCCGCCGCCTTCGCCAGGGGCACGGCCGTGGCCTTCGACACGAACGGCACCGTGCGCGATGCGCGCGGGTTGGCCTCCAGCACGTAGAGGGTCTCGCCGTGCAGCGCGTACTGGACGTTGAGCAGCCCGCGCACGCCGATCCCGTGCGCGATGGCTTCGGTCGACGCCCGCACCGCGTCCAGCACGGACGCGCCGAGCGTGACGGGTGGCAGCGCGCACGCGGAGTCGCCGGAATGCACCCCGGCCTCCTCGATGTGCTCCATCACGCCGCCGAGGAACACCCCGCCGGGTCCCGGGGTGCCGTCGCAGAGCGCGTCGACGTCGATCTCGATCGCGTCGTCGAGGAAGCGGTCGACGAGCACGGGGCGGTCGGGGCTGATCGTGGTCGCGCGGGTGATGTAGCCGGCGAGCGTCTGCTCGTCGTAGACGATCTCCATGCCGCGGCCGCCCAGCACGTACGAGGGCCGGACGAGCACCGGGTAGCCGATGTCGTCGGCGATGTCCCGGGCCTGGTCGAACGAGGTGGCCATGCCGAACGCGGGCGCGGGCAGCCCGGCCCTGCGCAGCACCTCGCCGAACGCCCCGCGATCCTCGGCCAGGTCGATCGCCGCCGCGGACGTCCCCACCACCGGCACACCCGCCGCTGTGAGCCGGGCCGCGAGCCCGAGCGGCGTCTGCCCCCCGAGCTGCACGATCACCCCCGCGACCGTGCCCGACGCCTGCTCGGCATGCACGACCTCCAGGACGTCCTCGAAGGTCAGCGGCTCGAAGTAGAGGCGATCGGCGGTGTCGTAGTCGGTGGAGACCGTCTCCGGGTTGCAGTTGACCATCACGGTCTCGAAGCCCGCTCCACTGTTGTCGGGGGCAGCGCGCAGCGCCATCACCGCGTGCACGCACGAGTAGTCGAACTCGATGCCCTGCCCGATCCGGTTGGGCCCGGAGCCGAGGATGATCACCTTGGGCCGCTCGGTCTGCGGCGCGATCTCGGACTCGGCGGCGGGGTCGGTCTCGTAGGCCGAGTAGTGGTACGGGGTGCGCGCGGCGAACTCGGCCGCGCACGTGTCCACGGTCTTGTAGACGGGCCGGACGCCGAGGCGGTGGCGCAGCGTCCGCACGCCGTCCTCCCCGGCCAGCTCGGGGCGCAGCGCGGCGAGCTGGCGGTCCGACAGCCCGGCGCGCTTGGCCCGGCGCAGCAGCGCGGCGTCCAGCACCGGGGCCGCGACGAGCTCTGCGCGGAGTTCCACCAGCCCGGCGATCTGGTCGACGAACCACGGGTCGATGCCCGACGCCGCAGCCACGTCGGCCACCGGGACACCGTGGCGCAGGGCCCGCTCGACGGCGTAGATCCGGCCGTCGGTGGGGGTGGCGACGGTCCCTTGCTCTGCGCACCAGTACGCATCGGGCCCACCGGCGGGCGCCTCGGGATCCGGCGTCGTCCAGAATCCGGCCGCCGCGGTCTCCATCGACCGCAGCGCCTTGCCCAGCGCCTCCGGGAACGACCGGCCCAGCGACATCGCCTCGCCGACGGACTTCATCGTCGTGGTCAGCTCGGCGTCCGCGCCCGGGAACTTCTCGAACGCGAACCGCGGGATCTTCACCACGACGTAGTCCAGCGCCGGCTCGAACGCGGCCGGGGTCTCGCCGGTGATGTCGTTGCGAATCTCGTCGAGGGTGTAGCCGACGGCCAGCTTCGCCGCGATCTTCGCGATCGGGAACCCGGTGGCCTTCGACGCCAGCGCGCTCGACCGCGACACCCGCGGGTTCATCTCGATCACCACGAGCCGGCCCGTCCCCGGGTGCACCGCGAACTGGACGTTGCAGCCGCCGGTGTCGACGCCCACCGCGCGCAGCACGGCGATCCCGGTGTCGCGCATCTGCTGGTACTCGCGGTCGGTGAGCGTCATCGCCGGCGCGACGATGATCGAGTCGCCGGTGTGCACGCCCATCGGGTCGAGGTTCTCGATGGAGCAGACGACCACCACGTTGTCGGCGCGGTCACGCATCAGCTCGAGCTCGTACTCCTTCCAGCCGAGCACGGACTCCTCGATCAGCACCTCGGTGACCGGCGACGCCGCGAGCCCTGCCCCGGCCAGCCGCTCCAGGTCCGCGTCGGCGTGCGCCATCCCCGAACCGAGCCCCCCCATGGTGAACGAGGGCCGGATCACCACGGGGAACCCCAGCTCGGCGACCGCGGCCCGCACCTGCGCCATGGAGTGGCAGACGGCGCTGCGCGGCACCTCCGCGCCCACCGACTGCACGATCTCCTTGAACTTCAGCCGGTCCTCGCCGCGCTGTATCGCCTCGACGTCCGCCCCGATCAGCTCGACGCCGAAGCGCTCCAGCACGCCCTGGTCGTGCAGCGCGATGGCGGTGTTCAGCGCGGTCTGGCCGCCGAGGGTCGCCAGGACCGCGGTGACGGGCGTGCCGGCGTCGCGCTCGGCGGCGAGCACCTTCTCGACGAACTCCGCCGTGATCGGCTCGATGTAGGTGGCGTCGGCGAGCTCCGGGTCCGTCATGATCGTCGCCGGGTTGGAGTTGATCAGCGACACGCGGATGCCCTCGGCCCGCAGCACCCGGCACGCCTGGGTGCCGGAGTAGTCGAACTCGCAGGCCTGCCCGATGACGATCGGCCCGGAGCCGATCACGAGCACGTGGTCGAGGTCCTTCCGACGAGGCATCAGGAAACCTCCGGCGCCATGATCACCGCGGCGTCCCGAAGGGCTCGGCGGGAGTCGTCATCGGTCCCCCATCAGATCGACGAACCGGTCGAAGAGGTGGTTGGCGTCGTGCGGGCCGGCCGCGGCCTCCGGGTGGTACTGGACGGAGAACGCCGGGGTGTCGAGTAGTCGCAGGCCCTCCACACAGCCGTCGTTCGGGCAGGTGTGGGTGATCTCCCCGGTGCCGAACGGCGTGTCGAACCGCTCGCCCGCCTCGCCCGCGACGGCGAACCCGTGGTTCTGCGAGGTGATCGACACGCGCCCGGTGGCGTGCTCGACGACCGGGACGTTGATCCCCCGGTGGCCGTAGCGCATCTTGTAGGTCTCCCGCCCTAGCGCGCGGCCGAGGATCTGGTTGCCGAAGCAGATGCCGAACAGCGGGATCCGACGCTCCAGCACGGCGCGGGTGAGCGCCACCGGAGCGTCGGCCGTGGCGGGGTCGCCCGGGCCGTTGGAGAGGAAGAAGCCGTCGGGTGCCAGTTCCTCGATCGCCCCGATCGGGGTGTCCGCGGGCAGGACGTGCACCTCGACACCGCGGCGCGCCAGCTCCCGCGGCGTGTTCGCCTTGATCCCGACGTCGAGCGCGGCGACGACGAACCGACGCTCCCCCGCCGCGCCCACCACGTACCGCTCCCGGGTCGTGACGGCGCCGTAGAGATCCGCGCCCTCCATCCGCGGGCTGGCCAGGACACGCCCGACCAGCGCGTCGTCGGAGTCCAGCGCGTCGCCGGAGAACACCCCCGACCGCATCGCCCCGCGCTCGCGCAGGTGCCGCACGAGCGCGCGCGTGTCGATCCCGGCCACGCCGACGACCCCCTCGGAGCGCAGCGCGTCGATCAGCGACCGGCGCGACCGCCAGCTCGACGGCGCCCGCGACGGGTCGCGCACCACGTAGCCGGCGACCTGGATGCGCGCGGACTCGCCGTCCTCGTCGTTCCAGCCGGTGTTGCCGATCTGCGGCGCGGTCTGCACGACGACCTGTGCGTGGTAGGACGGGTCGGTGAGCGTCTCCTGGTAGCCGGTCATCCCGGTGGCGAACACGGCCTCGCCCAGTCCCTGCCCGGTCGCCCCGAACTCCTCGCCGCGGAAGATGCGGCCGTCCTCCAGCACCAGCAGTGCGGGCCGCCCGGTCATCCGACCACCACACCGTCACGGGCCGTGACGCGGCCGCGCAGCACCGTCGCCACCACCGTCGCGGGCAGTCGCATGCCCTCGAACGGCGTGTTCGCCGCACGGCTCGCCAGGCGTGCCCCGCGCACCGTCCAGTACTCCTCGGGATCGACGAGCACGAGGTTCGCCGGCTCCCCGACCGCGATCGGGCGCCCCTGGTCGGGCAGCCCGACGATCTCGGCCGGGCGTTCCGAGAGCACCCGCGCCACCCCGCGCCAGTCCAGCAGACCCGGCTCCACCATCGTGTGCACGACGACCGACAGCGCCGTCTGCAGCCCGAGCATCCCCGGCCGCGCGGCCTGCCACTCGGTGTCCTTGTACTGGGCGGCGTGCGGGGCGTGGTCGGTGGCGACGGCGTCGATGACACCCTCGGCCAGCGCGTCGCGCATGGCGGCGGTGTCGGCGGCGGTGCGCAGCGGCGGGTTGACCTTGTTGACCGGGTCGTAGCCGGTCAGGCGCCCGTCGGTGAGCAGCAGGTGGTGCGGGGTGACCTCCGCGCTGACCCGCACCCCGGCAGCCTTGGCCGCGCGGATCACCTCCACCGTGCGCGCCGAGGAGATGTGGCAGACGTGCAGCATCGATGCTCCGGCCCGCGAGCGACCGTTCGACGCCGCGCCGGCGTCGCGGGCCAGCGCGCAGTCGCGGGCGACGATCGTCTCCTCCGCGGAGGCAGGCCAGCCCGCGAGCCCCAGCCTGGACGCCACGACGCCCTCGTGGGCCTGGGCGCCCGCGGTGAGCCGGTGGTCCTCGGCGTGCTGGGCGATGACGACGTCCAGCGCGGAGGCGTACTCCAGCGCCCGGCGCATGATCAGCGGGTCGTGCACGCAGCGGCCGTCGTCGGAGAACATCCGCACCCGGGCACGCGAGCGGGCCATCGTTCCCAGCTCGGCCATCTTCGCCCCGTCGAGCCCGACCGTCACCGCGCCGACCGGGTACACGTCCACCAGCCCGACCTCCCGGCCGCGGCGGTGCACGTGCTCGACGACGACCTCGGTGTCGGCCACCGGGTCGGTGTTGGGCATGGCGAAGACTGCGGTGAACCCGCCCAGCGCGGCGGCGCGCGAGCCGGTCTCGATCGTCTCGGACTCCTCGCCGCCCGGCTCGCGCAGGTGGGTGTGCAGGTCGACAAAGCCGGGCAGCAGTACCAGGCCCGCGGCGTCGACCGTCTCGGTCCCCTCGGGGGCGGTGACGTCCGGCCCGAGCTCGGCGATCATCCCGTCCCGGACCAGCACGCCGACCGCCGCGCCCTCGCCGTACGGGCGGGCGTTGCTCAGGAAGAGGTCGGTCATTGGGGTGCTCCCGCCAGCAGGTGGTAGAGGACGGCCATCCGCACGTGCACGCCGTTGCGCACCTGGGCCAGGATCAGCGACGACGTCGAGTCGGCCACGGCGGGCGCGATCTCCATGCCGCGCACCATCGGCCCCGGGTGCAGCACCACGGCGTGCTCGGGCAGCAGCGCCGCGCGGTCCTCGGAGAGCCCGTAGCCGATCGCGTACTCGCGCGCCGACGGGAAGAACGAGCCGTGCATCCGCTCGGCCTGCACCCGCAGCATCATCACCGCGTCGAGCGCCGGCAGCTCGGCGTCCAGCTCGGGGCTCACCCGGCACGGCCACTGCTCCACCCCGACCGGGAGCAGCGTCGGCGGCGCGACGAGCACCACCTCGGCGCCGAGGGTGGCGAGCAGGAAGACGTTGGAGCGCGCCACCCGGCTGTGCAGCACGTCGCCGACGATCCCGATCCGGCGCCCGGCCACCGAGCCCAGCCGGTCGCGCAGCGTGGCCGCGTCGAGCAGGGCCTGGGTGGGGTGCTCATGGGTGCCGTCGCCGGCGTTGACCACTGCGGTGGTCGTGCCTGCTCCGTTAGGGCCCACCGCACCGGCCGCGGCGTCACGCTCCGCCCAGTGCGCGAGCCGGTGCGCCGCGCCCGAGGCGGGGTGCCGCACGATCACGCAGTCCGCGCCCATCGCGGCCAGCGTGGCCGCGGTGTCGCGCAGCGACTCGCCCTTCGATACCGACGATCCCTTGGCCGCGACGTTGACGGTGTCCGCGCTCATCCACTTGCCGGCGATCTCGAACGACACCCGGGTGCGGGTGGAGTCCTCGTAGAACATCGTGATGACGGTGCGCCCGCGCAGCGTCGGCAATTTGCGGACCTCGCGCCCGAGCAGCGCCTGGCGCAACCGGTCGGACGTGTCGAGCAGGCCGGTGGCGGCCGCGGCGTCCAGGTCGGTGACGGAGAGCAGGTGCTTCATTCCGGCGCCTCCCGGTCGATGAGCACGCCGTCGCGCCCGTCGACCTCGGCGAGGAGCACGAGGATCTGCTCGCTGCGCGCGGTGGGCACGTTCTTGCCGACGTAGTCGGCACGGATCGGCAGTTCCCGGTGGCCGCGGTCGACGAGCACCGCGAGCTGCACCGCCCGCGGGCGGCCGTGGTCGCCGAGCGCGTCCAGCGCGGCGCGCACGGTGCGCCCGGAGAACAGCACGTCGTCGACGAGCACGACCAGGGCGTTCTCCAGGCCGCCGTCGGGCATCGACGTCGGCTCGAGGGCCCGGGCGGGACGGCGGCGCAGGTCGTCGCGGTAGAGCGTCGGGTCGACGACGCCGACCTGAGGTTCGGTGCCCGCGAACTCGTGGATCGCCGCGGCCAGGCGGCGGGCGAGCACGGCTCCCCGGGTGGGCACGCCGACCAGCACGACGTCGCTGCCGGCGGTCTTCTCGATGATCTGGTGCGCGATGCGCGCGATGGTGCGGGTGACGTCGGCGGCGCTGAGCAGCTCCCGGGCGGGAGGGCTCGCGCCGGCCTGGTCCCCGCGGCGGTCGTTCGCCACGGATCTCTCCTTCCCCGCCTCGCCGGACGGGCTTTAAAGGAACCGGAGGGCGGGCGTCGAGCCCGCCGCGCCGTGACGCTACCAGCGCGGACCGGCCGCCGACCCGCGCCGCGCACGGGACGTGAGCAGGCTGACAGGAGCGCCGGCGGCCGTCGCGACCGAGATGTCGATCAGCCGTTCGGGTGTTCTCGCGCTGTGACCGGCCCGGAACGGGCCGCGCGCCTTGACCTCGGCGCGTGTGTCAGCGCATGATTACTCTCCGTATTGATCGACAGCTCTCAGGGTGGCCGCTCAGCGCGGGGGGAACATCCTGGAACTGCGCGACCGGGACGTCATCCGCCGGTCCACCTCCCCGTCAGCAGCAGCGATGACCCCGCCCGACCCCCAGGGGACGGCGACCAGCACGTGAGGAGATCGCCACCATGGGCGACTACGCCAAGGCACTCGGCGGCAAGCTCCGCGCCATCCGTCAGCAACAGGGACTGTCGCTGCACGGCGTCGAGCAGAAGTCCGGCGGTCGCTGGAAGGCGGTCGTGGTGTGCTCCTACGAGCGGGGCGATCGCGCCGTCACCGTCCAGAAGCTCGCCGAGCTGGCCGACTTCTACGGCGTCCCGGTCGCGGAGCTGCTGCCCGAGGGCCGCGTCCCGTCCGGCTCCGAGCCGGCCACGAAGATCGTGATCAACCTGGAGCGGCTCCAGCAGCTGCCTGCGGACAAGGTCGGCCCGCTGGCCCGCTACGCCGCCGCCATCCAGAGCCAGCGCGGGGACTACAACGGCAAGGTGCTCTCGATCCGCGCCGAGGACCTGCGGTCGCTCGCGATCATCTACGACACCTCCCCCGGCGAGCTCACCGACCAGCTCATCGACTGGGGCGTGCTCCCGCCCGACGCGCGCCCGGTGAGCCGCACCGACTGACCGGCCTCACGGTCCGCGTACGGCGTCGCGGCGGCGCGCGGTCAGGGGGAGCGCGGTCAGCACGACCGCGAACGGCCACAGCGCCTGCGCGCCCGCCGCGACCCGCTCGGCGAGACCGACGCGCGGCCCGTTCAGCTCGACGGCGAACCAGCCCACCAGCCCGAGCAGCACCGCCGCGGCCGCCAGCGCGACCGGGCGGCGCAGGCCGGCCGGGACGGATCGCCCCGACCGGCCGGCCACCGCCGGCCACGCGGCCACCGAGACGAACGCGATGCCCGCCGCCACGGCGTGCGCCGCCGAGTCGCCGGTCTCGGGGAGCGGGAAGGCGGCGACGCCGACCGTCGCGACGCCGCCGACGCCCAGCACCACGCGGCCGGCGGGCACCGCGTCGCGCAGGCCCAGGGCCGTCACGACGTAGCTGACGCCGACGCCGCCCAGCGCTGCCGTCATCACCCACCGGTCGGTGGCGCCGTGCGCGGCCAGCGCGCTGATCGTCCCGGCGACGGGGTCGAAACCCCCCGGCTGGCGTGCCGCGGCCACGGTCCAGCCGCCGATGAGCAACGCGGGCGCGGCCGCCGCGGACACCTTCGCCCACCAGGGCACCGATCGCATCGGGCCACCGTAGCCGCCGCGGTCGGCGATGATCGGCCCGCTCGGGCGAGCCGACTACGATCCGGGGATGACCGAGGCGACGCCCCGCTCCCGGCTGCGGTCGTGGACCTACGCCCTGCGCACCACGAACCCGCCGCCCGGCAATGGCCGGATCGACGCCGTCACCCGCTGGATCGTGGTCAGCCGCGCGGCCGTGCTGCCGATGACGCTGGTGTCGGGCCTGGTCGCGGCGCTGCTGGCCGTCGGGGAGCCCGGGCTGGACTGGCGCTGGCTCACCCTGGCCGTCATCGGGATCACGCTGGCACACGTCGCCAACAACCTGATGAACGACCTCTACGACACCCAGGCCGGCAGCGACAGCGCGACGTACCCGCGCGCGCTCTACGCCCCGCACCCGGTGCTGTCCGGGCTGGTCACGCGCGGCACGCTGGTCACCGCGATCGTGCTGGTCAACCTCGCGGACCTGGTGATCCTCGTCGTGCTGACGGCGGCCCGGGGCTGGCCCGTGGTGGCGTTCGCGCTCGCCGGCTTCGTGCTCAGCGTCGCCTACACCGCACCGCCGCTGCGGCTCAAGAAGCGCGGTCTGGGCGAGCCGGACGTGCTCGTCGTGTGGGGGCCGCTGATGGTGTGTGGCACCTACTACTCGGCCGTCGGCACCGTCGGGTGGGACGTCGTGCTCGCGTCGCTGCCCTACGGCCTGCTGTGCACCACGGTGCTGATGGGCAAGCACATCGACAAGATCCCGTACGACGAGCCGCTGGGCATCCGGACGCTGCCGGTGATCCTCGGCGACGCCCGGGCCCGGGCCGTCACGCTGGGCATGATGATCGGGTTCTACCTGCTCGTCGCCCTCGCGGTGCTGGTGGGGGCGATGCCGTGGCCCGCGCTGCTGGTGCTGCTCGCGCTGCCACGATTGGCGAAGGTGTGGCCGCGCTTCCGCCGTCCCCCGCCCGACGAGCCGCCCCGGGGCTTCCCGGTGTGGCCGCTGTGGTACGCGGCGCTCGCCTGGGTGCACGTGCGGCAGGCCGGCGCGCTGCTGGTGCTCGGCCTGGCGGCGGGCGCGGTGCTGCGCACGTTCGGCTAGGGATCAGCAGGGGCGTTTCGCGACGTCAGGCCGGACACGCTTCGAGGACGCTCGTGTGCGCGCCGGTCGGCACCACCCGGCGCAGCTCGAACCCGGCCGCGTCGAGCAGGGCGGCGAACTCGGCGCGGGTGCGCTCCTGACCGGTGAGCATCGCCAGCATGGTCAGGTCGATCATCCGCCCCAGATGTGGCTCGGCGCCGTCGGGCAGCACGGTGTCGACGATCAGCAGCCGGGCGTCCGGCCCGCCGACGCGCCGGACGTTGCCCAGGATCCGGACACACGTCTCGTCGTCCCAGTCGTGGACGACCAGCGAGAGCAGGTAGGCGTCGCCACCGGCCGGCACGTGGTCGCGGAAGTCACCGGCCACGAGGGTGCAGCGGTCCAGCACCCCCGCCTCGGCGAGGGTCTTCTCCGCGCCCGGCAGCACGTGCGGCAGCTCCAGCAGGGTCGCCCGCAGTCGCGGGTGGCGACCGAGCAGCAGGGCGAGCAGGAAACCCTGGCCACCGCCGACGTCGACGACGTGGCGCAGCCCGGAGAAGTCGTAGGCGCCGACCGCGGCCGCGTGGACCTGACCGGACACGTCACCCATCGCGGCGCCGAACGTCGCGGCGCTGTCCGGATGCTCGGCGAGGTGGCTCCAGAAGTCGGTGCCGTAGGCGATGTCGAACGCGGGCCGGTCCGACCGTACCGCCGCCACCAGCTCGCCGAAGGCACGGTAGTGCTCCGCGCCCCAGGTCAGGACCAGGTTGCGAACGGACCCGGGGACGTCGCGGCGCAGCGTCTCGGCCAGCGGCGTCAAACCCCAGGTCCGGGGGCGGGTCTCGACGAAGACGTCGTAGGCGGCCAGCGTCCGCAGCACCCGGTGCAGCCGCCCGGGCACCGCACCGGTCGCCGCGCCGAGAGCCTCGCTGGTCGTGACGCCGTCGGCGACCAGGTCGGCTATGCCCAGCGTCGCGGCGACGTGGACGGCCTGGGAGATCTGGTAGCCGCCGATCAGATGGATCATCCGGACGGGCGGTGGGAGGGTGTCTGCGGAGGTCGTGGAAGTGGTCACGCAGGCATCCTCGGGGTGCCGCGCGGGCGCGACATCCGTGCCGGCCCGCGAACTGGCGCGCCGGCACACGTGGTCAGGGTTCGGCGACCACCCGGGTCGCCCGTACGACGAGCTCGGCGCGGCTCGCGGCGCCGAGCTTGCGCCGCAGCGCGCCGACGTGGCCCTCCACGGTGCGCACCGACAGGTGCAGGCGCGCAGCGATCGCGTGGTTCGAACGGCCTTCGGCGACGAGGTCGAGCACCTCCGTCTCGCGGGCCGTCACCTCCAACGCCCGCAGTGCTGCCGGCACGCGATCGCGACCCGCACGGGGCACCGCGGCGCCCTGGGCGCGCAGCTCGGCCTTGCAGGCATCGGCCAGACGCGTCCGGCCGAGCTCGTCGAAGCGCGCGAGCGCGGCCCGCAACCAGCGGACCGGCTCACCCCACCCGTCCCGGGCGGCGGCCGGCGCGACGAGGCGGTGGGCGTGGTGGCGGAAGAAGGCGAGATCCCCGGTCAGCGCCTCGCCTGCGGCGAAGTGCTCCTCCGCGAGGGCGTGCTCGCCGGCCCGCCCCGCCCGCACCGCCTCGGCGTACCGCAGGTACGCCGAGGCGAGGCCGAACACCTCGGCGCCCGCCGCGCGTGCCTGCGCGCACGCCTGCTCCCCGCCCGGACCGTCGATGCTGACCAGGAGTGCCCAGAGTCCCCAGAACCGGTAGCTCGGCGCGCTGCCGGCGTCACGGAGCAGCGTCACCGCGCGGTCCAGCGCCGAGCGCAGCGCGTCGAGCTGGTCGGCGACGAGATGCACGACCGCGTGCGCCATGCCCCAGCCCACCGCCTCGAGCTCCCGGTCGCCGGGGGCGAGCCGGGCGATCTCGCCCAGCCTCGCCACCATCTCCTCGGTGCGCCCCAGCTGGGCCAGCGCGGCCGCCTCCAGCATGAGCGCCCGCGGCAGCCGGCCCGACCAGCGGTAGCGCTCCACGGCCTCCCGGTACCGGCGCGCGGCGTCGAGCGCCCGGTCGGGCTCGAACCGCTGCCAGAACGCCGCGCTGAGGTGCAGGTCGACGGTCGCCGCGGTCGCGACGGCGCCCGACGCGACGGCCAGTTCGCGGGCCTGCACGAGCGCATCCGGCGGCTCTCCCCGAAGGAACGCAACGATGCCGAGCTCGGTGCGCGCCCGCACCCGCCACAACCCGAGCTCGTGGGAGTCGGCGATCTCGACCGCCCGCCGGAACGCCCGGGCGGCGGCCTGCGGGTCGCCGGCGCGGGCATGCCGGCCGAGCATCTCCAGGGCCTCGCACGCCACCTCCGGCAGGCCGGCCACCTCGGCGCCCCGCAATGCGAGCTCGGCGTGGCGGCGCGCGTCGTCGAGCCGGCCGGCCTCCAGATCGAGATGGGCCCGCAGCGCGTGGGCCCGCGCCCGCAGCTCGGTCGCGCCGGCCTGCTCGGCGAGCCGTTCCACGCTGTCGAGCAGCTCCGGGTCGCCCGTCGCCCTGGCCATGGCGAGCCGCACGGCCCCCACCCGTTCGGGCCTGGCACCGATGGCGTGCAGCGCGTCCAGCGTCCACCGGCCGACCGGCCCGACCCGGTCCGACCGGCCGGCCAGCCCGAGCACCTCGACCAGCAGCTCGCCGCCGTCGGCGAGCCGCCGGTCGTCAGAGCCGGCCAGCTCCACCGCCCGGGACAGGACCGCCTCCGCCGTGCCGAGCGCGCCGATCCGGCGGGCGTCACGGCCGAGGTCGAGATAGGCCGCCGCGGCCCGCGGGCGATCACCCGCGGTGTCGGCCAGCCCGGCCACCAGCCCGGCCGGGTACGGCGTCGCGGCCGCGTCGATCGCGCGGAGAACGCCCTTCGCGAGCAGGGCACGCTCCGGCGCCAGCAGGTCGAGCAGCACGGCATCGCGGGTCAGCGCGTGCCGGAACGCGAACCCCCCGTCGACGGCCTGGACGAGGTGCGCGTCGACGGCGGCGCGCAGGATGTCGATGATCTCGGTCAGCGGGCGCCCGGTGCTCGGCGCCAGCAACCGCCAGTCGAAGCGGTGTCCCAACACGGCCGCGGCACCCAGCACCTGCCGGGTCGGCGCCCCGTCGCGCGCCAGCCGGTCGCGAACGGTCTCGCCCAGCGTCACCGGGACCACCTGCGGCAGGTCCTCCGCGGCCCGCCAGCCGGCGTCGGTTCGGGTCAGGTGCCCGCTACCCGAAAGGCCCGCCAGCAACTCCTCCACCAGTAGCGGCAGCCCGTCGGCGCCCGCGAGGAGGCGGTCCAGCACCGGCGGCGGAACGGCCGACCCGCCCAGGCAGGCCGATGCCAGTTCCGCCACCTCGTCCGCGCTGAGACGGGCCAGCTCGACCAGATCGACCGACCGACGCCGGGCCAGCCGACGGACGAAGCCAGGCGCGCCGCCAGCTGCCGGAGCGCGCACCGTCGCGACGCACAGCACGGGTTCCCCGTCGAGCTGGTCGGCGAGCAGCTCCACGGCGGCGAGCGTGTCGGAGTCGGCCCACTGCAGATCCTCCAGTACCAGCACGACGGGACCGAGCCGCCCGCACAGCCGCAGCACGGCCTCCCCGACCAGAAGTGGCGAGCACTCCGGCGCGGCAGGGCCGGCCCCGGGCAGGAACGCGGCCAGCACCGGGCGCACCGGGGCGAGGTCGGGCAGATCGAGCACGGCCGGATCCCGCGTCGCCGCCAGCACCACCTCGGCGAGTGCGCGATACGGAACGGGAACGGCGCTCTCGACGGCCCGGCCGACGAGCACCGCGACGCCGGCCGCCGCGGCCCGACCCGCGAGCTCACGGGTCAACCTCGACTTGCCGACACCCGGCTCCCCGAGGACGAACACCAGGCCACCGCGACCGACCCGCGCGCCGTCGAACCGGGCGGCCAACCTCGCCCACGGTCCGCCGCGCCCGATCAGCGTCACGGACTCGAATCTCCACATGGGCCCGCCAGTCTGCCGGAGCGGAAGCCGCTCGGGGAGAACCCCGCGCTCAGCGGGTGGCGCGCAGGTGCTCGGCGATGTCGGCGATCCCGCCGAGGACGCCGTTGAGGAACCGCGGCGAGTCGTCGGTGGACAGGGTGCGGGCCAGCTCCACGGCCTCGGTGATCGCCACCGGGTCGTCGATCTCGTCCACCCACAGCAGCTCGTAGACGCCGATCCGCAGCAGCACCCGGTCGACCGCCGGCATCCGCGCGACCGTCCAGCCCTCGGCGTGCTCGGCGAGCAGCTGGTCGATCCGCTCCTGGTGGGTGACCACGCCCTCGACGAGCTGCGCCGCGTAGTCCGACACGGGCGGGGCGTCGTCGGTCTCCCGGCGCTGCGCGAGCACCGCGCGCGGGTCGTCGCCGCGAGCCTCGGACTCGAAGAGGATGTCGAGCGCGCGCTTGCGCGCCTTCGTCCTGGCCCTGATCATGCCGACCTGATCACGGGGCGGCTCACGCGGAGACGCGGCCGAGGTAGCGCCCGTCGCGGGTGTCCACCTTGACCTTCGTGCCGGTCTCCACGAACAGCGGTACCTGGATCTCCGCGCCGGTCTCCAGGGTGGCCGGCTTCGTGCCGCCGGTGGAGCGGTCGCCCTGCAGGCCCGGGTCGGTGTGCGAGATGACCAGCTCGACCGACGTCGGCAGCTCGACGTAGAGCGGCACCGACTCGTGCAGCGCCACCATCGCGGTCTGGTTCTCCAGCAGGTAGTTCGCCGCGTCCCCGACGGTCGGCTCCGGGATCGGGATCTGGTCGTAGGTGTCGCCGTCCATGAAGACGAAGTCGCTGCCGTCGCGGTAGAGGAACGTCATGTCGCGGCGGTCGACGGTGGCGGTCTCGACCTTCGTGCCGGCGTTGAACGTCTTGTCGACGACCTTGCCGCTCAGCACGTTCTTCAGCGTGGTGCGCACGAAGGCACCGCCCTTGCCGGGCTTGACGTGCTGGAAGTCGGTGACCGACCACAGCTGGCCGTCGAGGTTGAGCACCAGGCCGTTCTTCAGGTCGTTCGTGCTGGCCACGGGAGGATCTCCTGGGATCGCGGGCGCGCGGGCCGGATTCGACGGGTACGCGCCGGAGGTGTGCGGAGGGCGGGCGCCGTCGCAGGGACGGCGCCGCCGTGCTGCACGTCAGGGTACCCGCAGCCGCATTCAGCGAACGACGAGCGTCCCTTCGACGAAGGAGATGAAGTCGACGAACAGGACGCGCGGTCGGCGCGCCCGGCCGGCCCGTCGAACGTGCGCTCACGCACCCCCCGAGGTGCCAGACCGCATGCTCGGCACCCGACGCGCGCGTCAGGGGACGCAGGAGACGCGGCGGGCGGGATCGACATCAGCAGCAGCCCGACCCGGGAACGCGGGTTGCGGGTGATCAGCGAGGCACCGACGACCGGCCCGAGGACTCCGATCCACACGTCGGCGATGTGCAGGTCGGCCGGCGGGCCGGGGGTCGCGGTGTGGGCGGCGTGCAGGATCGCGCCACCACATTCAGGGCGAGCGCCAGCACGGCGACCGTCCAGGCGGCCGCAGCCGCGCGGGGCCAGGCAGGAGCCAAGCGTGATGATCGCACCGGTGACGTCCCGGCCACCAGGAACACCCGTCCCGGTTGCGGCGGGCTCGGACACAGCGGGCTCGGACACAGCGGGCTCAGAGCTCGAGCAGCTCGCGCGCGGTGCGGCTGAGCGGCTCGGGCTCACCGTCGCACACCAGCAGCGTGTCCTCGAGGCGCACGCCGCCGCGGCCGGCGACGTACACCCCCGGCTCGACGGTGACGGTCATCCCCGCCGCGACGGTGCCGGTGCCGGTCGGGCCGAGCCCGGGTGCCTCGTGGATCTGCAGCCCGACGCCGTGGCCCAGGCCGTGCGGGAACTCGTCCCCGTGGCCTGCGGCCGCGACGACCTCGCGCGCCGCCGCGTCGACCGCGGTCACCTCGGTGTCGGGTCGCAACGCCGCGCACCCGGCCCTGTGCGCCGCCGCCACCAGGTCGAACAGTTCGCGCTGCCACGCCGCAGCGCTGCCGAGAACGGCGGCGCGGGTCATGTCGGAGTGGTAGCCGTCGACGAGCGCGCCGAAGTCGAGCGTGACGAGGTCGCCACGGCGCAGGCGCGCGCCGGCGGGCCGGTGGTGCGGCACCGCGGAATTCGGGCCCGCCGCGACGATCGACCCGAACGCCGGCGCCGTCGCCCCGTGCTCACGCATCCGGGCCTCCAGGTCCAGCGCCACCTCCCTCTCGGTGCGCCCGGCGCGCAGCCCACCGGCGACCAACAGGTCGGCGAACGCGGCGTCGGCGACCGCGCAGGCCGCCCGCAGCGCAGCCAGCTCACCGGCGTCCTTGATCGCGCGCAGTCGCTGCACCTGGCCGGGAACGCGGTGCAGGGTGACCGGCGCGGCGATGTCGACGAGCGCCGCGTGGAACTCGACGGTGACGGCGTCGGACTCGAACCCCAGGCGCCGCACGCCCCGCTCCGCACACCCCGCGACCAGCGCCTTCGCCCCCTCCCGATCGATGAGGGGCGCCAGGTCGGGCACCTCGGCGGCGACCTGGAGGGTGTAGCGGCCGTCGGTGCACAGGACGTCGGTGCCGTCGACGCCGATCTCCAGGCACGCGTTCGAGCCGGTGAAACCGGTGAGGTACCGGACGTTGACGAGGTCGGTGACCAGCAGAGCATCGACCTCGCCGGTCTCGCGCAGCAGCACGCGCAGCGCGGCACGGCGATCGGGCGGCGACACGGCGCCCATCCTACGTCGCCCCTCGTCACCGCTGCGGTGCGTGTGGACGGACGGCGCGGCGGGTACAGGCAGCTCATGAGAATCGGATCGAGCATCGGCCTGATCGCCCTGGGCCTCATCCTCGCCCTCGCGGTGAACGTCGACCTCGACGGGCTCGACCTCAACCTGATCGGCTGGATCCTGACGGCGGTCGGCCTGATCGGACTGATCGTCAGCATCGTGCTCGGGCGCCAGGCGCGGACGGTGGTGGCACGGGAGCCTGCCGCGCGCGAGACCTACGTGGAGCGCGATCCCCGCTACTGACCGGCTACTTGCCTGCGCGAGGCTCGCCCGCCTCCTCGGCGATCCAGCGCAGCGCCAGCTCGTAACCGCGGACTCCCAGCCCGACGATCACCCCGCTCGCGACGCCGCTGACGTAGGAGTGATGGCGAAACGGTTCGCGCTTGTGCACGTTGCTGATGTGCACCTCCAGCAACGGCGCGGTGAGCTGCGCGCACGCGTCCCGCACCGCCACCGACGTGTGCGTCCACGCACCGGCGTTGAGCACCACCGCGCAACCGTCGTCGGCGGCGGCATGCAGCCAGCCGAGCAGCTCGCCCTCATGGTCGGTCTGGCGGACCTGCACCGCCAGGCCCAGGGCGGCACCGGTCTCCTCGCAGCGCCGCACGAGATCGGCGTAGGTGCCGTGGCCGTACAGCAGCGGCTCGCGGGTGCCGAGCCGACCGAGGTTGGGCCCGTTGAGCACCAGGACCGGCCGGGCGGCGCTCACCCGGCCCCCTCGGCGATCGCCGCGTACGCCTGCTCCAGCAGCGCGGGTGTCGGGGCCTCCAGCCGTGCCGGTTCGGCGAGCGCGTCGAGCACGACGAACCGCAGCATGCCCGAACGCGACTTCTTGTCCCCGCGCATGGTCTCCACCAGCTCGGGAAGCGCGCCAGCCGCGTAGGTGACGGGCAGCCCGATCGAGGTGAGCACCGCGCGGTGCCGGTCGGCGGTGGCGTCGTCGAGGCGGCCCGCCGCCCGGGCCAGCTCCGCGGCAAACACCAGCCCGACGCTCACCGCGGCACCGTGACGCCAGCGGTAGTCCTCGCGGCGCTCGATCGCGTGGGCGAGGGTGTGGCCGTAGTTGAGGATCTCGCGCAGGTGCGACTCCCGCAGGTCGGCCGCGACGACGTCGGCCTTCACCTGGATCGACCGCAGCACCAGCTCGGGCAGCACCGGCCCGGACGGGTCGAGCGCCGCCACCGGGTCGCGCTCGACCAGCTCCAGGATCGCCGGGTCGGCGATGAACCCGGCCTTGACGATCTCCGCCATCCCCGCTGCGAGCTCGGGCGCGGGCAGCGTGTCGAGCGTCGCGAGGTCGACGAGGACCGCCGACGGCTCGTGGAACGTCCCCACCAGGTTCTTGCCCGCCCCGGTGTTGATGCCGGTCTTGCCCCCGACCGCGGCGTCGACCATCGCGAGCAACGTGGTCGGGACGTGCACCACCCGCACGCCGCGCATCCAGGTCGCGGCGACGAATCCCGCGAGGTCGGTGACCGCTCCCCCGCCGAACCCCACCACGACGTCGCTGCGGGTGAGCCCGGCAGTGCCGCACACCTCCCAGCAGTAGCCGGCCACGGCGAGCGACTTGCCGTCCTCGGCGTCGGGCACCTCGACGCGGTGCGCGTCGATCCCGGCCGCGTCCAGCGCGCGACGGGCCTGCTCGGCGGCACCGGCGAGCACGGGCTGGTGGACGATCAGCGCGGTGGAGGCGCCGAGTCCGGCCACGGTGGCCGGGAGCCGGGCGGCGACGCCGCGGCCGACGAGCACCGGGTAGGGACGTTCGGTGGCGACCTCGATCCGCGCGACGCCGGCAGGTGCGGTCATGGCTCGACCGTAGACGGCGCCCGGGAGGGCTCCTCGGCGTACCCGCCCGCATCGGGCACAGCGCCCAACGCCTCCAGCACCGCCCGCGCCACCTGGCTGGTGTTGCGCCGCACGGTGTCGACCTCGATCGTCGCGACCTCGCGGTAGAGCGGCGTGCGGGCCTCCAGCAGCGCCCGGAAGGTGGCCCGCGGGTTCACGCCGGCGAGCAGCGGGCGGGCGGTGGACATGCCGGTGCGGCGCAGACCGTCGGCGAGGCCGACGCTGAGGTACACCACGCAGTGCCCGCGCAGCCGTTCGCGGGTCTCGGCGGCGAGCACCGACCCGCCGCCGAGCGCGAGCACCCCGCCGGTGCCGGTCAGCGCGTGGGCCACCACCTCGCGTTCCATCGCGCGGAACGCAGGCTCGCCGTCGTCGGTGAAGATGTCGGCGATCGTCTTGCCCGCGCGCTCCTGGATGAGCACGTCGACGTCGGTGAAGCCCAACTCCAGCCGGCGCGCCAGCACCCGTCCGACCGTGGTCTTGCCGGCCCCCGGCGGCCCCACCAGCACCACCCGGGGTCGCGCGTCGCTCATCGCCCGGCGTCCAGGTACGAGCGCAGGTTGCGACGGGTCTCGGCCAGCGAGTCGCCGCCGAACTTCTCCAGCGCCGCGTCGGCGAGCACGAGCGCGACCATCGCCTCGGCGACGACGCCCGAGGCCGGCACCGCGCACACGTCGGAGCGCTGGTGGATGGCCGGGGCGACCTCCCCGGTGGCGACGTCGACGGTGCGCAGCGCCCGCGGCACCGTGGAGATCGGTTTCATCGCCGCCCGCACCCGCACCGGCTCCCCGTTGCTCATGCCGCCCTCGATGCCGCCGGCGCGGTTGGACAGCCGGTCCACCCCCCCCGCGCCGCCGGGGACCATCTCGTCGTGCGCGGCGCTGCCCCGCCGCCGCGCGGTGCGGAAGCCGTCGCCGATCTCCACGCCCTTCATCGCCTGGATGCCCATCAGCACGCCGGCGAGCCGCGCGTCGAGCCGCCGGTCGGACTGCACGTAGGAGCCGAGCCCGACCGGGAGCCCGTAGGCGATCACCTCGACGACCCCGCCCAGCGTGTCGCCGTCGCGCTGCGCGGCGTCGACCTCCGCGACCATCGCCGTCGTGGCCCCCTCGGTGTAGGCGCGCACCGGGCTGGCGTCGATCCGCTCCAGGTCCTGTGGGCCGGGCAGCTCGTCCTCCGGCGCCTCCGCCTGCCCCAGGGAGACCACGTGGGAGAGCACCGACACCCCGAAGGCCTGCGCGAGGAACGCCTTGGCCACCGTGCCGAGCACGACCCGCGCCGCGGTCTCCCGGGCGCTGGCCCGCTCCAGGACCGGGCGGGCATCGTCGAACCCGTACTTCGTCATGCCGGCGAGATCGGCGTGGCCGGGCCGCGGGCGGGTGAGCGGCGCGTTGCGGGCCCGGTTCTCGATCAGCTCCGGGTCCACGGGGTCGGCTGCCATGACCGTCTCCCACTTGGGCCACTCGGTGTTGCCGATGCGCACGGCGACCGGCCCGCCCTGGGTGCGCCCGTGCCGCACCCCGCCGATGACCTCCAGCTCGTCGGCCTCGAACTTCATCCGCGCACCCCGGCCGTACCCGAGGCGGCGGCGGGCCAGCTCCGCGGCCAGTTCCTTGGTCGTGATCTCGACTCCGGCGACCATGCCCTCCAGCACGGCCACCAGGGCCGGACCGTGGGACTCCCCGGCAGTGATCCAGCGCAGCACGTCCACATCCTTTCACCCGCCACCGGCCGGTCAGCCTATCGCCGCCATCGCGGTAGCCAGCGTGACCAGCCACGTCGCCAGCAGCATCGACGGCCCGTGCGCCACGGCGTCGCCGCGCGCGACGCGCCCGCCGAGCAGGCAGGCGAGCGCCACGCCGGCGGTGAGCACCGCCGCCAGCACCGCCGCCAGGGCGAGCGCCATCCACGACCCCGCCGCCAGAACCGCCCCGAGCGAACCCGCGAGCTTGACGTCGCCACCGCCGAGGGCACGCGGCGACCACCAGCGGACCGCGGCGTGCGCCCCGACCGCGATCGCCGCCCCCGCCGCGCCGCGCAGCACGGCGCCCGCCCCGAGCGGGACGAGCAGGACCAGCACCAGCGGCAGCGCGGGCAGGGTGAGCGCGTCGGGCAGTCGCCTGCGCACCACGTCGACCGCGGCCAGCGCGACGCCCACCCAGCCCAGCCCGAGCAGCACCGGCAGCCACTCCCCCGCGAGGGCGCCGGCCGCCCACGCACCGCCGGCGACCGCCCAGGTGAGGCCGACCGCCAGCTCGCACCACGGCGGCCCGACGCGGACGCCCCGGCGCAACCGCCCGACCACGATCCGCGCCCCGGCGCCCGCGAGCACGCCCAGCGCCGCGAACCCGACCGCCCCCCACAGCGCCCCCGGACCGAACGCCCCCACCTCGCACGCCCCCAGCTCCAACGCCCCCGGACCGAACCCCCACCGCATCGCCACGGGCTCGATGCTTCCGGCGCAGCCGGGCACCACACCAGGGCGACCTGCCCAACTGTGGACAACCGGGCAGGAGGTGGACAGGTCGGCGAACTCGACGGGCCGCGAGGGCGAAATGTCGGTATCGCGTGGTAGGTCACACCGCTCCCGAGGCGTGCACGGGGTCCGACCCGGGCACCCGACGTGCATGACGAACTCCACCCTGATCCATCAGCTCCGCGCCCTCGAACAGCTCACCGGGACCGAGGCGCAGATCGCGCGGGTCCGGGTCGCGCAGGCCCGCACCGAAGCCGTTCGTCGCGAGCTGCGGCGCAACGCCGCGAACGCCGATCGCCGCCGGCACCGCATCGCGTCCGCCCTCGACGAGCTCGGCGCCGTCCCCGACGTCGTCACCCCGGCGCTGGGCCGGTTGCTGGCGTTCGCGAAGGCGGCCGCCGAGCAGGTGCAGCCGATCGACGAGGCGCTGCTGGGCGACCTCGCCCTGGAACACCAGCTCCGCGACCGGGCCCGGTACGCGACGGTGCTGGCCGCGCAGGCGAAGCGGCCGGGCATCGAGAAGCTCGCGGACGAGCTCGTCGACGCGCACTCGGCGACCGTCGACTGGATCACCACGGTGCTGGCCGAGGACGCCCTCGGTGGTCCGGCCGCCCTGCAGGCCACACCGGTCCAGCGGTTCGCCGCCGGCGTCGGCAAGGCCGTGTCGGGACCGGCCCGGTTTGCGGTCGAGCGGGTGAACCGCGCCGCGCACACGATCTCGGGCGCCGGTGCCAAGGCCCGCGACCTCGCGCTCGACACCGCCGGTGACGTGCGCGACCGGGCCGTGCGCACCGGCGAGCAGCTCCGCGAGGGCGCCGAGGAGGCGGCCGCCGCCGCGCAGCGGCTGGGCCACGACGCGGCCGACGTCGCCACCACCGGCCGGGACGCGGCACTGGAGCGCGCCGAGCAGGTCGCCGAGCGGGAGAACGCCGGTCGCACCGCCGACGCCGTGCACGCCACCCGTCGCGACCTCGGCGCGTTGACCGCCGCCGAGCTGCCGATCACCGGCTACGAGGAGATGAACGCGCCCGACGCCATCGCGGCCGTCCGCGAGCTGACCGACCCCGACGACATCAACGCGGTGATCGCCTTCGAGGAGGCGCACAAGAACCGCTCCGGCGTCGTCTCCGCGGCGCAGACCCGGTTCGCCGCGCTGGCCAAGGACGCGGCCGGGGTGAGCTGACCATCGCAGGTGGACGTTTGACCCATCACGGCCGGGGAACCTCCCGGCCGTGATGCTGCTGCGCCCGCCCGGGGTGTACCGGGCCGAGAGCGACACCGAGATCCTGACCGACGTCATGAGCCGGGGCGGCTTCGCCCTCGACCGCGACGTCCTCGACGTGGGGACCGGGAGCGGGGCGCTGGCACTCGCCGCGGCCCGATCCGGGGCCCGGACCGTGACGGCCGTGGACCTGTCGTTGCGCTCGGTCGCCGCGACCTGGCTCAACAGCAGGCTGCAGCGGGCACCGGTCACCGTGCGGCGCGGCGACCTGTTCGCGCCGGTCGGCGGGCGCCGCTTCGACCTGGTCGTCGCCAACCCGCCGTACGTGCCCGCGGCGACCGCGGTCCTGCCGCGACACCGCAAGGCCCGCTGCTGGGACGCTGGCGAGGACGGCCGGGCGCTGCTCGACCGCATCTGCGCGGGCGCGCCCGCGATGCTGAGTCCGGACGGGGATCTGTTGATGGTTCATTCGGCGGTATGCGGCACCGCGCTCACCCTCGCGGCGCTGGAGCGGGCCGGGCTGGTGGCCCGCGTGCTGGCCAGGGCGACGGTGCCGTTCGGGCCGGTGATGCGCGCCCGCGCCGCGATGCTGGAGGCGCGCGGGCTCATCGCCCCCGGGACGCGCCTCGAGGAGCTGGTCGTCGTCGGGGCCCACCATGGCTGAGCAGGCCCGCCAGGTGGTCGTCACCGACGACGGGCCGGTGCTCGTCTCCGGCCCGGTGGAGGTGGTGCTGCCCGACGGCACCCGCGTGCGCTCCGACCGCCCCGTCACGGCGCTGTGCGTGTGCCGGCGCAGCAAGCGGCAGCCGTTCTGCGACACCAGCCACCGCCGGCGCGTGCGGGAGGAGGAACGTGCTCAGCAGGACATTCCCGCCGCGCGCTGAGGCCCCCGCCCTGCCGCATCCCCGCGGGCCGCTCTCGGCCGCCGTACTCGCGCTGCTCCGCGAGGAGCCGGACATCCCCGACGCCGACGCCGCCGCCGCCGACCCCTACGGAGACGACCTCCAGCTCGCGCTGTACTGCTGCTACGAGCTGCACTACCGCGGCTTCGCCGGGGTGGCCGACGAGCGCGAGTGGGACGTGGCGCTGTTCGGGCTGCGGGTGGCGATGGAGCGCCGGTTCCTCGACGCCCTGCGTGCCGAGGTCCCGGCGGACGACGACGTCGACGCGGCCGTCGAGGCGCTGCTCGTCGAGCCGGCGGGCGAGGTCCGCGGGGTGTCGCACCACCTGCGCCGTCGCGGCGAGCTGTGGCAGCTGCGCGAGTACGTCGCGCACCGCTCGCTCTACCACCTCAAGGAGGCCGATCCGCAGGCGTGGGTGATCCCGCGGCTGGCCGGCCCGGCGAAGGCGGCGCTGGTGGGGATCGAGCACGACGAGTACGGCGGCGGCGACCCCGACCGCATGCACGCGCGGCTGTTCGCCGCGATGATGGATGCGCTCGACCTCGACAGCGCCTACGGTGCCTACCTCGACGCCGCCCCGGCCGCGACGCTGGCGGAGGTCAACCTGATGTCGCTGTGTGGTCTGCGCCGGGGACTGCGGGGGGCGCTGGTGGGGCAGTTCGCGCTGGTCGAGCTGACGTCCTCGCCCGGCTCGGAGCGGCTGGTGCGGGCGATGCACCGGCTGGGCTGCCCGCCCGCCGCGGTGGAGTTCTACGCCGAGCACGTCGTCGCCGACGCCGTGCACGAGCAGCAGGTGCGCCTCGGCGTACTCGCACCGTTGCTGGCCGCGGAGCCGGAGCTGGCGGCCGACGTCGTGTTCGGCATCCGGGCGAGCACGCTGCTGGCCGACCGGCTCGCGGACGTCCTGCTCGACGGTTGGGCGGCGGGCCGCCCGACGCTGCGCCACCCGCTGCCCGACGCACCCCGGACCGTCCGCCCGTGACCGGGAGCCGACCGCGACTCCCGGTCAGGGCGCGGCTCAGGACATCTGCAGGGTGGTGCTGACGACGGTGTACTTCTCGACGCCGGTGATCCGGTCGCCGAACCGTTCGACGAACTTCGCCGCCGCGGCGGCGAGCGCGTCCTGCGCGGCGGCGAGCGCGGCCTCGTCGGCCCAGGCCGTCGCCGAGATGGCCCGGCCGGACTCGCGGTCGACCAGCAGCTGGACGCTGCACAGCCCGGCGAGCCCGGTGATCAGCGGCAGCGCCTCGGAACGGTAGAACGCAATGAGCTCGTCGGTCTCCGGCCCCGGCTCGCCCTGCGCGCGCAGCAACCGCGCCGGTGCGCCGGCAGGCGGCATCGCGAGCCGCTGGGCCACCACGACCTCGTAGTTCTCGACCGTGACGTCGCCGCCCGCGACCGCGGCCGCCTGACCGCGCCGGCCGGCCAGCGCGCTCTCGGACTCGAGCCGGGCGGCGGCCGTGTCCCAGTACGACGCGACGAGGGTGCGGCCCGCCTCGTCGTCGACCAGGACGCCGATCCCCCGGTTGCCGGTGGACGCCTCCAGCAGCGGCCGTCCCGTCGTCTCGACGAACTCGACGGCCGCGTCGGTCTTCTGCGGAGATCCCTGGATGGTGGTGATGCGTACGAACATGACGCCTCCCCCTCGGCCCGCCCCGTGCGGGCCGGTACCACCCACCGTGGCCCCGCCGGGCCACACCGGAAAGTGAATATCGGGGGGTCCGGTGAGCGGCTGCCGGACGCCGCCCGGTCCGCCGGTCGCTGCGCGGGCCGCGCCCGTAGAGTCCTCGCGGTGCCCGGCATCGACCCCGACGACCTGCGCACCTGCCTGCGGGTGCTCGCCGACCTCGACGGCCTGCCCGTCGAGCCTCCCGACGCGGTGGCGGTGCGCCGGGCCACGGCCGGCATCTACAAGTCGGTGAAGCTGCGCCGCCGAGCGGAGCGCCGCGACGCGGTCGCGGCCGCGGACGGCGCGGTCACCGCCGCCACCGCCACCGGGGCGCCGGGCCGGATCGACGACGAGACCCAGGGCCTGCCGCTGGTCTCCACCGCGAGCGGCGCCACGGCGGGCAGGCTGCTGCGGTCGCGGGCCTGCTACACGTGCAAGGACCGGTACCACGTGGTCGACGCGTTCTACCACCAGCTCTGCCCGCCGTGCGCGGCGCTGAACCGCCGCAAGCGCGATGCCCGCACGGACCTGCGGGGGCGGCGCGCGCTGCTCACCGGCGGCCGGGCGAAGATCGGGATGTACATCGCGCTGCGGCTGCTGCGCGACGGCGCGCACACCACCGTCACCACCCGGTTCCCGAACGACGCCGTGCGGCGCTTCGCGCAGATGCCCGACAGCGGCGACTGGCTGCACCGGCTGCGGGTGGTCGGGGTGGACCTGCGCGACCCGGCGCAGGTCGTCTCGCTCGCCGACGCGGTGGCCGAGCAGGGTCCGCTCGACGTGCTGGTCAACAACGCCGCGCAGACGGTACGCCGCGCGGCGGGCTCCTACGCGGCCCTGGTGGCGGCCGAGCGCGCCCCGCTGCCGTCCGGCGCCGTCGCGGAGGTTATCTCGTTCGACCACCTGAGCGACGCCCACCCGGCCGCGCTCGCCGCCGGGCTGGGCCACCCCGCCGCGCCCCGCTCCAGTCCGCACGGCACGCCGCACACCTCGCAGCACGCGGTCACCGCGCTCGCCCTGGCCGCCCGCAGCGCGTCACCGGAGCGCGTCGCCGCGGGCACGGCCGTCGACGCGGGCGGCCTGCTGCCAGACACCGCGGCGGTGAACAGCTGGACGCGCACGGTCGACCAGGTCGACCCGCTGGAGCTGCTCGAGGTGCAGCTGTGCAACCAGACCGCACCGTTCATCCTGATCAGCAGGCTGCGCGCGGCGCTGGCCGCGTCGCCTGCTCGCCGCACGTACGTCGTGAACGTCTCGGCGATGGAGGGCCAGTTCGCGCGCGCCTACAAGGGCCCCGGCCACCCGCACACGAACATGGCCAAGGCGGCGCTGAACATGCTCACCCGCACCAGCGCCGGGGAGATGCTGGCCACCGACGGCATCCTCATGACCGCCGTGGACACCGGCTGGATCACCGACGAGCGCCCGCATCCCACCAAGCTGCGCCTGGCCGACGAGGGCTTCCACGCCCCGCTGGACCTGGTCGACGGCGCCGCTCGGGTCTACGACCCCATCGTCCGCGGCGAAGCCGGCGAGGACCTCCACGCCTGCTTCCTGAAGGACTACACCCCGACCTCGTGGTGACGATCCGCGAGATCGTGTGCCCCGCGCGGTGGGAACGACGCGGATTGCACGATCCGGGCGATCACCACCGGAGACCACGGCGAACGAGCTCGGTGGCGACCTGCGCCGCCAGGGCGTCGGGGCGGCGCATCACCACGTACGCGTCGAACCGGAGGACGGTCCACCCGAGTGCGACCAGCGCCGCCTCGCGAAGCAGGTCCCGGTGGGCACGCCGCTGCGAACGGTGCAGCTCGCCGTCGTACTCGATCGCGAGCAGGACCTGCGGGTACGCGAGGTCGAGGTAGTAGTGGCGGTGGCCGACCGGAACCGGATGCTGGACAGCCGGCGCGGGGAGGCCCCCGTCGTGCAGCGCCATCCGGACGCGGGACTCCATCGGCGACTGCGCGCGGGGATCGGCGAGCCGGAGGACGTGGGGCAGGCAGCGGCTGCCGTGCGCGCCGAGGTTGCGGTACTTCACCTCCATCACCTCGTCGCGTCCGAAGCCGTGGCGGTTCGAGAGCGCGTCGACCGCCACCACCTTCTCGGTGCGCGTCGCGGCCCATCGAGCGAGGTCGAAGGCGGTGCGCACGGGTGTCGTGACGGTCACCCCGCCGACTGTGGTGAGGTCGTCCGGCGTGAGCTCGTGGCGCCGGACCACGACCCCTGGCACGCCGCGACGCTGGTGGCGGTTCCCGACCACGATCTCGACGGGCGCCTCGGCCGGCCCGCACGACGCGTCCAGCAGCTCGGCCGCCGCGTAGCCGCCGACGGCGCCGTGGCCGGCGGCCAGCAGGTACCCCGCGCGGCCGCGGAGCGCGAGATCGACGTCGGACCCGGCAGGGACGTACACGTCCGGGTACAGCCTGCGGAACCGCGAACCGCGCAGGACACCCTTGGTGACCAGCCCGGCCGCGACGGCCGCCGACCCTCGAAACGGCCCTGCAAGATCGATCACAGCGACATCGACGAACCCGTCGCCGCAACGGTTCCCTAGATCCGCGAGGTCGTGCGTTCAGCGCCGCGGGAACGACGCCTATCGCACGATCCCGACGTTCACTGCCGGGTCAGGACCGCCGTCCCGTCGCGGAACAGCACGCCGTCGGAGCACCGTGCCTCGACGGCGCCGCCGGCGAACTGCTCGGTGTAGAGCCGCGCGTACAGCCCGTCGAGCGCGAGGAGCTCGGCGTGCGTGCCCCGTTCCACCACCTGCCCGGCGTCGACGGCCAGGATGACGTCCGCACCCAGGACGGTCGAGAGGCGGTGCGCGATCGCGATCGTCGTCCGGGCCCGGGTGGCGTTCTCCAGGGCCTGCTGGACGAGCCGCTCGCTGGTCGTGTCCAGGGCCGAGGTGGCCTCGTCGAGGATAAGGATGCGCGGGTCGGACAGCAGCACCCGCGCGATCGCCAATCGCTGCTTCTCCCCGCCGGAGAGCCGGTAGCCGCGCTCGCCGACCACGGTGTCGTAGCCGTCGGCGAACGACATGATCCGGTCGTGGATGTTGGCCGCGCGCGCCGCGACCTCCACCTCGGCGTCGGTGGCATCGGGCTTGGCGTAGCGCAGGTTGGCAGCCACCGTGGAGTGCAGCAGGTAGGTGTCCTGGGTGACCATGCCGATCGCGTCGGCGACCGAGGCCTGCGTCAGCTCCCGGACGTCCTGGCCGTCGATCAGCACGCGCCCGCGGTCGACGTCGTAGAGCCGCGGGACCAGGTAGGACAGCGTGGTCTTGCCCGAGCCGCTCGGCCCGACGATCGCGGCGAGCTGCCCCGGCTCGACCGCGAACGACACGTCCCGCACCGCCCACGGTCGCGACGCGCCGTTCGCGTCCGGCTCGCCCGCGGGGTAGGCGAACCACACGCCGTCGAGCTCCACCCGCCCGGCCGCCGCGCTCGACGGGAGGACGCGCGCACCCGGTGCGTCCACGATCCGCGGCTTGAGGTCGAGGTACTCGAAGATCCGCGCGAACAGCGCGAGCGAGGTCTGCACGTCCAGCCCGACGCGCAGCAGGTTCACCGTCGGGAACATCAGCCGGCCCTGCAGCGTGGTGAACGCGACGATCGTGCCGGCGCTGAGCCCGGTGCCGGCCGCGATCAGCAGGCCCGCGGCGAGGTACACCAGCGCGGGAGTGACCTGCATGAACGTCATCACCACCGCGAAGAACGACTGGCCGGTCATCGCCTGGCGCACCTGTAGGTCGACCTGCTTGACGTTCTCGGCGCGGTAGCGCTCCACCTCGTAGGCCTGCCGGTTGAACACCTTCGCCAGCAGCACCCCGGACACCGACAGCGACTCCTCGGTGATCGCCGTCATGTCCGAGAGCGACTCCTGGGTGCGTCCCGCGATCTTCCGCCGGACCCGACCCACGCGCACCTGGAGCAGCACGAACAGCGGCATCAGCGCCACCGCGACGATCGTGAGCTGCCAGGAGAGGATCAGCATCGCGACCAGGGCGGCGAGCACGGTCACGACGTTGCCCAGGATCGAGCTCGCGGTCTCCGAGAGCACCGACTGCACGCCGCCGACGTCGTTGGCCAGCCGGGACTGGATCGCGCCGGTGCGGGTGGCGGTGAAGAACGCCAGGTCCATGCGCTGGAGGTGGGCGAACAACCGCCCGCGCAGGTCGGCCATCACGCGGTTGCCCAGCAGCGTCGTCTGGTAGGTCTGGTACACCCCGACGAGCGCCGCGACGACCGGCACCACCACCATGCCGCCGACCAGCCACGCGAGCAGCGCGACGTCCACCGGTGAGCCGTCCAGCGGGAACAGCGCCCGGTCGAACGCGGCCTGGGTGAGGAACGGGGTGATGATGCCCAGCCCGCTGCTCACCAGCACGGCGACGACGATGACCACCAGCGTCCTGCGGTACGGGGTGAACAACGCCCACACGCGCCGCGCGAGCCGGTCGGGGTCCGTGGCGCCAGGGTCCATCGCGCCAGGGTAGGTCCGCCGGACGGTCCCCGGCCCGGCTGCGGTCAGCGCCGCGATTCGTCGAGGGAGCGCAGGATCGCCTCGGTGTGCTCGCCCAGCGCCGGGACCGGGTCCATCCGTGCGGGCCGGCCGGGGAACCCGATCGGCGGCGGCAGCGCCCGCAGCGGACCGGCGGGCGAACCGACCGAGGTCCACCGGCCGTCGAGCTGCGGATGCTCCAGCACCTCGGCCACCTCGCGGCGCCGGGCGTGCGCGATGTTCGCCGCCGACAGGCGCGCGACCAGCTCGGCGCCGGTGAGCGTGCCCAGCACCGCGTCGATCTCGGCGTGCAGCGCGGACCGGTGCGCGACCCGGTCCGCGCCGGTGTCGAAGCGCGGGTCGGTGGCGACCTCGGGGCGCCCGAGCACCCGCTCGCAGAACGCCGCCCATTCCCGCTCGTTCTGGATCGACAGCACCACCTCCGTGCCGTCCCCGGCGCAGAACGTGCCGTACGGGGCGATGGCCGCGTGGCTGGTGCCGGTGCGCGGGGGCGGGGTGCCGCCGTAGCCGGTGTAGTAGAGGGGGTAGCCCATCCACTCCACGAGCGCGTCGAACAGGCTGATCTCCAGGTGCGTGCCCGCGCCGGTGCGCTCGCGGTCGTAGAGGGCGGCGAGGATGCCGGCGAAGGCGTACATGCCCGCGCCGATGTCCGCGGCCGGGATGCCCGCCTTGGCCGGCTCCTCCGCCGTCCCGGTGACGGCCACGAGCCCGGCCTCGGCCTGGATGAGCAGGTCGTAGGCCTTCGCGTCGCGGTAGGGCCCGGACGGCCCGTAGCCCGAGATCGAGCAGGTGATGAGCCGGGGGAAGCGCGCGCGCAGCGCGTCGGCGCCCAGGCCCAGGCGTTCCGCCGCGCCCGGCGCGAAGTTCTGCACGAAGACGTCCACCCGTTCCAGTAGCCGGAACACGACGTCGACGTCGATCTTCAGGTCCAGCGCCAGGCTCTCCTTGGAGCGGTTGAGCCAGACGAAGTGGCTGGACAGGCCCTCCACGGTGGTGTCGTAGCCGCGGGCGAAGTCCCCGCCGTCCGGCCGCTCGATCTTGATCACCCGGGCGCCGAGGTCGGCGAGCTGTCGCGTCGCGAACGGCGCGGCGACCGCCTGCTCGCACGACACGACCACGATCCCGTCCAGCGGCAGCGCGCGCGTCATGCCGGGGCCAGCGCGGCCACCTCGGCGAGCCCCTCGACGAGGCACTCCACCAGCACGTCCGGCTCGGTCACGGCGGCCCGGTCGCTGTTGATCCCGAGGCACGCCGTCCCGGCGTGCGAGAGCAGCGTGATCATCACCGCGCAGCCGGGCAGTGGCCCGAACGGGTACATGTGGGTGATCCGCGAGCCCGCCATGTACACGTCGTGGGGCAGGCCCGGCAGGTTGGAGACCTGCACGTCGTTGGCCGAGGACAGCCGCCCCGACACCGCGCCGACCACCGGCGCGGGCAGCCAGCCGAGCACCGGGGTGAGCAGCCCGACGACGTCGGCCGCGGTCTCCGCGCGGGCGCCCAGCACGAACTCCCGCACCGTGCGCACCCGGGCCGCGGGGTCCTTCTCGGCCATCGACACCGCGAGCCGTGCGCCGGTGAACCGGTTGCCCCCCTGCGGGTCGTCCTCGCGGCGCAGGCTGATCGGGATGCCGATCGGCAGCGCGCCCAGCTCGGCGCCGAGATGCTCGTGGTAGCGGCGGAACCCGCCGAGCACGGCGGCGAGCAGGCCGTCGTTCACCGAACCGCCCGCGGCCTTCGCGCCCGCCTTGAGCCCGGCCAGCGGCACGTCGAGCACGTCGAAGCGCCAGCCGCCGCCACGCGGGGCCAGCAGCGGCGAGCCTGCCGCCGGGGCCGTGGTGCGGCCCAGCGACCGCGCCGTGTCCACCGCGTACGCCGCGGTCTCCCACGGCCTGCCGAGCGCGCCCAGCCCGCGGCGCAGCGCCTCCCCCGGCGCCGCCCGGACGGTGCGCCCGACCTGCCCGGTGAGCAGGTCCGCCGGCACCGCGAAGCCGGGCACGGGGGCCGCGGGCTCGGGTCGGGCAGGATCGGGGTCGGGCGCGCGGCGGTGCAGCCGCCCGATGAGCTGCAGCGCACCGAGCCCGTCGGTGGCGCTGTGGTGGACGGTCACGGCGTAGGCCGCGCCGCCGCCCGCGAGGCCGTCGACGAGCAGCACCCGCCACAGGGGACGGTCGCGGTCCAGCGGTTCCTCGGCGAAGACCGCCACCGCGTCGAGCAGTTGCCGGTGCGACCCCGGCGCGGACAACGTCGCGCGCTGCACGTGCGCGTCCAGGTCGATCGCGCCGACGGTGACCCACGCGGGCGCGCCGATCCCCAGCGCGGGCTCCACCACCCGCTGGCGCATCCGCGACACCATCCGCGAGGCCCACTCGTGCGCGGCCCGGAACCGCTCCCAGTCCGGCGGCGCGTCGAGCATCTCCAGCAGCGTGACGTTGGCCCGCAGCCGCGGATCGGCCCGCTCGGCCCGCCACATCGCCGTCTCCAGCGGGTTCATCTCCGGCTCGGCGCCCCACTCCAGCGGCGCCGCGGGCACGGGGCCCGCGGGCCCCGTCGAGACCTGCACCTCGTGGACCTCGGGGCGCCAGTCACCCAGCACCTTCACGAACCGCCCCCGCACGTCCGCGACATGCTCGTCCAGCGTCGCGACGGTCCAGTCCCCGGTCGGGATCGGCGCCAGCACCCGCACCTGCACGATGCCCGACCGGATCGTCGACGCCCCGCGCCACATCAGCTCGCCCGCGTTGCGGATCACCACCGGCAGGATCGGCACGCCCGCCTGCATCGCGACGTGGAACGCGCCCTTCTTGAACGGCCCCAGCGCCGGCGTCGCCGACCGGGTGCCCTCGGGCGCGATGACCAGGGAGATCCCCTCGCGCAGTCGCGCCACCGCCGGTTCGAGCGCCTTGCGTGCCTTGACGCCGTCCGCGCGGTCGACGAACGCGACGTCCATCAGCCGGAACGCGAGCCCGAACCCGGGCATCGCGGCCGCCTCTTTCTTCGCGACGCCGGTGAAGCCGCCGCGCAGCAGCTTGGCCAGCACCAGGACGTCGAGCTGGCTCTGGTGGTTGAACACGACCACCGCGGGCCGGGTGGCGAGGTGCTCGGCGCCCTGGACGTCCAGTCGCACCCCCGCGAGCGCGGCACCCAGCTCCCCGCCGAGGGTGATGCCCAGGTCGATGCCGTCGCGCCGCGAGCCGGTGATCGCGCCGGCGAGCAGGCCGGCGCCGAACCCGCCGAGCAGCCCACCCACCCCCGCGGCGGTGCGGACCACGTCGGTGACCCCGGAGCGCCCGCGGGAGCGGAACCGGGCGACCGGCCAACCGTTGGCCTGCGCGGTGACGGCGAGCCCGCGGCCCGGGTTGAGCGCGCGCGGTCGGCCGACCACGGACAGGAACGGCTCGTCCTCGTCGCCGTTGGAGTAGGCGTAGCTGCGGTCGAGGTCGATCCCGTGCTCGGGGGCGAACGCGCGCACCGCCGCCGCCTTCCCCGCCCGCCACAGCGGCGGCCCGCCCGGGCGGCCGGTACACACCCCGTTCTCGAAACCCACCGGCGTGACGAGCACGTGCTCCACGCCCATCGCCCGCGCCGCAGGCTCCACCTGGAACCGGGTGGCCGACGACGCCAGCACGACGGTGTGCCCGGCCCGGCGGTGCGCCTCCACCAGTCGCCACGCCTCCGGGTAGAGCGAGCCCGCCACGCCCTGCACGAACAGCCGCTCCCCCAGCTCGGACAATTCGTCCTCGCTGCGCCCGGCCCAGGACCGCATGCCCAGCAGGAAGAACTGCTCGAAGTCGGCCTCGCTGGTCACCCCGCGCAGACCGATGAGCAGCATCCGGCCCAGATCCGCGGGGGTGACGTGGCCCGACCGCACGTGGTGGCGGGCGAAGGCGCCGAGCGAGTACCCGTCGATCAGGGTGCCGTCGAAGTCGAAGAACGCGCCGATCTCCGGGCCCCGCGGGCCCGCCTCCACGTCGTCGATCAGTTGCTGCTCGGTCCAGAGCGCACCGTCATGGCTCGACACCCGCCGCCTCCTGTCGTGTCGCCGCGTCGATCTCGTCGATCGTCACCAGCCGGGCCACCACGTCGCCCACCTGCTCGGCGAAGGCCGTGCGACGCGCGGCCAGATCCCCGTCGCCTGCGGGGTCCGCGCCGGTCAGGTCGAGGTTCGCCGCCAGCTTGAGCGCCGAGGCGAACAGCTCGCGCGACAGCGACTCCGGCCCGTGCAGCCTGCCCTGCAGCAGCAGTTGCTGCCCGAGCCCGGTGCAGCCGTCGAGGAACTCCTTCTCGACCACCTCGCCGGGCCGGCCGGCGAGCCGCCGGGCGACCACGAGCTGCGCGTCGAGGAACGAGCGCAGCACGCGGTGCGCGATGCGGAACCCGGCCTTCTCCAGCAGCACGCGCCCGTCCGGCCCGCTGTCGCCGGCCCCCAGGCGGGCCAGCTCCTCGGTGAGCTGGTCGTGGTAGGTGGCGCGATCGGGGAAGAAGAACTCGAACTTCAGCAGGTCGCGCAGCCGGGCCGCCTCGGCCCACCGCTCGCCGGGCGAGCACAGCAGCATCAGCTCGGCGATCGCCCGGTTGACGAAGTGGTGGACCGCACTGTTGCGGTAGAAGGCGGCCACCAGGTGCTGGCCGCGCTCGATGGCGAACACCGGCTCGTCACCCGCGGCGAACGTCGTGACCACCTTCTCCGCGGTCAGCTCGGCGAGCACCCGGCGCAGCCCGGCCTCGCTGTCCAGCGGCTCCGTGGCGTGCGGCAGGCCCCGGTCGAGCACGTAGTCGCGCACCGGCCGCAGCACCGTGGCGAGCTGCGCCAGCGTCAGCGCCCGGTCGCGGACCCCGAGCAGCGTGAGCGTCACCAGCGACGTCGCGACCACGGGGGTGACGGCGTTGATCCCGACCGCCACCTCGAACGCCGCCTTCTGCAGCGCGAGCCGGCGCCCGTCCGGTCCCGGCTCGGCCGCGGCCAGTGCACCCCGCAGGGAGATCGGCGTGCCGAACCGGACGTGCGCGGTGCCGACCTGCGCGAGCTGCGCCCTGGCGTAGGAGGCCAGCCACGACAGGCCCTCGCCCTTCTTCGCCGCCCCGCGCTGCTCGGCGGCCATCGCCGCCACCTCGCGGAGCTGGTCGTAGGCGATGGAGACCGGTACCAGGTAGGCGTCCTCGGCGCGGTCGCGCTCCAGTGCCTCGGCGACGTTGGCGAGCAGCCCGTAGCGCGGCGGGCGGAGCTTGCCGGTGCGCGACCGACCGCCCTCCATGTACCACTCCAGGTTGAACCGCTTGGCGAGCAGGAAGCCGAAGTACTCGCGGACGGCGAACTTGTACACCTCGTCGTCGCCGAAGCTGCGCCGGATGAACACGATCCCGGCGCGCTTGGCGAGCGGCCCGACCGGCCAGAACCGCAGGTTGTCCCCGCCCAGTACGTGGTTGCGGGGGAAGTCGTGCTCGGCGAGGACGTCGGCGAGCAGCAGCGGGTCGGCGTAGGAGCGGTGGCTGGGCAGGAACACCAGCGGGTGGCGGCGGTTGAGCGCGCGCAGCTCGTCGAGGCCGGTGGTGTCGACGTCGACCCGCCACGCCCGCGCGTGCAGCGGGCGCAGCACGCCGGTGAGCACGTCCACCGCGACCGGGCTCATCGACGCCACCAGCCCGTCGAGGCTCGCCGTGACGTCCTGCGCCACCTCGGCGACCGGCCGGTCCAGCCGCGTCGCCAGCGCCGCCACGCCCTCCCGGAACGCCGGCGCCGCGCTCAGGTCCTCGACGATCCGCCTGGGCACCTTGTAGCGGCTGCCGATCAGCACGCGCTCGGCCCGGTCGAGCGCGAGCCGCGCCTGCCGGGCGACGAACTCGCCGAACCCCGGGTCCGCGGCGGGCGAGCCGCCGCCGAACCGCTCACGCAGGGCGGTGACGGTGGCGGGTTCGGCCACCACCACCGCGGCCCGGTCGGGCTCGCGCCGGGCGATGCGCGCCTGGGCATGGGCGGGCGGGCGCCACGGGTTGACCAGCGACACCAGGTCCGACGCCCGCCACCGGCGCTGCCCGTTGCGCTCGCGCGGCAGCCACGCCACCCGCACGGCGACGACGGGGGCGGCCGGGTCCGCGGCGTCGAGCGGGCCGGCCAGTGCCGGGCCGTACACCGGGAGCACCGCGGCGGCGGGCTCCCCGCGGTCGCGGACCCAGCCCTGCAGGAGCGCGCGCTCGACGTCGGTGGCGGCGTCGACGAGCACGAGCGCCGCACCGCCCGGGCCGTCGCCCGAGCCGCCCGAGCCGCCGCCGCTCGATCCGTTGTCCGAAGTGCTCACGAAGGTGGTCCCGGTGCGTCGAAGGGGCCGCACGAGCGGCACGTTCGGCCCAACCTATTGGACTCACCGCCCGTTCGTCGTCCACCCGCCGGGCGGCACGCGGATCGGCCCGGGGAGGCTGGGTGCATGGACGGCGTCGTGTTCAACCTCGCCCTGGTGGTGGCGTTCGTACTGATCGGGGGCTTCTTCGCGGCCTCCGAGCTGGCGGTCGTGTCCCTGCGCGACTCCCAGGTGGAGCGGCTCGCCGCCACCGGTCGGCGCGGCGCGCGGGTTGCGGCGCTGCGCACCGACTCCACCCGGTTCCTGGCCGCGGTGCAGATCGGCGTCACGGTCGCGGGCTTCTTCTCCGCCGCCTACGGCGGGTCGACGCTCACCGAGCCGTTCGCCGGCGTGCTCACCGGCTGGGGAGTACCGGCCGGGGTGGCCACCACGGTCGCGTTCATCGCGGTCACGGCGTTCGTGTCCTACCTGTCGCTGGTGCTGGGCGAGCTGGTGCCCCAGCGGCTGGCGCTGCAGAAGGCCGAGAGCGTCGCGATGGTGATCGCGCCCGTGCTGGACCGGGTCGCCCGGATCAGCACCCCGGCGGTGTGGCTGCTCACGAGGTCGACGAACGTGGTCGTGCGGCTGCTGGGGCTGGACCCGAAGGGCGGCGGCGACGAGGTGTCGGAGGAGGAGCTGCGCGACCTCGTCGCCGGCCACGGCGACCTCGGCGCGGAGGAGCGCCGCGTGCTCGGCGACGTTTTCGGTGCCGCGGACCGCCAGCTCTCCGCGGTGCTCATCCCCCGCACCGAGGTGGAGTTCCTCGACGCCGCCATGCCGCTGGTCGAGGCGGCCCGCTTCGTGCTCGCCCGACCGCACTCGCGCTACCCGGTGATCCGCGACACCGTCGACGACGTCGTGGGTGTCGTGCACGTGCGCGACCTGCTCACCGCCGTGCTCGGCAGCCAGGGCCTCGTCGACGCCGCAGGCGAGCGCACGGCCGCGCCGATCGACGAGCCGCCGGACACCGTCGGCGGGCTCGCCCGGCCGGTGTCGATGCTGCCGGGGAGCAAGCCGCTGCTCTCGGCGCTGTCGCAGCTGCGGGCCGACCGCACCCACCTCGCCGTCGTCGTGGACGAGTACGGCGGCACCGCCGGCATCGTCACGATGGAGGACCTGCTGGAGGAGCTCGTCGGGGAGATCGAGGACGAGTACGACCCGGCGGGCCGGCCGCGCGACACCACCGAGCTCGACGGCCTGCTCAACCTCGACGACGTCGCCGAGCGCACCGGCATCCACCTGCCGGACGGCCCGTACGAGACGCTCGCCGGGTTCGTCCAGGCCCGGTTGCGCCGCGTGCCCGCGCCGGACGACACGGTGGAGGCGCTGGGCCACCGTTTCACCGTCACCGCGATGGACCGCCGCCGGGTCGCCCGGGTCCGCGTCGCGGCCCTCCCGGTGACGGACCCGCCCGGCGGGCAGCCCGAGCGGTCCTGACGGTTGCCCGGCGGTCCGGTCGGGTAGAAATGCCACCGTGGCCATCGTGAGCGTGAACCCGGCAACCGGCGAGCAGATCCGCGCCTTCGAGGCGCTGACCGAGGAGCAGATCGAGCAGCGGCTGCAACGGGCCGCGGACGCATTCCGGACCTACCGCCGCACCTCCTACGACGAGCGGGCCACGCTGCTGCGCCGCGCGGCCGACGTCCTGGAGCGGCGCGCCGACGAGCTGGGCCGGATCGCGACCCTGGAGATGGGCAAGACGCTCGCCGCCGCCGTCGCGGAGATCGGCAAGTGTGTGAAGGGCTGCCGCTACTACGCCGACCACGGCGCGGAGCAGCTCGCCGACGTGCCGCACGACGTGCCCGGCGCCCGGGTGTTCACCCGCAACGAGCCGCTGGGACCGGTGCTGGCGATCATGCCGTGGAACTTCCCGTACTGGCAGGTGTTCCGCTTCGCCGCCCCCGCGCTGATGGCGGGCAACGTCGGCCTGCTCAAGCACGCCTCGAACGTGCCCCAGGTGGCGCTCGCCATCGAGGACGTGCTCCGCGAGGCCGGGTTCGCCGACGGGGTGTTCCAGACGCTGCTCGTCGGCTCCGGGGCGATCGAGAAGATCCTCTGCGACGACCGCGTGCGGGCGGTGACGCTCACCGGCAGCGAGCCGGCCGGGCGGGCGGTCGGGGCCACCGCCGGCCGGACGATCAAGCCGAGCGTGCTGGAGCTGGGCGGGTCGGACGCGTTCATCGTGATGCCGTCGGCCGACCTGGACGACGCCGTCACGAGCGCGGTGAGCTCGCGGGTGCTGAACAACGGGCAGTCCTGCGTCAACGCCAAGCGGTTCATCCTGCACGACGACATCGCCGACGAGTTCGAGCGGCGGATGGTCGAGAAGCTGGAGGCGCTCACGGTCGGCGACCCGATGGACGAGAGCACCGATCTGGGCCCGCTGGTCAACGCCGACGCCGTGGAGACGATCGACCAGCAGGTGCGCGACAGCGTCGCCGCGGGAGCGCGGCTGCTCACCGGCGGCAAGCCGCTGCCCGGCCCGGGCTTCTACTACCCGCCGACGGCGCTCGCCGACATCCCCGAGGGCTCGCCCGCGCACCGCGAGGAGTTCTTCGGGCCGGTGGCGCTACTGTTCCGCGCCCGCGACGCCGACGACGCGATCCGCATCGCCAACGACTCCCCCTTCGGCCTGGGCGGCAGCGCCTGGACCGGCGACCCCGCCGAGCAGGAGCGGTTCGTCGTCGAGGTGGAGACCGGGATGATGTACATCAACAAGTTCACCGAGTCCACGCCCGAGGTGCCCTTCGGCGGCGCGAAGAACTCCGGGTACGGCCGCGAGCTCGCCGCGTACGGCCCACGGTCGTTCGTCAACGCCAAGACCGTCTGGATCGCCGACAGGTAGCCGTCCGTGACACGCGCCGACCGCCACACGCGCCGACCGCCACCGCGCCGTGGACCCTTGATGCTGTTCGGGCGACCGCTCCGGCAGCATCAAGGG
>JBQTJE010000008.1:0-18941 GCA_052387455.1 Pseudonocardia sp.
GGGGGGCCGTCGCTTACACCCGCCCCGGCGGGGGGGCGGTCGGTTTTATCCCCCCCCCCCCCCCCCCGGCTGCGCCCCCCCGCCCCTGTGGGGGGGGGGGGGGGCGCCCCCCCCCCCCCCCCCCCGACTCCGTCGCGGCCGCGACACCCTGCTCCGGGGCACGCAGCACGGCCCGGCACACCGCCACGTAGTGCAGCGACCAGACCAGCCGCAGCGGGTCGTCCTCCCGGCGGGCCCGGCTCACCTCGGCGAGGTAGTGGTGCAGCGCCGGTGCGGCGTCGCCCTCGGAAAGCGCGACGTCGACCAGGACGTCTGCCGGGTACGCCACCCGGCAGGTGCCCCGGTCCGGCACCTGCCCGCCGGCCCGACGTGCGAGCGTGCGCGCCTCCGCGTGGTCGCCCCGGTTCCAGGCGCCCCGGGCCGCGATGCCGAGCGCCGCGGCCGCCAGCGGATGCGGCCCGTCCAGCAGGTCGAGCGCACGCAGCGCCCAGTCGGCCGGCTCGTAGCCGATCCGCAGGTGCACCAGCTCCGACACCGAGGTGACCAGCCGCAGCGCCAGGTCGGCGTCGGCGTCGGCGACCGCCCCGTCGACGGCCGCACGCAGGTTGTCGTGGTCGGGCAGGGCGCGCTCCACCCAGGCCCGCTCGTCGGGGCCGTGCAGGCCGCGGGCGACCTCGGCGCCGAGGCGGGCGAAGTACGCCGCGTGCCGGCGGGCGAGCACCACGTCCTCGCCGGCATCATGCAGCCGCTCCCGCCCGTGGTCGCGCAGGGTCTCCAGGATCCGGTAGCGGGTACCGGCACCGGTGTCCACGACCGTCACCGTCGACTTGTCGACCAGGCCCGTGAGCAGGTCGAGCGTGTCGTCGACCGTGCTCCCGTCGCCGTCACCGCAGACGCCGTGGGCCCCGTTCAGGTCGAAGCCACCGGTGAACACCGACAGCCGCGCGAACAGCGCCCGCTCGGGCTCGGCCATCAGGCGGTAGGACCAGTCGATCGCCGCGGACAGGCTCTGGTGGCGTGCCGGCGCGCCGCGTGCCGGGGTGCCGACGAACCGGCCGGCCTCCAGCCGATGCAGCGCCTCGGCAGCACTCATCACCCGCATCCGGGCGGCGGCGAGCTCGATCGCCAGGGGCAGCCCGTCGAGGCGGTCGCAGATCTGCGCGACGGCGTCCGCCCCGTCGGCCGCGACGTCGAAGCCGGGCCGGCGCGCCGCCGCACGGTCGCCGAAGAGCTCCGCGGCGTCCGCGGCGGGCAGCGGCTCCACCGGCAGGACGCGCTCGCCGGCCACGCCCAGCGGCTCGCGGCTCGTCGCGAGCACCGTGACCTTCGGGCAGCCCCGGACGAGGGCGTCGACCAGCTCCGCGGCGGCGTCCAGGACGTGCTCGCAGTTGTCGAGGACGAGCAGCACCTCCCGACCGCGCAGGTAGTCGGCGATGCTGTCGTCGATCGTGAGGCCGCTGCGCTGCTGCACCCGCAGCGCCGCGGCCACCGCGTGGCCGACCGCGGCGGGGTCCTGCACGGCCGCCAGCTCGCACAGCCAGACGCCGTCGGGGAACCGCGGCTGCACCCGGTCGGCCACCTCCAGCGCGAGCCGGGTCTTGCCGACGCCACCGACGCCGGTGAGGGTCAGCAGCGGCCCGTCCGCGACCGTGGCGGCGACGCTCTCGACCGTCTCCCGCCGCCCGACGAAGCTGGTGGGCCGCCGAGGCAGAACGGTCTCCGGAGGTGCCGCGGGCCGTGGGGCGGCGGCCTCGGCCGTCGGCGGCGGCGCCGCCTGGCCGGCAAGAATCTGCCGGTGCACGTCGCGCAGCCCGCTGCCCGGGTCGGCGCCCAGCTCGTCGCGCAGCCGCTCCCGCATCCGCTCGTAGGTCGCGAACGCCTCGGTCTGCCGCCCGCTGCGGTACTGGGCGAGCATCAGCTGCCCGGCCAGCCGCTCGTCCAGCGGGTACGTCCGGGTCGTGTCGGCCAGCTCGGTGAGGACGTCCGCGTGCCGGCCCGCGGCGAGCGCCGCGTCGTAGCGGTCGAGCGTGGCCGCGAGCAGCTCGGCGTGCAGCGACGTCCGCAGGTCGTCGAACCACGGGCCCTCCGCCGTGGCGACCGCCGTTCCCCGCCAGAGGCGGAGAGCCTGCGCATAGCAGTCAGCGGCGCCCGCAGGCCCGTCGGTCGTGCGGGCCCGGTCGACGAGGTGCCGGAAGGCGTGCAGGTCCACGGCCAGCGGGTCGGCAGCGAGCGCGTAGCCTCCTGGCCCGCGGCTGATCCGGACCCCGGTGGCGCCGGCCAGCCGCTGCCGCAGCCGCGAGACGTAGGCCGAGAGCGCGTTGCGGGCCCGGTACGGCGGCCGGTCGGCCCACACCCGGTCGATCAGCCGGTCCACGGGGACGACCCGGTTGACGTCGACGAGGAGCGCCGCGAGGACGGCGCGCTGGCGGGCGTGGCCGATGTCGACCGGGCGACCGTCGAGGAGAACCTCGACCTCGCCGAGCATCCGGAACTCCGCGGCGCCGATGATCCACCATCCTGATCCCGACGATTGCCGACCACGAACAGGCTACGGGTGCGGCGCGCGTGCCGGCCAGGCTCCGCGCCGCGGGCTCCCGGCCACGACCTCGACCTCCTGTCCGGGCCACCGCCGACACCGGCCCGGCTATTCTCGGCCCGTGGTCGCCGACATCTCCGCCGACGAGGTGCTGGCCCGCCTGTCGCCCGAGGACCGGCGCGCCGTGGAGTGGTTCCGCGACGACGTGCGGACCGAGTTCGGCGAGCGGATCCGCGACCTTCGGCTCTACGGCTCCAAAGCCCGGGGCGACGACCACGAGGAGTCCGACGTCGACATCCTCGTCCTGCTCGACGACAAGGACACCGAGACCGCCACATTGATCATCTACATGGCGCACTTCATCGACCCGCGGATCACACCCATGATCTTCTCGTTCGACCGCTACCACGCGCCGGAGCACCGGGTGACCGGCTTCTACGAGGAGCTGCGCAAGGAGTCGGTGCGACTGTGAGCCCCGCCGAACGCCTGAACGCGGCCGCCGAGCTCGCCACCGCGGCGGCCGCCCTGCGGGCCGCAGCGATGCTGCTCGACGCGGGACTGATCCTCGACGCGGTCAGCCGGCTCTACTACGCCGTCTTCCACGCCGGCCGCGCGGCCCTCCTGGCGCGGGACAAGCGGGCGAAGACCCACACCGGCCAGATCGCCCAGTTCGCGGCCACCTTCGGCAACGAACCGCTGCTCGGCGACCTGCTCAACCAGCGCATCAACGCCGACTACACCACCGACCGGTTCGACCTGTCCGCCGACGACGTCCGGGGCCGCCTCGCCGCGGCGACGGCCTTCGTCGAGCGATGCCGCGGCATCGTCGACGACGAGATCGCCAAGGGTGTCGACGACCCCGATCCCGAGCCGGACTACTGAACGTCGTTCGCGGGGCCGGTGCTACTCCCGATGAGGCGCTCTGGGCCACCGGCGCCGAACGTGCACCTGGGCAGGTCGGCCGCTGACTCCGTGCACTCTCGGCGTCACCGGCATCGGCCGCGGGCGCGGGCACCGACGTTCGCGAACAGGTTGGGCACGAACCGGGCCTCGCGCCGACGCCCGGGTCGCGCCCGGATCTCCTAGAGTCCGCGCGGCGCGCCGCTCATGGCCGCGACGTCGGGCTCGGCGCCGGTCACCTGGACGCGCACCGCCGACCGCCCGAACGCGTGCAGCAGCAACTCCCCCGGCTCGCCAGTGACCGCGACCCGGCCGGGCCGGTCGTGCACCACCGTTTGCGTGCCGTCCGGCCGCTGCGCCACGACGCCCACGGGGCTGCGCCGGTACAGCAGCTTCCCGACGCGGCGCAGGATCGCCCACAGCTCGCGGTCGCGGCGGGCGTCCGGCTCGCGCGGCTCCCACCCGGGCGACCCGCGCCGGACGTCCTCGTGGTGGACGAAGTGCTCGGCCCCGTTGAGCAGGGTGTCCATCCTCGGCAACCGGTACGGCGACCACAGCGGCGGACCCGAGCGGAACGCCTGCACCATGTCCGCCCACGGCGTCCCGGCGTAGCCGTTCATCGCCCGCTCGGTGAGCGGCGCGAGGACCGGCAGCAGGATGCCCGGCGCCACCCACGGCTGCCGCTCGCGCACCAGCAGGTGGGCCAGCAGGTCCCGGGTCGTCCATCCCTCGCAGAGCGTGGGCCGGTCCGGACCGGCGTCCAAGGTGTCGGCGAGGGCGGCGCGTTCGGTGGCGGCGAGGCTCATGGCGGCCACGGTAACTTCACCCGATCATGAACGCCGGGTCAGCTCGGCTCCAGCACCAACCCGATCATCCCTCGGTGACGATGCTCGGGCGCTCCGCTACCCCTCGGTGACGAACGGGCTCGATGCGATCTCCGTGCCGTCCTCCAGCGCCGCGATCTCGAAGTCGCCGAACACGTTGGGCACCGCCGCCTGGAGCTGCCGCAGGCACTCCACCGCGAGCGCCCGGATCTCGACGTCGGCGTGCTCGGTGGCCCGCATCGCGACGAAGTGCCGCCACGCCCGGTAGTTGCCGGTGACGACGATGCGCGTCTCGGTGGCGTTCGGCAGGATCGCCCGGGCGGCCTGGCGGGCCTGCTTGCGCCGCAGCGTGGCGTTGGGAACGTCGGCGAAGCGGCGCTCCAGCCCGGCCAGCAACTCCTCGTACGCCTTCACCGACGCCGCGGCGGCCTCGGTGAACAGGGCGTGCAGCTCCGGGTCGGCGGCGATGGCGTCCGGCTCGACCATCGCCGCGTCGCGCGCGGGCACGTAGCGCTGCGAGAGCTGGGAGTAGGAGAAGTGCCGGTGGCGGATCAGCTCGTGGGTGAGCGAGCGGGAGACCCCGGTGAGGTAGAAGCTCACCGAGCCGTGCTCCAGCACCGACAGGTGCCCGACCTCCAGGATGTGCCGCAGGTAGCCCGCGTTCGTGGCGGTGGCCGGGTTCGGCTTGGTCCAGGACTGGTAGCAGGCGCGGCCGGCGAACTCCGCCAGCGCCTGGCCGCCGTCCGCGTCGGTGCCCCACGGCACGTCCGCGGGCGGAAGGAACTCCGTCCGGGCCACGAGCTGGACCCTCGGCGACACGGTCTCGGGCATGGGCCGCAGGGTAACGAACGCGCGGTGCGACGCCGTCGTGATGCCATGCGACGCCTTGACTGGCGTCAGAAATAGCGCCATGGTGGCGTCATGGACCTCAGCCAGTACGTCACGCAGTTGCGGGAGGACCTCGCCGCCGCCGCCGCCGCGGGCGACGAGCAGACCCGGCGCACGGCGGCGCTGCTCGCCGGCGCCATCGATCCCGCCGCCCGCCTCACCGTCATGAACGCGCTCGCCGACCTGGCCGCCGAGGTCACCTCGGCGCTGGGCGACCGGGTCGTCGAGGTGCGCCTCGACGGCCGCGACGTCCGGGTGTCCGTGACGCCCGAGGAGGCCGCCGCCGCCCACGAGGCCCCGCCACCGCCCCCGCCGCCGCCGTTCGGCCCAGGAGTGGACGCCGGCGACATCAGCCGGATCACGCTGCGGCTCGTGGAGCAGATCAAGAGCCAGGCCGAGCAGGCCGCCGCCGCGCAGGGCGTCTCCCTCAACTCGTGGGTGGCCCAGGCCGTGCAGGGCGCGCTGGCGGGGACCGGGCACCGGAGGCGTGGCGAGCGCAACGACCGCCACCTGCGAGGATGGATCCAGGGATGAGCGAGCCAGGGATGGGTGACGAGCTGGTCCGGCAGCAGGCGTGGACGGTGGACGGGCCGGGCGAGCTGGAGCTGGCCATCGACGTCGGCCGCGTCCGCGTGGAGCTGACCGAGGGGGCCGCCGAGGTGCGGGTGGAGGTGCGCCACGACCCGGCCGCCGGGAGCGGCTGGACCCAGGGCATCAGCGGCCTGATCAGCTGGCTCGGCACGGCCGGGCCCTTCGACATCGGCCACCGCGACCCGGCGACCCTGGCCGCCGACGCCGTGGCGGCCGCGGAGATCAGCTGGTCCGACGCCGCGCGGCGGCTGGTGGTGCGCAACTCCCAGGAACTGCCGCTGCGCGTGGTCCCGCTCGCGGTGACGGTGTGGGCGCCGGCGGGCACGCGGCTGTCGGTGCGCACCGGCGCCGGTGACGTCACGGTCACCGGATCGGCCGGGGAGAGCGACGTGCGGACGGGTTCCGGTGACGTCACGCTGGGCGCGGTCGGCGGCAGCGCCCGCGTGCGCACCGGCTCCGGTGGGGTGACCGTCGGCGCCGCGACCGGCACGGCGGACATCAAGGCCGGCAGCGGTGACGTGCGGATCGGCGAGATCGACGGCGACCTGCGGGTGCGTTCCGGCTCCGGCGACGTCGCCGTGACCGACGCGCGGGCGGGCTCCCTGGAGCTGGCCACCGGCTCGGGCGAGCTGCGCATCGCGGTGCACGCGGGCGTCGCGGCCGAGCTGGACCTGTCGTCGGGTTCCGGGCGGGCGCGCAGCGAGCTGGACGTGGCGCGCACGGCTCCGGAGCACGCGCCCGTCCTGCGTGTGCGGGGGCGCACGGGCAGCGGCGACGTGCTCGTCACCCGCGCGACCGTGCCGGCCTGAGTCACGACGGCCACGAACCGGCTGCCCGCGCCGGCACGGGCTCGACGGGCCGGACGCGGCGGCAGGCGGCGGCGAGCGGGGCGGCGAGATCGCCCCGCTCGCCGGGCACCACGCCGTCGAGGCCCAGCCAGCCCGCCATCTCCCGCAACGCCGCGGCCAGCTCGGCGACCACTCGCGCGCCGTCGACACCCGGTTCGGCGAAGGCGCCCGGCACCCGCAGCACCCCGGCGGCCCGGTCGGCCTTGAGGTCGACGCGGGCCACCAGCTCGCCGTCGAGCAGGAACGGGAACACGTAGTAGCCGAACTCCCGCCTGGCCTCCGGCACGTAGATCTCGATGCGGTAGCGGAATCCGAAGATCCGCTCGGTGCGCGCGCGCTCCCACACCAGCGGGTCGAACGGGCACACCAGCGCGCGGCCCGGCACCCGCCGCGGCACCCGCGCCCCCGGCACGCGGTAGGCGGGACCGCGCCATCCGGAGCCCGGACGGCGCGGGTCGTCGACGACCACGACCGGCTCCAGCTCTCCCGCCTCGACCAGCTCGGCGACGGCGGTCCGGCAGCGCTCGGGAGCCAGCCGGTAGTAGTCGCGCAGGTCGGGTTCGGTGGCCACGCCGAGCGCCGCTGCCGCGCCGGCGACGAGCCGCCGGGCCGCCTCCCCCGGATCGGGTGGCGGCGCCGCGAGCACCGCGGCCGGCAGCACGCGCTCGGGCAGGTCGTAGAGCCGCTGGAAGTGGCGGCGGCTGCCCGTGGTGAGCGCGCCGACGCCGAAGAGGTACTCGCAGACCCGCTTGACCTCCGACCGCTCCCACCACGACCCGGCGCGCCGTAGCCCCGCCCCGTCCCGCGCGGCGAGCGCCTGCTCCAGCTCCCCGGCACCGACCGGCCCGAGCTCCTTGACCGCCGCCAGCAGGTCCTCGACGAGCCCTGGCTGCCGCTCGGCGAGCGCCGCGTAGCCGCGCCACCAGCCCGGACGTTTCGCCCCGGACAGCAGCAGCGGCCAGTCGGCCACCGGAAGCAGCGACGCCTCGTGCGCCCAGTACTCGACGAGCAGCCGGGGCCGCCGCGCCGAGTGCGCCCAGGCCGCGGCGTCCAACAACCCGCGGTCGTAGGGACCGAGCCGGCTGAACAGCGGCATGTAGTGCGCCCGGACCGCGACGTTCACCGAGTCGAGCTGGAGCAGCCGGATCCGGTCGAGAACGCGGACGAGGTGCCGCCGGGTGGGCGGTCCGGGCGGGGGCGGGTCGGCGAATCCCTGCGCGGCCAGCACGGCCCGCCGGGCCGCGGCGGCGTCGATCGTCCCGGCGCGGGCGGGCTGGGCACGGATCGTGCGGGCGGCGCTCACGGCACGGATGCTGCCAGCTCACCCCGACGTTTTCCGGGCGCCCGCTCCGCGGCGATCACCAGCACCACCGCGCTCAGCACGATCGCCCCGCCGAGCAGCTGCAGCCCGGAGAACCGCTCCCCCGCGACCAGCACGCCGAGCAGCACGGCCAGTACCGGGTTGACGTAGGCGTAGGTCGCGACGGTGGAGACCGGCAGCGTCGCGAGCGCGTAGGCGTAGGCGCTGAACGCCCCGAGCGCGACCACCACGGCGAGGTAGGCCAGCGCCCACCACGACGACGGCGCCACCGCCCCCGGGTCGAACCGCTCGCCCACCGCGGCGCCCACCCCGAGCAGCACCACGCCGCCGACCAGCATCTGGACCGCGGCCAGCGCGAACGGGTTGGGCGGCACGGGCAGCCGGGTCGTCGCGTAGCTGCCGGCGGCCCAGCCGAACCCCGCCAGCAGCACCACCCACGGTCCCCACCAGGCCGCGCCGAACACTCCCGCCGAGCCGCCCGACGGCCGCACCAGCACGAGCAGCGCAAGCCCGACCGCGCCCACCGCCACCCCGATCACGGTCGCCCGCCGCGGCCGGTCCCCCGTCACCGCCCGGAGCCCGACGATCCACAGCGGCACCGACGCGATGAGCAGCGCCGCCAGGCCGGACGCGACGTGCTGCTGCCCGACCAGCACCAGGCCGTTGCCCCACGCGGGCAGGAGCAACCCGGACAGCGCGACCGTGCCGAGCTGGGCCCGCGTCATCCGCAGCGCCGACGGCCCCGCCACCGCGAGCACCACCAGCGCCAGCAGCGCACCCCCGACGACGAACCGGATCCCGCCCGACAGCAGCGGCGGGATCGTGACGATCACGTACCGGATCGCGAGGTAGGTCGAGCTCCACAGCACGTACACGACGCCGAGCGCCACCCATGGCCACCGCACCGCCTCGACGTTGCCATGGCCAACGACCTCGTGTCGCGCCGGATTCGGCCGCGGCACCGGCGGGCGGGTCCGGTACACATGCGGGCATGGCCATCGCCGCGGTCCGCACCGCAGCCGCCGGGGACGTCGACGAGATCGTCCGGCTCCAGGCCGACACCTGGCGCCTCGCCTATGCGGGGCTGGTACCCGAGGCCGCGCTACACGGCGTGGCGAGCCCGGCGGCGCGGCAGGCGTGGGCGGCGGCCGTCGAGGCGGGGGACGGGTCGCGGGTGCTGGTGGCGACCGAGGGCGCATGGACGGTCGGCTTCTGCGCGGCGTCGGTGAGCGCCGAGGCGGGCGACTGGGCCGAGGTCGCCGCGCTGGTGGTGGAGCCGCGCTGGGCACGGCGCGGGCACGGCGGCCGGTTGCTCGCCGCCGCAGGCGCCGCACTGGCCGAGCTCGGCGCGCAGCACGGCCTGGCATGGGTACCGGAGTCCGACGAGGCGTCGCGGCGGTTCTACGCCCGCGCCGGCTGGCACCCCGACGGCCAGGTGCGGATGCTCGACACCGGGGAGGGCGAGCTGCGGGAGGTGCGGCTCACCGGCCCGCTCGACCTGCGCCTCACCTCCTGACCGCGTCGACCTCCCGGATACGCTGATCCCCGACCGATCTGGAGGGATGTCGACATGACGACGAGCGCTCCCCCCGAGGAACGAGTCGTGCTGCGGCACGTGCGCTGGGACACCTACGAGCGACTGGTCGCCGACCACGAAGGCACGCGCTCGCCGCGGTTCACCTACGACCAGGGGGTCCTGGAGATCATGAGCCCGGGCAGCCTGCACGAGGGGCTCGCCGACCTGGTTCGCGCGATGATGAACGTCATCGCCGAGACCCGCGACCTCGACATGACCGGTCTGGGCTCCACCACGTTCAAGGACGCGGGCCGGGACCGCGGCTTCGAACCCGATGCCTGCTTCTACCTGACCCACGCCGAGACGGTGCGCGGCCTGCGCCGGATCGTCCCGCGGGTCGATCCCGCACCGGAGATCGTCTTCGAGGTCGACATCACCCGCTCCAGCATCGACAAGATGGCCCTCTACGCACAGTTCGGCGTCGCGGAGGTGTGGTGCCACGACGGCACCACCGCGTCGATCCACGTCCTCGCGGACGGCGGGTACGACCCGACCGGCCGCAGCGTCGCGGTGCCCGGCCTCGACGGCGAGACCCTGACGCGGCTGCTCGCCGACGGCCCGACGACCCGGCTGCCGCGCTGGCTGGCGCAGGTCCGCACCTGGGCCGCGGTTCCCCGGCCGCACTGAGCGACGACGCACGGTGCGTGGGGTGCGCGCTCATCCCTCCAGGCCGAGCAGCGGCTCGATGCCGACGGTCAGGCCGGGGCGCTCGCGCACCCCACGCACCGCCAGCACGACCCCGGGCATGAACGACGCGCGGTCGAACGAGTCGTGCCGGATCGTCAGCAGCTCACCCGCCGTACCGAGCAGCACCTCCTGGTGGGCGACGAGGCCCGGCAGGCGCACGGAGTGCACGCGCACCCCCTCGACGGTCGCGCCGCGTGCGCCGGGCAGCTCGGTTCGGGTGGCGTCGGGCACGGGGGCGCCGTCGCGAGCCCGGGCGATCAGGGACGCGGTGCGCGACGCCGTCCCCGACGGGGCGTCGACCTTGCCGGCGTGATGCAGCTCGATCACCTCGACGGAGTCGAAGAACGGGGCGGCCAGCGCAGCGAACCGCATCATCAGCACGGCCCCGACCCCGAAGTTCGGCCCGACGAGGACGTGCCCCGGCGTGGCGTCGAGCCACTCCCGCACCGTGGCGAGCCGGGCCTCGTCGAACCCGCTGGTGCCGACGACGGCGGCGATGGCGTTGTCCAGGCAGAACCGCAGGTTGTCGAGCACGACCCCGGGATGGGTGAAGTCCACCGCCACCTGCGCGCCCGCGTCGACGAGCGCCGCGAGCGCGTCGCCCTCGTCGACCTGCGCGACCAGCGCGAGCCCGTCCGCGTCCGCGACGGCGCGGCACACCTCCGTGCCCATCCGCCCGCGCGCCCCCAGTACCCCGACCCTGATCTCGTCCACGGGGGCAGCGTAGGGCCGGGCGGTCAGCGCGCCGGGTTCACCACGTCAGCGTGCCCCCGAAGACGCTCGACCCGTTGGCGCCGCGGAGCTGCATCGTGAACACGACGCCGTTGCCCACGTCGGGCACGAGCACCTTGCGGGAAAGGTCCCCCCGGCACCAGTGCACGTCGGCGGTCACTCCCCCGGTCCTGACGTCGCGGATCCGCACCGACAGGACGCCCGCCCCGCCGAGGTCGTCGGGCTGGAAGAGGATGTTCCCGTTGCCGGCCTTGGTGCGCTCGGCCTCGAAGGCGGTCCAACTGCCGTCGGTGTTCAGCTTCCTGGTCCCCGTGGTGATCCGCTGTTGCGGCACGGCCGCTCCCCCCGGTGCTCGGGCCGCCGGCGGCCGCCCCGTCTGTCGCAGGTCTACGCGGTCCTGATCGGACGGACAACATCTTTTTGGGGGTACGGCCGGATGGTGCACACCCCTGGACATCCGGGAACGCGCCGTTCAGCCTTGATCCATGAACCTGGGGAAGAAGCTCGCCGAGGGCTTCGCGGTCGACACCGACAGCCTCGACTCCGAGACCGAGGAGCCGCGCACCGGGCCGATCGAGATCGTCCCGCAGATCGACACCGGCACCAGCGACGTCACCGCCGAGGCTCCCGCCGAGCCCGTCACGGTGTAGCCGACGTGGCCCGGCGCGTCCCGCGGGAGCACTCCGCCCGGCCGCTGCTGGGTTTCAAGCTCGCCTACCCGATGCTGTCGGCCGACGGCTCCCGCACGGGGTTCAGCGGCGTCACGGTGGGCCGCGGGCACGTCTACCTCGCGGTCGACGATGCGGTCTGTGTACAGGGCTCGCGCCACGACCCGCCGTCGCGCTGGTGCGACTGCGGCTTCTACTGCTTCCACGAGGCCTCCTCCGCGCTCGACCTGGCCTGCGACCCGGACCACGCCGGCGCGGTGCTGCTCGAGGTGGCCGGGTCGGGCCGGTACCGCCGCCACGAGCGCGGGTTGCGCTACTCCCACCAGCGCGTCCGTGCGGTGCGGCTCGGGCGCTGCGCGTGCGGCCGTGCCGCCCAGCGGCTCTCCGACACCGGCGCGGGGACGGTCGGCTGGCGGCGACTGCTGCCCGTCTGCCCGTCGTGCACGGGGACCCGCCCGCTGCTCGATCCGGCCGACTTCGGGCGGCTTACCGGTCGCCCCGTGCCCGTCGTCGCCGACCCGCCCGACGCCGCGGCGCCACCTGCGGAGGCGGGCACGGTGGCGGTGCTGAGCGCGGAGCTCGCGGTCCTGCACGCACGGCTCGACGCGATGCAGGCGAGCCTCGACGCCCTGGCCCGCCGCCCCGACCGCTAGGTGAGCACCAGCGCGCCCACCCACACCGCGGCGGCGACGAGGCCCGCGGCCAGCTCGATGAGGATGCTCCAGCCCACGGCGTACAGCGCCCCGCGGGTGGACGGCCAGGCCAACGCACCGTCGCCGAGCCGGGCCAGCTCGGCGAGGAACACCCCGAGCACGAAGCCGAGGAACAGGCCCAGCACCGGGATCACGAAGAAGCCCACCACGCCGAGCGCGGCCCCGGCCACCATCGTGCGCGTGGGCACCCCCGAGTCGCGCAACCTCCTGCCCGGCAGCAGGTACTTCGCCACCGTGCCGATCGCGACGATCGCCGCCGCCGCGGCCAGTACCGTCCAGCCGACGGCGTCGTTGCGGGGCACGGCCCAGACGGCGATGCCGGCCAGCACGAGCAGCAGGCCGGGCAGCACCGGCAGCAGGATCCCCACCAGCCCGGCCGCCACCAGCACCGCGGCCAGCACCGTCGTCGCCATCAGGCACCGGTCCGGTGCAGTGCCGCCATCGCGCTGATGAGCATCTCCAGGCCGAACTCGAACTCGGCGTCGGGATCGTGCACGGACAGTTCCGGCAGCAGTTCCCGGACGTTGACCAGCGCGTCGGGCAGACCCTCGATCCCCGGCGCCGCCCCCTGGCCCGCGCGGCCCGCCTCGTGCACGAGACAGCCGATCGCGAAGTTGACGAAGGCGCGCATGACGAGCACGGCGGCGCGCCCTTCGAACCCGGCCGCCCGGGCGGTGGCGAGCGCCCGCTCGACGGGCAGCAGCCCGGCCGGGGTGTGCGGCTGGCGGGTCACCACGAGCATCACGCTGCGCGGGAAGCGGTGACCGACCTCCCGGAAGTTGCGCATCAGCGCCCGCGCCTGGTCGGGCCACTCCGCGTCCGGGTCGGCGGCGAACTCCAGGTCCAGCATGATGTGCTCGGCCACGGCGTCGAGCAGGGCGGCCTTGTTGGGCACGTGGTTGTAGAGCGACATCACCCCGGCATCGAGGTCGGCGGCCAACCGCCGCATCGACACGGCGTCCGGGCCGTCCCGCTCGATCATGGTCACCGCCGCGCGCACGATGCGCTCCCGGTTCAGCGGACTGCTCACGCATCCTCCTTGACCCACGTACGGCGTACGTGCGACGCTCGTCACGTACATCGTACGTCCCCAACCGGGAGGGCCTGCCATGTCGACCCACAACCTCTACTCGCTGCCCTCGGCCGCCGACTGGTCTGTCGACGCCACCGGAGCCGCTCGCTTCAGCTGGGAGTACGACTTCTCTGCCGACGCCGGCCGCGACAAGCTGCTCGCCCTCTACCAGAAGGGTAAGGACAAGCAGTGGGACGCCCAGAAGCGCATCGACTGGGGCCTCGAGGTCGACCCGTACGACCCGCTGGGCCTGCCCGATCAGGCGATGGCCATCTACGGCACCCGCTTCTGGGACGCGATGGACGAGCGCAACCGCGCCGACCTGCGCCGGCACTTCGCGTCCTGGCAGTTCTCCCAGTTCCTGCACGGCGAGCAGGGCGCGATGATCTGCGCCGCCCGCATCGTCGAGTCGGTGCCCGACCTGGACGCCAAGTTCTACTCCGCCACCCAGACCATGGACGAGGCGCGGCACGCCGAGCTGTACGCCCGGTTCCTGCAGGAGAAGATCGGGATGCTCTACCCGATCAACGACCAGCTCCAGTCGCTGCTCGGCGACACGCTGCGCGACTCCCGCTGGGACATGCCCTACCTCGGCATGCAGGTGCTCATCGAGGGCCTGGCGCTGGCCGCGTTCGGCCTGCTGCGCGACATGACCACCAAGCCGCTGCCCAAGCAGCTGCTCGCCTACGTCATGCAGGACGAGGCCCGGCACGTCGCTTTCGGCCGGATCACCCTGCGCGACCACTACGCCCAGCTCACCGATGCCGAGCTGCGCGAGCGCGAGGAGTTCGTCATCGAGGGCTGCTGGCTCATGCGCGACCGGCTGCGCGGCGTGGAGGTCTGGCAGAACTTCGGCATCGACCACCGCGACGTCAAGGAGGTGGTGGACAACTCCGAGGTCATGGCGCTGTTCCGGAAGCTGCTGTTCAGCCGGATCGTGCCGTGCGTCAAGGACATCGGCCTGTGGGGCCCACGGTTGCAGCAGGCCTACGTCGACATGGGCGTGCTGGAGCTGGGCGACGCCAACCTCGACGCGCTGATGCGCCAGGACGAGGACATCGCCGAGGACCTCGACCGGCAGCGCTTCCGCGCCGAGGAGGCCGAGCGCAAGGCCGAGGTGCACGAGACCATCGCCGAGGCCGCCGCGAGCTGACCCGGACCGGCCACCGCCGAATCACGTCCGGGCGTCGACGACGAAATCTCTCGCGAGGCCCAGCAGGACCCTGTCGGCCGTGACCAGCCGCAGACCGTCCGTTGCCGCCTGGGCGACGATCAGCCGATCGAACGGGTCATGTCGCAGCAGCTCCGGGAACTCGCGCAGCGTCTCGGCGTGCTCGGCCGTGACGTCGAGCAGACTGAGGCCTTCGTCGACGAACCGAGTGGGCAGGCCGGCCGGAACCTCGATCCGGCCGAGCATCGCCTTGATCGTCAGCTCCCACACGGTGGCGGCGGACACGTGCACCACCGCGGCCGACTCGATCTGCCGCCGGGCACCAGGGCCGAGACGTGGGCTGTCGTCGAGCCACCAGAGCGCGGCCTGGCTGTCAAGCAGGATCATCAGGTCCGTAGAACATGGCCTGGATCTCGGCATCGATCTCGAATGCGGCGTCGTCGTAGCGGAGCTCGCCGCGCATCCCTCCGGGACGCAGCGGTCGACGCTGATGCGGCACGAGGTCGGCGATCGGCCGTCCGGCCTTCGAGATCACCACCCGCTCGCCGGCCGCGACCCGCTCCAGCAACCTGGACAGGTGCGTCTTGGCCTCGTGAATGTTCACGTTGACGGTCACGTCGTCACCTCCGATGCCGAGCTTAGCCCGACTTAGTCCAGTTCCGACGAGTGGTGATCGCCCACGGCGGAGCTCAGCGCGCGTCGAGCCACGCATCGATCGCGGCCACGGCGTCGAGATGACCGGCCTCGACGAGCGGGTAGTGGGAGGCACCCGGGATCGACACCGGCGTGACCTCCGGGCTGCCCGTGTAGCGAGCCGCCTGCTGCTCCAGCGCGGGGGGCGGGAACACCGCGTCCTCGTCGCCGAACATCACCAGCACCGGAACGTCGATGTCCCCGAGCATCAGGCTGTCGGTGGCGACCGCGGGGCCGATCGAGAGCAGCTGGTTGCACGGGTCGGGGTTGAGCGCGGGGACGGCCTCGCGAACCGCGGGCTCGGCGCTGGCGAAGTAGAACGTGTCGCGGCTGTCGCGGGCGAACACGGCGTACTGCGGGTCGGCGTCCGGGTCGCCACCCTGGGCGCAGCGCAGCGAGGCGTCGGCCACCTCGCCGCCGGCGTACGGCGACGCCGCGAAGTCCCCCCAGGACAGGTTCATGACGCCGTCGACGTCCCCGAAGTGCGCCGCCTCCAGGTTGGCGATCAGCCCGCCCACCGAAGACCCGCCGGTGAAGACCGTGCCGAACGCCACGGGGTCGGCGCCGTCGAGCGCGTAGTCGCCGGCGCGCAGCGCCTGCACCATCTGGTGGGCGACGTCGGCCTCCGAGCCGAAGCACGTGCCGTCGCCGGGCGGGCGGTCGCTCGCCCCGTAACCGAGCCGGTCGACGGCCACCGACACGTGGCCCTCCTGCGCGAGCTGGTGGGCCATGTCGTAGCCGGGCACGCCCTGGAAGCGGAAGTAGTACTGCCCCCAGGTCACCGCGTGCAAGTAGAGCGTGGCCGCGGCACCGGACTCCAGCGCCGAGAGCGGCGCGACGACGGTGCCCCGCACGGTGTAGGGAGCGTTGTCACCGCTGCACTGCACGTTGGTGCCGTTGGTGTTGGTGACATCGAACGCGATCGGCAGCTCGACGATCTCCTCGGCCGCCGTCGCGGGCCCGGCGGCCAGCAGGCAGGAGGTGACCACGCCGAGCGCGGCGAGCAGGGTGGAGCGGCGGCGCATGGACGTCCTCGTCTCGACTCGGCGGTCACGGTGTCAACGAGCGTCACCGCCCGGACCGCGCAGGCTTCATCCGATCCGGTACGACCTGGCGCCGGCGCCGAACCGCCGCGAAACGTCCATCGTCACGATCGAGCCCTGCGAGCGTGCGTTCCGGCAGCGTCGACGCTGCGTGAGTGCACGTCCGGCGGGGGCCACCGGATGTCGGGGCGGCTAGGACGACCGCCGCACCGCGGCGGGCAGGTCGTCCTCGTCGTCGTACGGGCCGACGAGCGCCGTGGTCAGCGGGCAGGAAAGCAGCTCCTTCGCCAGCGCCGCGACGTCCTCGGGGGTGACGGCGGCGATCTGGTCGAGGCTCTCGGCGACGCTGCGCTGGCGCCCGTGGTCGAGCTCGGCGCGGCCCAGCCGGTTCATCCGGGACGGGGTGTCCTCCAGGCCCAGGACGATCCCGCCGCGCAGGTTGCCGTGGGCGCGGGCCACCTCGACGGGGGTGAGCCCACCGGCGGCGACCCCGTCGAGCACCTCGTGGACGACCGTCGCCACCTCGCCCAGCCGCTCGGGCGCGCAGCCCGCGTAGACCGAGAGGCTGCCGGTGTCAGCGTAGGTGGTGTAGGTCGAGTAGACCGAGTACGCGAGGCCGCGCCGCTCGCGCACCTGCTGGAACAGGCGCGAGCTGGGGCCGCCGCCCAGCGCGGTGTTGAGCACCGCGAGCGCCGGTCGCCGCGGGTCGTGCCGCGACGGCCCCGGCACGCCGAGCATGACGTGCGCCTGCTCGCAGTCCTCGGCGCGCAGCACCAGCCGTGGGCGGGCGCCGAGCTCGGCCGGCGCGGGCCGCCGGGGCGGCACCGCGACGGCGCCGGTCCCCGCGCGCACACCCGCCGCGCCGAGCGCCGCGCCCACCAGCCCGACGACGTTCGCGTGGCTGAGGTTGCCCGCCGCGGCCACGACCATCCGCGGGGTGGTGTACTCGCCGCGCCAGAAGTCGTGCAGCGTGTCGCGGGCCATCCCGCGGATCGACGCCTCCGACCCGATCACCGGCCTGCCCAGCGGGTGCGCACCGAACAGCGCCTCGTCGAACAGCTCCCCCACGAGGTCCTCGGGATCGTCGTCGCGCATCGCGATCTCCTCGAGCACGACACCCCGCTCCAGCTCGACGTCGGCCGGGTCGAGCACCGCATCGGTGACGACGTCGGCCAGCACCTCGACCGCCAGCGGGAGGTCGGTGTCGAGCACGTGCGCGTAGTAGCAGGTGTGCTCCTTCGCGGTGAACGCGTTGAGGTCGCCGCCGACGGCGTCGAAAGCCTCCGCGATGCCGGACGCGGTGCGCCGCCGGGTGCCCTTGAACAGCAGGTGCTCCAGAAAGTGCGCCGCACCGGCCTGCGCGGGTGTCTCGTCGCGGGAGCCGATGCCGATCCAGATGCCCAGCGACACCGAGCGCACGCCCGCGACCGTCTCGGTGACGACCCGCAGGCCGCCGGGCAGCTCGGTGCGACGAACGCCGGGGGCGGGCGCCGAAACGCCCGCCCCCGGTGTCGAGACCACACCTGTCACCCTGCGGGAACCTCGGCCGGGGCTGCTTCGGACGCGGCCTCCTCGGACGCCGCGGCGGCGCCCTCCTCCTGCACCGGCAGGAGGCTGATCTTGCCGCGGTTGTCGATGTCGGAGACCTCGACGCGGATCTTGTCGCCGACCTTGACGACGTCCTCGACCTTGTTGATCCGCTTGCCGTTGCCCAGCTTCGAGATGTGCACCAGGCCGTCCTTGCCCGGCACCAGCGAGACGAACGCGCCGAACGCGGCGGTCTTGACCACCGTGCCCAGGAACCGCTCCCCGATCTTCGGGAGCTGCGGGTTGGCGATCGCGTTGATCATGCCGATCGCGGCCTCGGCCGAGTCGCCGTCGGTGGCGCCGACGTAGATCGTGCCGTCGTCCTCGATCGAGATGTCGGCGCCGGTCTGCTCGGTGATCGAGTTGATCATCTTGCCCTTCGGCCCGATCACCTCGCCGATCTTGTCGACCGGAACCTTGATCGCGACGACGCGCGGGGCGTAGCGGCTCATCTCGTCCGGGCCGTCGATCGCCTCGCCGATCACCTCGAGGATCGTCATCCGCGCGTCCTTGGCCTGGGCCAGGGCGGCGGTCAGGACCTCGGACGGGATGCCGTCCAGCTTGGTGTCGAGCTGCAGCGCGGTGACGAACTCCGGCGTGCCGGCGACCTTGAAGTCCATGTCGCCGAAGGCGTCCTCGGCACCGAGGATGTCGGTGAGCGCGACATAGGTGGTCTTTCCGTCCACCTCGTCGGACACCAGGCCCATCGCGATGCCGGCAACCGGCGCCTTCAGCGGCACACCGGCGTTGAGCAGCGACATCGTGGACGCGCAGACCGAGCCCATCGACGTGGAGCCGTTGGAGCCCAGCGCCTCCGACACCTGCCGGATCGTGTACGGGAACTCCTCGCGCGTGGGCAGCACCGGCAGCAGCGCCCGCTCGGCGAGCGCCCCGTGGCCGATCTCGCGGCGCTTGGGCGAGCCCACCCGGCCGGTCTCACCGGTCGAGTACGGCGGGAAGTTGTAGTTATGTACCGCTTGCGGGTCTCGGGGTTGAGCGTGTCGACCATCTGCTCCATGCGGAGCATGTTCAGCGTGGTGACGCCCATGATCTGGGTCTCGCCCCGCTCGAACAACGCGCTGCCGTGCACC
>JBQTJE010000009.1:0-21221 GCA_052387455.1 Pseudonocardia sp.
GTCTAGATCTTCGAGACCTGGCTGAACGCCAGCTCGACCGGGGTCTCCCGACCGAAGATGGACACCAGGACCTTCAGCTTCTGCGCGTCGATGTTGACCTCGTTGATCGTCGCGGGCAGCGTGGCGAACGGCCCGTCCATGACGGTGACCGACTCGCCGCCCTCGAAGTCGACCTCCACCTTGGTATCACCGGCCTTGCCGCCCGACGCCCCGCCGGACTTGCCGGCTGCGGCCTTGGGCTGCTCGACCCGCGGCAGCAGGAACTTCAGGACGTCGTCGATCGACAGCGGCGACGGCTTCGACGTGGCACCGACGAACCCGGTGACTCCCGGGGTGTTGCGCACCGCACCCCACGACTGGTCGTTGAGGTCCATCCGCACGAGGATGTAGCCGGGCAGGACCTTGCGCTGGACCTGCTTGCGCTGCCCGTTCTTGATCTCGGTGACCTCCTCGGTGGGCACCTCGACCTGGAAGATGAAGTCCTCGACGTCGAGAGTCTGCACCCGCGTCTCGAGGTTGGTCTTCACCTTGTTCTCGTAGCCGGCGTAGGAGTGCACGACGTACCAGTCACCGGGCTTGCTGCGCAGCGACTGGCGCAGCGCCTCGACGGGGTCGGCCTCCTCGGCCGGCACGTCCTGCTCGGCGTCGACCTCCAGGTCCGCGTCCTGCGGCACGTCCGGATCGGCCGCGGTCTCGACCGCCCCGGCCTCGGCCACCCCGGCCTCGACCTCGGTGGCCTCGACCTCTGTCGGCCCGGAACCCTGGGACATCTCCTGCACTCGCTTCCTCGTCCGTTCGTTGCTCTTCGTCGTGCCGGCCTGTTGCCGATCGGGTCAGTTGCCGAACAGGAAAGCCACACCCGCCTGGAAGAGGGTGTCGAACCCGGAGACCAACGCGATCATGAAGGAGACGAAGACCAGCACGACCAGCGTGTAGGTGACGAGCTGGCGACGCGTGGGCCAGATGACCTTGCGCAGCTCGGCGACGACCTCGCGCAGGAACCGGCGCAGCCGCGCCAGCGGCGACGCCTTCGGCGCCGGGGCGTCGCGGACCGGGGTGGCCCGGCCCTTGCCCGCGCCGACCGGCACGGGCTCGGAACGCCGACCGCGGCGATCTGCTCCGGTGCTCGGGCGCTCGCGCTCGGGCTCGCCCGCCTCGCGCTCGTCAGTCACGTCGTCTCCAGGTTCCGGCACGATCCGTGCCGATGTCGTCCCGGACTCCCGCCCGCTACGGCGTGGTCCGGTCCAGCGTCGATCCAGGCAACAGTGGCAGGGGCGACAGGACTTGAACCTGCAACCTGCGGTTTTGGAGACCGCTGCTCTGCCAATTGAGCTACACCCCTATGCCGGCCCCGAGCCGGTCGGGACCGGCGCGGAGCGAGCGCACCCGGTGGATGCACCCAGCGCGTCGAGTGTACGGCACCGGGAAAGCGCCATCCGACGCCCCTGCGGGTACCACGCGGCTCCGCACCGGGCCCGACCCGTCGATGCCCTGCCCGGCCAGATCAGGACGGCGGCGCGGCGCCCGCCTGTGCTCGACGGGCGATCAGGACCAGCACGCACGGCCACGGTTGCATGCCTGCTCCGCAGCCGCGGCAGCGGCCCTCAGCGGATGGCCGATGGCGTCGCAGCAGGCGCTCCGCCGCACCAAGGTCGGACCCGACGAACCTGGCGGCCTCGGCGATGCAGTCGGCGTGCTGCGGATCCTCCATCGGGACGGTCACCCGCTGATCGTGTTCGACGCTGCGCCCAGCAGGAATGATCTAGCGTCGAACTGCCGTCGCACTTGGGTGGCCTGCCGCTCCGGTGAGCTGCCACGATGCGGCGGCGACCTGACTGGGGGCGAGCGTGACAGCGGTACGGCGGTGGACCGGGCGGGAGGCTCAGGCGCTGCGGATCGCCCTGCGGTTCAGCGTGCGCGCGTTCGCCGAGCACCTGGGTGTCGCGCCGCGGACCGTATCGAAGTGGGAGGCCGCAGGCTCGGCGACGTTTCCGCGACCCGATACGCAGGCGATGCTGGACACGGTCCTCGCCCGGGCTGATGGCACGGCGCGTCAGCGGTTCGAGATGTCCGGCCCGCCACGTGGCCGGTGCGCGGCATGCGGTGACGAGCGCGACGTGCCGCCCACCGGCGTCGTCGGCGAGGATGAGGGCGTGAACCGCCGGGAGCTGCTGCGACTGCTCAGCGCCGCAGGCGCGGCCGTCGCCCTTCCACCGGTCGTCAGGGAGTTCGACGTGGATCGCCTCGCCGCCGTGGCCGCCGGGATCCACGCTCCCGATGCCACAGCGGTCGAGGAGTACACCCGGCTCAACGCACACCTGTGGCAGGTGTTCGGGCTCGTCGCCAGCAAGCGGAGCGTGCTGGGGCTCGTGCGTGAGCACGCCGTCACGCTCTCCGACTCGCTTGCCCGCTCATCCGGCCACGTCCGGACCTCGATGTGCGCACTCGTCGCCGACCTCTTCCAGCTGTCCGGAGAGATCTATTTCGACTCCGACCTGTACACCGATGCCGCGCATTGTTATTCGCTCGCCGCATCCGCGGCACAGGGGTCCGGCAACCTCGACCTGTGGGCATCGGCCCTGATCCGGCATGCCTTCATCCCGATCTCCGAGGGACCCCGGGCCCGCGCCCTTCCACTGCTCGATGTCGCCGGGCGCATCGCGGCCCGCGGGAATCCGGAGTTGTCGACCCGGTACTGGGTCGCGGCCGTCCGGGCCGAAACCCGTGCGGGGCTCGGCGACGCGCACGGATGCGAGCGCGACCTCGACGTAGCGGCCGGGGTGCTCGAGCTCGGGCCGGCGGCGCACAACGGTGGGTGGCTGCGGTTCGCGGGCGGCCGGCTCCCCGAGCAACGCGGAGCGTGCTACGTCGAGCTCGGACAGCTCGGCAAGGCCGAAGCGGCGTTGTCGCAGGCGTTGTCGTCTGCGACGACGGCCCGGCGGCGCGCCTGTGTGGAGATCGATCTCGCCGTCGTCGGAGCGCACCGTCGAGACCACGACCTCGTCGTCGAACGGTTGTCGGCGGCGCTGAACACCGCGCGGACGACCGGGTCGGGTGTCGTCGGCACGAAGTTGCGCGCAGCGGCACCCGAGCTGTCGCCGCTGCTGCCCGACCGGCGTGTGCGGCACCTGAGCGACGAGATCGCCGCGCATCTGGACCGCGAGCACCACACCATGTCGACGTGACCGAGGTGGGCGAATGTCGGAGCTGGAGCCGGGCAGAGCGTTCCGGGAGGCCTGGATCGCGGGAGTGGGGAACCACTACCCCGGCACGCCGAAGCCCGGGTACGTAGCCCGGTGGGCGGACACCCCCGACTGGGAGCGGGCTGCTGCCGCCGCGGTCGAGGCGCAGATCGTCGCGTTCGCCCGCGTCGCCGGACCCGGAGTGCTCAAGCTCAGTCCCGCGCAGCGGGGACAGTTCGTCGCGCTCTGCTGGATCGCGCAGATCCACAAGCATTTCGGCGATCCGAAGCCGTCGTACGTCGCCGACTGGGACGCCCTACCCGACTGGCAGCAGCGCACCGACGTCGACATCTTCGACTCCATCCTGCGAAACGTGACCCACTTCGGGGGCTGACCGCGCCGCGCCACGCCGCACTCCCGCACCCGGCGAGCACCGCGCGCTCCGACCGCGAAAACCCCCTTCCGCCGGGCTCGCCGGGGTGGGGGAGGATGCCGGGCATGGCCAGTGCACCCACCGCCACCCGTCCGCGCCTGTCCGCCCGCATCGCCGGCATCGCCGAGTCGACCACGCTCGCCGTGGACGCGAAGGCGAAGGCGCTCAAGGCCGCGGGGCGCCCGGTCATCGGGTTCGGCGCGGGCGAGCCGGACTTTCCCACCCCGCCCGCGATCGTCGCCGCCGCCCAGGCCGCCTGCGCCGATCCGCGCAACCACCGCTACTCCCCCGCGGCGGGCCTGCCCGAGCTGCGCGAGGCCGTCGCCGCGAAGACCCGCCGCGACTCCGGGCTGGCGCTCTCCGCGAACCAGGTCCTGATCACCAACGGCGGCAAGCAGGCCGTCTACCAGGCGTTCGCGGCGCTGCTCGATCCGGGCGACGAGGTGTTGCTGCCCGCGCCGTACTGGACCACCTACCCGGAGGCGATCGCGCTGGCCGGCGGCGTCCCGGTGGACGTGGTGTGCGGCCCGGAATCGGACTTCCTGCCGTCGGTCGAGCAGCTCGAGGCCGCCCGCACCGGGCGCACGAAGGTGCTCCTGTGGTGCTCGCCGTCCAACCCCACCGGCGCCGTCGCGTCCCGCGAGCTCACCGAGGCGGTCGGCCGCTGGGCGGTGCAGAACGACGTCTGGGTGGTCACCGACGAGATCTACGAGCACCTCGTCTACGACGGCGCGCAGACCGTGTCGATGCCGGTGGCCGTGCCCGAGCTGGTCGACCGCTGCGTGGTGCTCAACGGCGTCGCCAAGACCTACGCGATGACGGGCTGGCGGGTGGGCTGGCTCGCCGGCCCCGCGGACGTCGTCAAGGCTGCGACGAACCTGCAGTCGCACCTGTCTTCCAACGTCTGCAACGTGGCGCAGCGGGCGGCGCTGGAGGCGGTGTCGGGCTCGCTGGACGCGGTCGCGCAGATGCGGGCGGCGTTCGACCGGCGCAGGCGCACGATCGTCGAGCTGCTCTCCGCCATCCCCGGCGTGGTCTGCCCGACGCCGCGGGGGGCCTTCTACGCCTACCCGTCGGTGCAGGCGCTGCTCGGTCGCGAGATCCGCGGGACGCGCCCGGCCGACACCGTCGAGCTGGCCGCGCTGCTGCTGGAGCACGCCGAGGTCGCGGTGGTGCCCGGGGAGGCGTTCGGCACGCCCGGCTTCTTCCGGCTCTCCTACGCCCTGGGCGACGACGACCTGCGCACCGGCGTCGAGCGGATGGGCGCGCTGCTGGCGCAGGCGCGGTAACCGGCGCCCGGTTCAGCCGCCGAGCACGTCGGCGACGGCGAGGGTGAGGTCGGGCAGCGCCACCGGGGTGACCGAGTCGCCGCGGGCGACGGTCCGGACGTCGCGGTAGACCTCGCCCGCGGGGTCGGTGTGCACGTGCACGACGTCGGCCGCCAGATCGACGATCCACACCTCGGCCACGCCCTGGCGGGCGTAGATCGGGAGCTTGACGAGCCGGTCGCGGCGCAACGAGGAATCGGCGACCTCGACGACGAGCAGGGCGTCCTCGGCGGTCGGGTGGGCGCTGCGGTAGCGGTCCCGGCGGCGGCGGGCGACGACGATGTCGGGCTCGGGCTCGGAGCGCGGCGGCAGCCGCACCGGGTTCTGCACCCGCACGCTCGCCCGGCGGTCGAGAGCGAGGATGAGCAGCTCCGCCAGGACGTCGACGACACTCGCGTGCTCGGGCCCGACCGGCGACATGGGCACGATCCTGCCGTCGAGCAGCTCCAGGCGTTCCTCCGGGTTGAGCACGCCGAGGCGACCCATCAGCTCGTACTCCTCGACGGAGAACAGCCGGGTCTCGATCACCGGGTCGGCGGCCACGGATCCACGATAGTGGCCCGCGGGGGGCGGCGGGAACGCCGGGACAGCGACCGCGACGGGCCCGCCCGCCCGGCACCCGTGCCGGGCGGGCGGGACGCGGCTACTTGTCGAGATCGGCGAGTGCGGCCAGCGCCGCCGCCCGCTTCGCGTACTTCCAGTGGGCGAGCTGACCGACGGTCTTGATCCCGATGCCGGCCAGCGCCTCGTCGTGGCGGACGGTGAGACCCTCCAGCGCCGACGGCGGCGCGTCGAGGATCTCCGCGGCCGACTTGTCCTCCCACGCCTTGTCCACGAGCTTCCCGAACTTCACGCGCAGCTCCCTCCGGTTGTGATCTGTGAACGCCCGCAGGATGTCGGGATGCGCCCACCCGGGGCAAGCCCACGGCCCCGATCAACGCCAGGCCGATCAGGGCCGGGCCGATCAAGGCCGGGCCGATCAGGGCAGGGCCGATCAGGGCAGGTTCAGCTCGGCGACGGCCTTGCCGAGCACCGTGCGCCCGTCGAAGGTCGCCGTGATCGCCACCGTCGCCACCCCGCCGGCCACGCCGGTGACCTTCCCGGTGAGCTCCAGCAGGGCCCCGGTGTCGTCGTCGGGCACGACCACGGGCCGGGTGAAGCGCACGCCGTAGCGGCGCACCGCCGCCGGGCCGCCCGCCCACTGCGTGACGAGCCGGCCGGCGAGCGCCATCGTCAGCATCCCGTGGGCGATGACCCCGGGCAGGCCCACCGACCCGGCGACGCGGTCGCTCCAGTGGATCGGGTTGAAGTCGCCCGACGCCCCGGCGTAGCGCACGAGGTCGGCGCGGGTGACGCGCAACGACAGCGGGGGCAGCTCGTCGCCGACCGTCGCCGTTCTCACGCGCCCGCCTGCGTGACGAGCAGGGCCGTCGTGGTGGCCACGGCGGCACCGGCGGCGTCCGCGACCTCGCAGCGCAGCGTGAGCCGGTGGGCACCGGCCCGGGACTGGAGGGCCTCGACGTGTACGACCGTGACCAGCTCGTCGCCGCCGTGGATCGGGCGGTGCAAGGTGATGGACTGGTCGCCGTGGACCATGCGGGAGTAGTCCCAGCCGAACGCCGGGTCGCGCAGGAATGCCTCGATCAGCGGCATCGTGAACGTGACGGTGAACGTCGGCGGGGCGACGACGTCCGGGTGCCCGGCGGCACAAGCGGCCCCGACGTCGTGACACACGGGATCGCCCTCGCCGATGGCGAGGGCGAACTCACGGATCTTCTCCCGCGCCACCCGGTACGACTCCGACGCCGGCAGCGCCTTGCCGACGTACGAGGGATCCGGAGTGCTCACGCGTGAGCTAGCGGGTCTCGCGGTGCTCGCGGTGCGTGCCGCAGTTCGCGCAGAACTTCTTGATCGCGAGCCGGTCGGGGTCGTTGCGCCGGTTCTTCTTGGTGATGTAGTTGCGGTGCTTGCACTGCTCGCACGCCAACGTGATCTTCGGCCGGACGTCGGTCGCCTTGCCCACGGGAGTGCCTCCTGCTTGTGGATCCCTGCTGGATCGTGATGGTCGCTGGAACGTGATGGTCGCCAGAACGTGATGGTCAGCGTGGGTAGCGGTGGCCGGACTCGAACCGGCGACACAGCGATTATGAGCCGCTTGCTCTACCAACTGAGCTACACCGCTTCGCGAGGCCGGTCTGCCTCCTCGCTGGAGCCCCTTTACGGAATCGAACCGTAGACCTTCTCCTTACCATGGAGACGCTCTGCCGACTGAGCTAAAGGGGCGGCACGGCCCACCCGGAGTGACTCCCGGCGGGCCCCGACGATGCTACACAACGCGCGCGGGAGACCGTCGCGCGGGCGGTCAGGGTCCGTGGCCGGCGCGGGACAGCGGGCGCGTCCAGCCCCGGGTCCAGTCGCCCAGGAGCCCGTCGAGCACGGCGAGGTCGAGCGGCTTGGTCAGGTGCGCGTCGAACCCGGCGGCGAGCGCCCGCTGCCGGTCGGCGGGCTGGCCGAACCCGGACACGGCCACGATCCGGGTGTCGCGGTGCAGCGGTGTGCGGCGCAGCCGTCGGGCGACCTGGTAGCCGTCGAACCGGTCACCGAAGGCGAGGTCGCACAGGACGAGGTCGAAGGCCTGGCGCCCGGCGGCGGCCAGGCCCTCGTGCCCGGTGTGGGCCACGGTGGCGGTGTCGCCGGCCCGGCGGAACAACTCCTGGTAGCCGCGGGCCAGTTCCCGGTTGTCGTCGACGATCAGCACGCGCAGGGCGGGCCGCGGTGGGCGCGGCGAGACGGGGGCGGGGTCGGCGGTGGCGCCGGCGGCGAGCGGCAGCCGGACGGTGAAGCTCGCCCCGGTCCCGGGCCCACCGCTGGACGCCTCGACCGTGCCGCCGTGCATCTCGACGATGCCGCGCACGATGGCGAGCCCCACGCCGAGACCACCCGAGCCGCCAGGGCCGCCGTCCCCACTGCCGCGCACGAACGCGTCGAACAGGATCTCCGCGGCGGCCGGGTCGAAACCGCGCCCCCGGTCGTGCACCCGCAGCTCGGCGTGCCCGGCCGCGACGGAGAGCTCGACGGCGGTCTTCGCGTCGTCGCCGCCGTGCTTGCGGGCGTTGTCCAGCAGGTTCGTCAGCAGCTGGGTGAGACGGACGCGGTCGCCGTCGACGACGACCGGTTCCTCGGGCACGCTGAGCCGGGGCGCGTCGCCGGGCCGCGCGGCGGCGGCCTCACCGACGATGTCGAGCACGACCGACCGGAGATCGACCGGCCGGCGGACGACCCGCAGCTGCCCGGTCACCACGCGGCCGGCGTCGAGGAGGTCGTCGGTCAGCCGGGCGAGCGTGGCGCACTGGCGCTGCAGCACCGCGATCGCGGGATGGCCGGGGACGTCCAGGACGAGCAGCTCGACGGCGGCCTGCGCGGCGGCCAGCGGGTTGCGCAGCTCGTGCGACAGCGTCGCGATGAAGCGGTTCTTGGCCAGCTGGTTGTGCCGCAGGGCGGTGGAGCTGGCGGCGAGCTCCGCGTTGAACTTCCGGAGGCGGACGACGGTGTCCTGCAGCTCCCGCGATCGGGTGAACAGGTCGATCTGCATCTGGTCGAGGCGGATCTGCACGGCCACCTGCCCGCCGTGATGGACGAGGTCGGTGACGTCCTGGACGCGGTGGATGATGTGCGTGACGCGGCCGTCATCGACCACCGGCGTGTTCACCGGGCTCCACCAGCGCTCCACGAACTCGCCGTCGGACTCCCGGATGTCGTAGCGCTGCACGGCCATCGCGTCCCGGACGCCGGTCCGCAGCACCGTCTCCAGGGAGCGTCGCAGGTTGCGCACCCCGTCGGCGGACGGGTCGTGGGGGTTGTCCGGGAACACCTCGAACATGGTCCGGCCCAGCACCGCGTCCGGGTGCAGCATCGTCGCCTCGGCGTAGGCGGGGTTGACCGCGACGATCGTGAGATCGGCGTCGAGCACCAGGTAGGGCGACGGTGAGGCTTCGAACAGGCGCCGGTGGTCGAGCGTCACGGGTCGAGCCGATACCCGGCGCCGCGCACGGTGACCAGCCGCGGGGAGCGCACGCCGGCCTCGTCGAGCTTGCGTCGGATCCGGTAGACGTGCTCGGCGACCGTCGCGGGTTCCTGGCGCGCGGAGCCCCAGACGTGCTCGAGCAGCTGCCCGTTGGAGAAGACCCGCCGTGGTGCCGCGGCCAGGAACGCCAGCAGCTCGTACTCCAGCGGGCGCATCGGCAGGACCCGGCCGTCGACCAGGAGCTCCCGGGCGTCGGTGTCGATCACGAGCCGGCCGACCCGGAACTCGGCGGCCCGCCCGGGCGGGCCGGCGCGGCGCAGCACCGCGCGGATGCGGGCAGCGAGCTCGGCCAGCGACACGGGCTTGACGACGTAGTCGTCGGCGCCCAGTTCCAGCCCGACGACCCGCTCGGTGTCCGCCCCCTGCCCGGACATGATGATCACCGGCGGCCACCCCCCGCGGCCGCGCATCCGGCGCAGCACGTCCAGGCCGCTTCCGTCGGGCAGCCCGAGATCCAGCACGACCAGCTCGACCGGCTGCTCGCGCAGGATCCGCTCGCCGGACCGCGCGTCGCCGGCCACGGCGACGCGGTAGCCCGCACGACGCAGGAAGGCCGCGGTCATGGCCACGATGTCCGGCTCGTCGTCGACAAGCAGCACCAACGGCTGCGCCGGCGAGCCGTTGACCTGCTGTTGATCCGGCGGCCAGGCCGCGTCCATGCGCGGACGGTACCAAGGGACTCGTCCACGTGACGGGTGCGTTCGCGACGCTCACCCGTCCGGCGGGGGGCCGCCGAACGGCGGCCCCGATCGTGTTGACCCGGCCCGTCGAGGGGCGGGCCGGGTCCGCGCAGGGGGAGCGATGCGATGACGTCCAGGACCGACCGGCCGAGCTGCACCGGCAACGGGCGACCGGAGCCGCCACCACCTCCGCCGCCACCCAAACCCGGGGGTTGATCTGTACCGGAGAGTAACTACGGTGCAGGGGTGGACAGCGCCATCGCCCGCCCGCAGCTCTCCAACATCGACGGTTTCTGGACGCGCCCGATGGCCGAGCGCGCGGCGGCGTTCGCGATCCTGCGCGCTCGCGAGCCGGTGTCGTTCCACCCGCAGCCGGAGTTCGCGCTGCTGCCACCGGGACCGGGCTACTGGGCCCTCACGCGTTTCGACGACGTGGTGGCGGCCAGCCGCACGCCGCGGGTCTTCACGTCCGGCTCGGGCGCGACCAGCCTCGCCGACACGCCTGCGGAGCTACGCGAGTTCTTCGGTTCGATGATCGAGCTCGACGATCCGCGGCACGCCCGATTGCGCCGCATCGTCTCCCGGCGTTTCACGCCCAAGCGCCTGGCCGCGCTGACCGCGGACATCGACCGCACCGCCGCCGCGATCGTCGACGACGTCATCGAGGCCGGGGCGTGCGAGGCCGTCGAGGCGATCTCGGCCCGGCTGCCCCTGACGATCATCTGCGACCTGATGGGCGTGCCGCAGAGCCAGTACCGGTTCGTCTACGACTGCTCGAACGTCATCCTCGGCGCCGGCGATCCCGAGTACGTGCCCGACGCCGACAACATCATCGTCGCGCTCCTGTCGGCCGGCACCGGGCTCGCCGAGCTGATGCGCGAGCTCGGCGAGCACCGCCGCGCCCATCCCGCCGACGACGTCACGTCCGCGCTGGTCAACGCCGAGATCGATGGCGAGCGGCTCACCTCCGACGAGCTGGCGAGCTTCTTCATCCTGCTCGCCGTCGCCGGCAACGAGACCACCCGCAACGCGATCAGCTGGGGTATCGCGCTGCTCACCGAGCATCCCGAACAGCGGGCGGCGTGGCTCGCCGACCTCGACGGCGTCACCCCGACGGCCGTCGAGGAGATCGTGCGCTGGGCGTCGCCGGTGATGTTCATGCGGCGCACCCTCGCCGTCGACGCGGTGCTCGGCGGGCAGCAGATGACCGCGGGCGACAAGGTGGCGCTGTTCTGCTGGGCGGCCAACCGCGACCCGGCGCACTTCACCGAGCCGGACTCCTTCGACGTCCGCCGCTCCCCCAACCCGCATCTCGGCTTCGGCGGCCCCGGCCCGCACTTCTGCCTGGGCGCGCACCTCGCCCGCCGCAAGGTCGCCGCGATGATGCGCGAACTGCTCACCCGCGTCCCCGACATCCACGCGACGGCACCACCGCGACGGTTGCGCTCGATGTTCATCAACGGCATCAAGCACCTGCCGGTCGCCTTCACCCCCGGAAAGGCATCATGAGCGAGTCCTCCGCAACCGCGACTGCCCCGGCGACCCTGCCCGGCTACCCCGACGTGCCCGCCGGCGCGATCCTCGCCGGCGCCGCGCGCCGCTACGCAGACCGCGCGGCCGTGCACTTCGGCGGCCGCGAGCTGAGCTTCACCGCGCTGCACGAGCGGGCCTGCGCCTTCGCGAACGCGCTGGTCGAGGCGGGGGTTCGGCCGGGCGACGTCGTCGCGGCGCACCTGCCGAACTGCCCGCAGTACCCGATCGCCTACTACGGGATCCTGCTGGCCGGGGCGACGTTCTCCCCCACCAACCCGCTGCTGCCCCCGGGCGACCTCGCCGCCCAGCTCGCCGACTGCGGCGCCGTCGCGGCCATCACCTGGGCCCTCGACGGCACGGCCCCCGGCCCGGTGCAGGCGCTGATGGCCGTGCGCGACCGCACGGCCGTGCGGCTGGCCCTGGTCACCGACCGCGCCCAGGCGCTCGACCCCACCCACCGCGTCGACGCGCCCGCCGGGACGACCGACTTCGAGGCCTTCCACGCCGGCGCGCCGACGACCACCCCGGACGTCGCCGTCGACCCAGGCTCGCTCGCGCACCTCGCCTACACCGGCGGCACCACCGGCCGGTCCAAGGGCGTGCAGCTCCCGCACCGCAACGTCGTGGTCAACACGCTGCAGTTCGGCGCCTGGAGCTCGGGCTCCGTGGTGGGGCTCGACGCCCAGGGAGGCCTCGTCCTCGACCAGGTCGGCACGGCCGAGGAGTACCCGCAGCGGCTCGGCACCGGCGTCGGGGTCACCGTCACGCCGTGGTTCCACGCGATGGGCACGATCGCCGGGCTGAACGTGCAGGTGCTGTGCGGGACGACGCTGGTGCTCCACGAACGCTTCGAGCCGGGCGCGTTCCTCGCCGACGTGGAGCGCTTCGGCGCCACCAGCATCGGCGGGGCGCCGCCGCTGTTCGCCGCACTCGTCCGCCATCCCGACTTCGCCACCCGCGACCTGTCGAGCGTGCGGTCGCTCGGCTCCGGGGCCGCGCCGCTGCCCGTCGAGCTGATCCGGGCCCTGGAGCGGCGCCTCGGCGCCGACGTCGTGATCACCGAGGGCTACGGGCTCACGGAGGTGACGTGCGGGGCGACGGTCAACCCGGCCGCGCGCTCGGCGGTGCGCAAGCCGGGGACGGTCGGGCTGCCGCTGCCCGGCACCGAGATCCGCGTCGTCGGCGAGGACGGCGCGCCGCTGCCGACCGGCGAGGCGGGCGAGGTGTGCATCCGCGGCCCGCAGGTGATGACCGGCTACCGCGCGCGGGCCGCCGAGACCGCGGCGACGCTGCGCGAGGGCTGGCTGCACACCGGCGACGTCGGCGTGCTCGACGACGACGGCTACCTGCGCATCGTCGACCGGCTCAAGGACATGCTGCTCTACAAGGGGTACAACGTGTATCCCCGCGAGATCGAGGAACTGCTGTTCGCCGCGGGCGGGGTCGCGGGCGCCGCCGTCGTCGGGCGACCCGACCCGGTGGCCGGGGAGTTGCCCGTCGCGTTCGTCGTCGCACCGGGGCTGACCGACGCGGGCGCGGCGACGCTGATGGCGGCGGTGAACGAGCAGCTCACGCCGTACAAGCGGCTGCGCGAGATCCACCTGGTCGACGCCATCCCGGTGTCGGCGGCGGGAAAGGTGCTCAAGCGGGAACTGCGGGAACGGCTGGCCGGGGAGGCTCAGCCGAACGGGTGATCCGGCTGGGCTAACGGGGGCGGCCGGTCGGCCGATAAGGGCTGCGTACGGCCCCGGCGGGCGCGCACCGGACCGGACCGCGACCACGTTCACCCGTCCCAGCTCACGATCCGGGGTACGCCATGCCCATGCAGCCGCCGCCCATGCAGCCGCGTAACGTCCCGCCGCGGATCCCGGCGCAGCGCCGGTCCTCGCCGGCCAGCCCCGCGGCTGCGGCAGTCCCTGCTCGGATCCCGGCCCAGCGGCGGCCCGCGCACCGGCTCGCTCCGCCCCCGCTGGCCGCACCACGGCGCGCCGACCCGACGCCGTCGGCCGCTGCACCGGCCCCACGAGCAGCGCAGCCGGCCGCGACCCGGCCCGGCGCGCATCACGGGGCCGGCGCGCACCAGGAGTCCGGCCCGCCCCACGAGGCCGGCGCGCACAGCGGGGCCGGCGCGCACAGCGGGGCCGGCGTGCTCGACACCGTGGGCCGAGTGGGCAGTGCCGTGACGCTGGCCGCGTTGCTCGTGGTGGCCGCCGCGGTGGGCGGGCTCACCGACGGTCAGCCTGCCGACCCGGCGCCGCTCACGATCACGTTCGACGGGGAGCGCTGAGCCGAACCCCGCAGCGGCGAGCCCCGCAGCGGCGTCAGGCCGCGGCGTCCACCGAGGCCGTGATCGGGGTCTTCAGGATGTGCTCCACCAGCCGCATGACGAGCTGGCCGCCGCCGAGGCGGTAGCCGAACTCCTCCCACGTGAGCAGCTCGCGGGAGAGGACCTCGCCGACCGGGCCCGGGTAGAGCCGGGTGACTCTGAACGCAGCCGCCCGCAGCCGCATCTTCTCGTGATGATCCATCGGAACCGGACCCATTCGACTCACCTCCGCGACGCACTGCCCGTGGCGTGCGCTCCGCGCTGAGTCGCTACCCGTTGGACACCATCATGAACCGTGTATTGGACTGTCCGTCACCGAGGATACCCCCTGAGTGACCACTGTCACTCGGGAGGGCTGCGCTCAGCCGGCGTCGCGGACGGCCATCTCCCCGACCATGGCGAGGTTGCGCCGGCTGCTCAGCCCGGTCGGCCCCGTTGTCCGGCGGGCCCGCGGCGGCGTGCAGGCCCGCTAACGTGATCGACCATGACCTCGCTGACGACCTCGCTCTGGTCCGACGTCGCCGACGTGCACGCCGCGATCCTCGACCACCCGTTCGTCACCGGGCTGACCGACGGCACGCTGGCCCGCGAGTCGTTCCGGCACTACATCGTGCAGGACGCGCACTACCTGCGCTCCTACTCCCGTGCGCTGGCGATCTGCGCGGCGAAGGCGCCCACCACAGCCGACACCGTGATGTTCGCCCAGCACGCGGCCGGGGCGATCGCCGCCGAGCAGGACCTGCACGCCGCGCTGATGGGCGAGCTCGGCGCCACCGCGGAGGCTGCGGCGAAGGAGCCGGTGGCGCCGACGACCGTGGCGTACACCAGTTACCTGCTCGCCACCTGCTACGGCGGCTCGTTCCCCGAGGCGCTGGCGGCGGTGCTGCCCTGCTACTGGATCTACGCGCGGGTCGGTGCGGCGCTGCTGGAACGCAGCTCGCCCGACCCGGTCTACGCCCGCTGGATCGCCATGTACGGGGGCGCGGAGTTCCAGTCCGTCGTCGACGCCGTGCTCGCGCTCACCGACCGGGTGGGCACCCAGGTGTCCGATCGCGAGCGCGCGCTCATGCACGAGCACTTCGTCACGACCTCGCGCTACGAGTGGATGTTCTGGAACGCGGGGTACCGCCGGGAGACCTGGCCCGTCTGACCGGGGCTCGGCGCGCGGTCTCGGGCCGCCGCCGCCCCTGCAGTGATCGTCAACTGTGGACGCCCAGCCGCGTGCGGCGCGGTTCCCCGTCCCCAAGTGACGATCATGGCCTGCGGCGCCGCCCGCGCCGACCCGGTGATCGTCGGATGGGGACGCCCGGCCGCGTGTGGTGCGGTTCGCCGTCCCGAAACGATGATCACGGGACTGGGCGGGGATGATCACGGGGCTGCGCGGGGGCGCGGCGCCGCGAGCGCGGTCTCGGGCTCAGCGCTCGTCGAGACTGTCCGGGATGAGGAAGTGCAGCACGAACCCGACCACCGCCACCACGATCGCGCCCCAGAACGCCGCCCAGAACCCGTCGACGACGAACGGCAGCCCGACCCCGCCGGCGATCGCGCCGACCAGCAGGAACAGCAGGGCGTTCACGACCAGCCCGATCAGCCCCAGCGTGAGGACGTACAGCGGGCAGCCGATCGTCTTGATCACCGGCTTGAGCACCGCGTTGACCAGCCCGAAGATGATCGCGACGACCACGAGCGTGCCGACCCTGGCGCCGGTGGTGCCCGCGCCGATCGCGATGCCGTCCACCAGCAGGGTGGCGACCCACAGGGCCACCGCGATGACCGCGACGCGGATGAGCAGAGCCATCAGTCCACCAGCGCCTGGTTGACCAGCGCCCGCAGCTGGGCGCGCAGCGGGTAGGCGCTCGACGGCATGAGCTGGGTGAAGAACGTCGCGGTGACGTCCTCGACCGGGTCGACGTAGAACGCGGTGCTGGCCAGGCCACCCCAGGCGTACTCGCCGTCGTTGGTGAGGATCTTGCCCGCCGCGGCGTCGACCACGACGGAGACCCCGAGCCCGAACCCGACCCCGTTGACGTTCGACTCGGCGAAGATCGGCCGCCCGAAGCGGGCCAGGTCGAGCCCACCGGGCAGGTGGTTGCGGGTCATGTAGGCCACGGTGCGCGGGCCGAGCAACCGCACGCCGTCCAGCTCGCCGCCGCGGGCGAGCGCCTGCACGAAGCGCTGGTAGTCCGCGGCGGTGCAGACGAGCCCGCCGCCACCGGACAGGAACGTCGGCGCCCGGGTGGCGGCGTCGCCGATCGGGCTGCGCACCAACCCCCCGCCGGGCCGGGGGACGTAGAGGGTGGCGAGGCGGTCGGTGTCGTCGGTCCAGAACGCGGTGTCGATCATGTCGAGCGGGCGCAGGATCTCCTCGGCGAGGAAGGCGTCCAGCGGACGACCCGAGGCGACCTCCACGACCCGGCCCAGCACGTCGGTGGCCACGGAGTAGTTCCACTCCGCGCCCGGCTCGTGCACCAGCGGCAACGACGCCCAGGTCTCGCAGGCCGCGGCCAGGTCGGTGCCCGCCGGGACACCGAGCTCGTAGCCGCGCGCCCGGTACATCTCGTCCACGGGATGCGCGTGGTGGAAGCCGTAGGTGAGCCCGGCGGTGTGGGTGAGCAGGTGCCACACCCGGATCGGTTCGGCGGCCGCGACGGTGCCGGGGTTCAGCGCGGACCCGGCCCGGTAGACCCGCATGTCCGCGAACGCCGGGATGTAGCGCGACACCGGGTCGGTGAGCTCGAGGCCGCCCCGCTCGTAGAGCATCAGCGCCGCGACGGACGTGACCGGCTTGGTCATCGAGTAGATCCGCCACAGCGTGTCGTCGGTGACGGGCCGCCCGGCGTCGACGTCGCGCAGGCCGTGGTGGCTCAGGTGCGCCACGCGGCCGCGGCGGGCCACGACGATCGTCCAACCCGCGAGCCGCCCGTCGTCGACGTAGCGCCGGAAGTGGGTGTCGATCCGGGCCAGCCGATCGGCGTCGAACCCGACCTCGCCCGGCTCCGCGTCCTGCTTCAGCACCGCCACGGCCGCGACCCTACCGGCGCGCCGAGCGGTCGCGACGATCACGCCCGCACGATCCGGCCCGGCGACCGAGCCCGCCCGACCGAGCCCGGCGACCGGGCCGCCCGATCGAGCCCGGCGACGACCGGGCACCGCCCGGGTGACGGGCCGCGGCGGCGCGGGCGGCATGATCGGGGGGTGCCCCCCACCCCGCTCGCCGTGCTGCCCGGCGACGACGAGGTGGTCGCCGCCCTGCTGCGCCGCCGCGCCGCGGGCAGCGCGCCCGGGTCCCGCACCGACGGGCACCGCATCGCGCTGGTCGTCGGCGGGGGCGGGATGCGCGGGGCGTACACCGGCGGGATGGTCGCCGCGCTGACCGACGCCGGGCTGACCGGCGGCTTCGACGTGATCTACGGCAGCTCGGCCGGCGCGTTCGTCGGGGCGGCGTTCATGCTCGGCGAGGGCCACGGCGCCGCCCGGATCTTCTTCGAGGACATGGCCTGCCGGGCGTTCATCGACCCGCGCCGCCTCGCCACCGGGCGGCCGATGGTGTCGCTGGACCACCTGTTCGACCACATCCTCGCCACGCCCAAGCCGATGCCGTGGGAGCGGCTGGGCGCCGGCCCCGTCACGCTGCGGGTGGTCGCCACCGAGGCCGGCGAGATGCGGGCGCACGCGCTCGACCCGACCACGCCCGACGAGTGGCGCCTCGCCCTGCGCGCCACGGCGGCGATCCCGTTGCTGGCCGGACCGGCCGTCGAGCTGCACGGGCGGCGCTGGATCGACGGCTCGGTCGCCGAGCCGCTGCCGGTGCTGCGAGCGCTGGCCGACGGCGCAACCCACGTGCTCGCGCTGCTCACCCGCACCGTGCCCGAGCTGCGCCGCGTCCCCGGCCGGTCGCGCTGGGCGCCCGTGCTCGACCTGCTCGCGCCCGGGCTCGGCGCCATGACCCAGGACGTCGCGCGCCACGCGCCCGTGGTCGCGGTGCTCGACGACGCGGCGCACCCGGCCCGGGGCAGCACCCACCTGCTCGCCGTCACCCCCGCGCACGACCTCGGCGTGCGCGGCCTCACCACCGACCGCGCGCTGGTGGAACGCGCCACGGTCGTCGGCCACGCGTCGATGACCGCGCTGGTGGCGCGGCTTGCGGCGTAGCTCCCTCGGTCAGACCCGCTCGACGGCCGGGGCCTGCTCCTGCGACACGGCGGCCGGACGGTTGGTGTAGACGAACAGCCGCGCGGCCAGCACGGCGGCGGCGATCTCGGCGAGCACCCACACCCAGACGGTGCTCCACGACAGCACACCCATGATCGCCAGGCTGATCGCCACCACCGGGTTCACCACCCCGCCGTACAGCCCGACGGCGAGGATGCCGGCCACCACCATCGCCGCGATGGCCAGGGCGTAGTACGAGTTGCCCGACGTCGAGGCCACCGTGGCGGTGTGCAGCACCACCCAGATCAGCGCGAACGTGAACACCAGTTCCCCGACCACCGTGGTGGCGATGGCGTCGCCGCTGAGCGCCACCCCCGGCCGGGCGCCGTCGGGCACCAGCAGCGAGGCGACCACCGCACCGAGGCCGCCGCCGAGCAATTGCGCCGCGCAGTACGGCGCGATCTCCCGGACGGGCAGCACCCCGCGGACGAACGCCGCGAGCGTCACGACCGGGTTGTACTGGCCACCGGAGATGTGGTAACCGGTGTAGACGAGTGCGGCGACGGCCGCACCGATCGCCAGCGGGGCCTGCGGTGACTCCGCGAGCACCACCGCCCCGATCACCACGACGAGCAGGAAAGTGCCCACGAACTCGACGACATAACGACGCACCGCTTGACCTCCGCGACGATGACCGGCCGGTGGCGCGCAACCTAGCGGGACACGATCGGTCCGGCCGACAATGTCGACCTATCGGGTGATCACCGGAGCCGGGAGGTGCGCGTGTCCCACCCCGAGACGTCCCCTGCCCGGCGCACCGTCGTGGCCCGCCTGCGGGCGGCCGGTTGCGTGTTCGCCGAGGACGAGGCCCGGCTGCTGGTGGCGGCCGCGGACGGCCCGCACGAGCTGGCGGCGCTCGTGGCCCGGCGGGTGACCGGGCAGCCGCTGGAGCACGTCCTGGGCTGGGCGGAGTTCTGCGGGTTGCGGATCGCCGTCGAGCCGGGGGTGTTCGTGCCGCGACGGCGTAGCGAGCTGCTGGTCACCGCGGCGGTGGGGGTGTTGACTGCGCGCTGCGCAAGCTCCACGACGGTGCTGTCGGGGCGCTGCGCAAGCTCCACGACGGTGCCGGCCGGCCGCCTGGGCGCGGTCGTCGTCGACCTGTGCTGCGGCTCGGGGGCGATCGGTGCGGCGCTGGCCGCGGCCGTACCGGGGATCGACCTGCACGCCACCGACGTCGACCCCGCCGCGGTGCGCTGCGCCCGGCGCAACCTGCCCACCCATCACGTGTACGAGGGCGACCTGGACGCGCCGCTGCCGGCGACGCTGAACGGGCGGGTGGACGTGCTCGTCGCCAACGTCCCGTACGTGCCCACCGCGGCACTCTCCACCATGCCGCCGGAGGCCCGCGAGCACGAGCCGGCGCGCGCCCTCGACGGCGGCCCGGACGGCCTCGACGTCGCCCGCCGGGCCGGCGCGGCCGCGACCCGCCTGCTCGTCGATGGCGGGCACCTGCTCATCGAGACCGGCGCGGACCAGGCCGCCGTGCTCGTCGCGGTGTTCGCCACCCACGGCCTCACGTCGCGCATCGTGCGCGACGATGCCCGGGACGCGAGCGTCGTCGTCGCGACGAGGCACTGAGCCCGGCTACCCCGCCAGGCTCCCGAGCAGCTCGACCGGCACGATCGCGACGGTGTACGGCCGGCGCGCCTCGAACACCTCGTCTCCCTTGACCTCCGCGAGTTGCTGGTAGCGCCCGGCGCCGTCGAGCTCGAACGCCGTGAGGCTCGGCTGCTGCGGGTCGACGACCCAGTAGCTGGGCACGCCCAGCCGCTCGTAGGCCGCCTTCTTGGTGTTGAGGTCGTTGAGCGCGGTGCTCGGCGACAGCACCTCCACCACCAGCAACGGCGCCACCGGCAGCAACTTCTCGGTGAGGTCGTCCTCGCGCGCGACGAGCACGTCGGGCTGCAGCTCGGTGCTGCGCGAGGGCCGGACCGCGAACGGCGCCGCGAGCACGTGCATCCCTGCCGGGCACACGGCGTCCAGCCGGACGCAGAGTTGGACGATAATCTTCTGGTGCCGGAGCACCGGGGCGGGGCTCACGAAGAGCATCCCGTCGATGAGCTCGTACCGGTTGCCGTCATCGGGCATCGCCTCCAGGTCGTCCACCGTGAAGGGACGCCCGTGAGCGATGTCGTACGAGCCGGTCGTGACCGTCATGGCGACCATGCTGCCCTCCGTTCCTGTCGGGGCCAACCCCACCACGGGACACCGACAGAAACGTGGCTCAGGGAAGGAGACGCCGCACCTCCCACATCACCGAGCCACGTCGCATGCCCTCCTCCACGGACGCTCGATGACGCCGGCGCCGACCGTGCTCCTCCGCCGGCCCCCGCCGTCGAACGCGATCTCACCGGTCTCGTCGAAGGTCGACTCGCCGGTCATCGCGACGTGGGTGCGGTACGAGGCCCCCCCGACACACGTCGGCGTCATGCGGTCCTCCTACGCGTCCACGCGAGTGCATCGCCGGGCAGGAGGACGCTGCCCGAGCCAGCGTCGGGGCCGCGCTGGGTCTCGCGCGGGACCCGTGAGGCGGGGCGCGGAACGTGGGCACGCATGTGGCACAGGCACCGGGGACGCCCGGACCGCACCGGACACAAGACAGCGGCCCCTGACCGGCTTTCCGCTGGTCAGGGGCCGCTTGTGCGGGGTGTGGCAGGTGAAGGATTCGAACCTTCGTAGGCTTAGCCGACGGATTTACAGTCCGCTCCCATTGGCCGCTCGGGCAACCTGCCGGGTGCGCCGTGACGCGTGGACGAGGATACGACAGCGGCGCAGCGGGTTCCGCCGGGGGCCTGGCCGCGCGAGGAGGCACGACGATGGCAGACCCGTCGTTCGACGTAGTGAGCAAGGTCGACCGTCAGGAGGTGGACAACGCGCTGAACCAGGCGGCCAAGGAGCTGTCGCAGCGGTTCGACTTCCGCGGCACCGGCACGAGCATCGCCTGGCAGGGCGAGGAGGGCGTGGTGATCGCGTCCGAGACCGAGGAGCGCGCGCTTGCCGCCGTGGACGTGTTCCGCGAGAAGCTCATCAAGCGCAGCATCTCGCTCAAGGCGTTCGACGTGGGCGAGCCGGCGCTGTCGGGCAAGTCGTACCGGGTCGGCGGGACGATCAAGCAGGGCATCGCGCAGGACAAGGCCAAGGAGATCAGCAAGGCCATCCGCGACGAGAAGCTCAAGGGCGTGCAGGCCCAGATCCAGGGCGACCAGCTGCGCGTGTCAGGCAAGAAGAAGGACGACCTGCAGGCCGTGATCGCCCTGCTCAAGGGCCGCGACTTCGGGATCGCGCTGCAGTTCGTCAACTACCGCTGACTGTGCGGATGGTCGAGCCGGGTCCGCACGCCCGTCCATGATCGGCGTGTGGGGGGCGGCCGCCCCCGCCCGGACGCCCCCCCCGGCCCCAAAACCCCCCAACCCCCCCCGGGCCCCCCCCCCCCCCCCCCCCCC
>JBQTJE010000010.1:0-14901 GCA_052387455.1 Pseudonocardia sp.
CGGGTCGGTGCGGCCGAATTCCAGGCGCACCGACGCCGGCCGCAGGAAGTCGCCCGCCCGGACCAGCAGCGCGTGGCGGCCCGCGGTGCGCAGGCGGTCGGCGACGTCCTCGGCCAGCGCGAGGGGGTCGGCAGGCGGGGCTCCGTCGACGGCCACCCGCAGCCGCCCCGGGCGCGCGACCAGCCGCCCGGCCACCTCGGCGGCGAGGCCCGCGCGCGTGACCGGCGTGACCTCCACACGCCCATCCTGCCCGCGCGTGCCATCCCGCGCCCCCGCTCGCCCGCCCGACCCGCTCGCCTGCCCCGTCCGCTCGCCTGCCCCGTCCGGTCGCGTGCGCCGACCGTGCAGTCACGCACGAGGCGAGCCGACGGAGCGCACGCTCGCCGGCCGTGCTGCTGGCGGCCCGGCCGCGGGCGGCGGGGAGCGTGCGTTCCGGCATGTCGCGGGGTGAACGAGCGCACGTTCGCGGGCCGTCCGATCGGTGGATCGCGCAGTGCGAACGCGGCGACGAGACTGACGCGGTGAGCACCGACGGCGCCGGCCCTGGCGGGTCCTCGGTGACGCGCGCGCTGCGGGTGGTCGAGGCGGTCGCAGCGGCGGGCGACGGCGTCACCGCGAAAGCGATCGCGCGCAGGCTGGGCTGCCCGCTGCCCACGGCGTACCGCACGCTCGGCACCCTCGTCGAGGAGGGCTACCTGGTCCGGTTGCACGACGTGCGCGGCTACGGCCTGGGCTACCGCATCGCCGACCTGCACCGCAGCCTCGCCTCGCAGGTCGCGCCCCCGCCGGAGGTGCAGCGGGTGCTGCACGAGATGCACACGACCCTCGGCGCGGCCGCCTACTACGCGGTGTTCCGGGACGTCGAGATCGTCGTCGCCGATGTCGCGGACTGCGCCGACCACCCGCGGCCGGAGCCCCTGCGGGTCGGCGAGCCGACCGCTCCGCACGCCACGGCCGGCGGCAAGGTCATGCTCGCCGCGCTGCGCCCCGCGCGCCTGGCCGAGCTGCTCGCCCGCACCGGGTTGCCGAAGCTCGCGCCGCGCACCGTCGTCGAGCGCCGCGCGCTGGACCGGGAGCTGATGCGGGTGCGGTCGGCGGGGGTGGCGGTCGAGGTGGACGAGTTCCAGCGCGGCCGCGCCGGCGTGGCGGCGCCGGTGCACGGACCGGACGGCGAGGTCACCGCCGCGGTGGCGGTGGCCGTGGCGCGTGAGGAGTTCCGGTCGCGGCGCTGGGAGCTCGAACGGGGCGTCCGGGGGGCGGCGGCGCGCGCCGGGGCGCTCGCGCGGCGCGCCTGACGCGACCGGCCGGCGCCTGGTCACGTCTGCGCTGGGTTACTCGTCGGGCTGCTGGGTTGCTCGTCGGGCTGTCGACCGGGCGAGGTGATCGTCGTTCCGGGACGCGCGGCGGGGCTGGCCACTGTTCGGGGGCCGCCGCGCCGGGTGATCGCCGGTCGGGGACGTCGCGCCGGGTGATCGTCGGTTGGGGACGTCGCGCCGGGTGATCGTCGGTTGGGGGCGCCGCGCCGGGTGATCGCCGGTTGGGGGCGCCGCGCCGGGTGATCGCCGGTTGGGGACCCATAGCCGGGCGTTGCGCGGCTACCGGTCCCCGTTCGTCGATCAGCGACGCCGCGCGCGACGCTAGCCTGCGTCGATGACCGCCCCCGACCTCGTGCGCTACGACCTCGACGGCTACGTCGCGACGATCACTCTGCAACGCCCCGAGAAGCTCAACGCGATCGACGGGGCCATGCGCCGGGCGATCAACGCCGCGTTCACGAGATTTCGCGAGGACGACCGGGCCCGGGTCGGGATCGTGACGGGCTCGGGCCGCGCCTTCTGCGCGGGCGCGGACCTGCGGTCGACGACCGGCAACCCGGCGGGCGAGTTCCCCGGCTCGTTCTGGGAGCGGCCCACCGTCAACTCCTTCGAGAGCGGCTGGGAGATCTTCAAGCCGGTCGTCGCCGCCGTGAACGGGCACTGCCTCGGCTACGGGCTCACGCTCGTGACCTGGTGCGACTTCGTGGTGGCTTCGGACCGGGCGACGTTCGCGTACCCCGAGGTGACCGTCGGCATCCCGACGATCGTCGGAGCCCTACGCCTCCCGCAGCGGATCGGTTGGCAGTACGCGATGGAGCTGCTGCTCACCGGCGAGCGCATCGACGCGGTCCGGGCCAAGGAGATCGGCCTGGCCGGGTGGGTCGTCCCGCATGCGCGGCTGCTCGACGAGGCCCGCTCGCTCGCCGCTCGCCTCGCCCGGGCGGCGCCGCTGGCCCAGCGGGCGACCAAGGAGATGGCGGTGCGCGGTCCGGGGATGGCGGCGGTGGACGCGATCCGGTTCGGCGAGACGATGCGGCGGGTCGCGGGGGCGACGGAGGACGCGGCCGAGGGGATGGCGGCCGCGGTGGAGGGGCGCGCGCCGGCGTGGCGCGGGCGGTGACGAGCGGCGAGAGGCCGGCGCTACCCGAGAGGCGGCGCTACTCGACGTCGAACTCCCCGGCTTTCACCCCGGCGACGAACGCCGCCCACTCGCCGGTCGAGAAGTGCAGCACCCGCGCCGGCGCCTTGCTGTCACGGACGGCGACCCGGTCGTCGCCCAGCCGGCACACCTCCACACACCCGGCGTTGCCCGACCAGGAACTCTTGACGTACCGCCGATCACCTTCTGCGTATGGCACCAGCACGCGTTCCCCCTCGTGAGCGTCGACCAACGGGGGAGTGTAGGCGGTGGATCGGGCACGCGTTACTCGTGAGCGACCGAAGGCCCGTCCGGTCGCGCCCTGCGAGGCGTCAGACCCGGCCCTCCCAGACCTTGACGGCGTCGGCCAACCTGCCCAGCGACTCGGCCCTGCTCAGCGTCTCGGTGCCGAGCTCGGCGAACTTCTGCTCGTACCGGCCGATGATCTCCTCGCCCCCGAGATAGTCGGCGCTCTCCCGGTTCTCGAGGTAGACGAGGTCGCGGTCGTCCTCGTCGGCGAACCGCATGATCGCGAACGGGCCGCCCGCCGACGCCGGTGAGGCGACATCCAGGGGCAGCACGCGGAAGTCGACGGCGCCGAGCTCGCCCTCGAGCGACTTGAGAAGGCTGCTGAGCTGTGTCCACATCACGCCGGGGCTCCCGATGGGGCGGACGAGCGCCGCCTCGCCGACGTACATGGCGAACTCGCGCTCGTCGCCGCTGCGCAGGACCTCCTGGCGGCGGAGCCGGAACTCGGCGAACCGGGTGTGCTCCTGGTCGGTCCGGTCGGGGAAGAAGTTGGCGGCGATCGCCTCGGCGTATCCGCGGGTCTGGAGCAGGCCGTGGAACAGTTCCGGCTCCCAGGAGCGGATCTGTGACGCCTCCTGCTCGACCTCGACGTAGCGCAGCAGGTGGTCGGCGAACATCTCGCCACGCACCACGTCGCGGTAGGCGCTCCACCAGTCCTCGGTCTGCCCGGCGGCGGCGAGCCCGAGCAGTCGGGTGCGGATCGCGGGGTCGTCGACCTTGTAGAGGTCCAGCAGGTCGCGCACGTCACGGGTGCGCGGGATGCCCTTCCCGGTCTCGAGCCTGCTCACCTTCGACTGCGAGCATTCGAGAGCCGTCGCCGCACGCTCGATGAGCAGTCCGGCGGCCTCGCGGTAGGACCTCAGTTCCTGTCCCAGCCGGTGGCGGCTGGCTCTCGGGCTGGGCGGTGTCACGTCACCTTCCGATCTTCAACGCAGGCATGCGGGGGGAGCTCGGTGAGGCGGCGCACTCGCGATGCGCGCGGCCCTCAAAGCCATCATGCAACTGCACGGCGAAATCCTTCGGTGCAACGATTCTTACGGTTCACGGTTGGGTGAAAACTCGCCAACGGGCAGAATGTCGGCCAGCGTCGTCCGATCGTTACGCGCGGTCAAGACCTCCTTCGAACGGTGGCCGAATCGCTACCTAACGTGACTGATGCTCGTCCGACCAGGCGATGTGATCGCTTTGCACTTGCACGATGACGCTGCCTGAAGCATTCTGCTTGCATCACGCAAGGGCGGTGGTCGAGGTGAACCTGCTCGTCGTAGTGGTCGGGATCGTCGCGCTGCTGACGATCTGCGCGCTCATCGGGGTCCTTGAGGGGCGCGCCCAGCGCAGGGCCGTCGAGAAGCTCGACCGCCGCTGAACCGAGGTCGCCGCATCGACGTGAACGGGGCGAGGCGCTCGCAGGCAGGGGACGAAAGGGGGATGACGACATGATCGTTCTGATGGTCGGTGGTCTCGCGGTGCTCGGCGGGGTCGCCCTCGTGCTGACGGTCGTCGACCGGGTGCTGGAGTCGCGATGGCGGTTCATCGCGGCGGCGCGGAGGGACGAGTGGCTGCTGCGCCAGGACCGCGTGCTGCACGGCGAGCCGTGGACCGACACCTGGCAGGACGACTAGGACCGGGCCGGCCGCGGAGGGACCGGCCGGCCCGCCTACAACGTGCGTCGCCCGGACAGCGCGCGGCCCAGGGTCAGCTCGTCGGCGAACTCGAGGTCGCCGCCCATCGGCAGGCCCGACGCCAATCGGGTGACGGTCAGGCCGGGGAAGTCGCGCAGCAGCCGCAGCAGGTACGTCGCGGTGGCCTCGCCCTCGGTGTTGGGGTCGGTGGCGATGATGACCTCGGCGATGTCGGTCTCGTCGGCGGCCGGGCCGGTGCCGCCGAGGCGGGCGAGCAGCTCGCGGATGCGCAGCGTGTCGGGGCCGACGCCGGCGAGCGGGTCGAGCGCCCCGCCGAGGACGTGGTAGCGGCCCTTGAACTCCCGCGTGCGCTCCACCGCCAGGACGTCCTTGGGCTCCTCGACGACGCACACCACCGTGGGGTCGCGGCGGGCGTCGGCGCAGTAGCGGCAGCGCTGCTTCTCCGCGACGTTGCCGCAGACGTCGCAGAACCGCACGCCGTGACGGACCTTCGCGAGGACGTCCATGAGCCGCTGCACGTCGGCGGGCTCGGTGGCGAGCAGGTGGAACGCGATGCGCTGGGCGCTCTTGGGGCCGATCCCGGGCAGGCGGCCGAGCTCGTCGATCAGGTCCTGGACCGGCCCCTCGAACACTCAGGCGCTCACATACCGGGCAGGCCGAGCCCGCCCATGCCGCCGCCGAGGGCCCCGGCTAGCGGGCCCATCGTGGCGGCCTGAAGCTCCTGCGCGGCGCGCCCGGCGTCCTGGAAGGCGCCGACGACGAGGTCCTGGAGGGTCTCGACGTCGTCGGGGTCGATCACCGAGGGGTCGATCCGGACGCCGCGGATCTCGCCGGCCGCGGTCATCGTCACCTGCACCAGCCCGTTGCCGGCCTGCCCGGTGACCTCGGTGACGGCCAGCTCCTCCTGCGCGGCGAGCATCTGCTGCTGGAGCTTCTGCGCCTGCTGCATGATCATTTGCATGTCGGGTTGACCGGGCTGCACCTGCAGGCTCCTCGTGGTGGTGGCGTGGTCGTCGTGGTGGACGGTGGTCGCGGTGGCGGACTGGCCCAGCCTAGCCGCGCGCGATCCGGCGCCGCGTCAGCAGGAACCGGGGTGGGCGGGCGGCGCGGGCGTCGCGGCGGGGGGCGGCCGGCGCGGCGGGGCGGGGGCGGGCGGCGCGGGGCGGGTCGCGGGTTGTGGCGGGGCGGGTCGCGGGGCGGGGCGAGGCGTCGCGGGTGATCGTCGGTTGTGGACGCCGGGCCGGGTGATCGTCGTTTCGGGACCGGCGACCGTGCCCAGCACGGCTGCGCGTCCCATAAAGTCGATCATGGGGCGAGGCGAGGCGGGGCGGGGCGAGGCGGGGCGAGGCGGGGCGGGGCGAGGCGGGGGGCGCGGGCGCGGTGGCGGAGGCGGGCGCGGGGATGGGCCGAGACGGCGCCAGTGATCATCGGTTGTGGACGCGCGGGCGGGTGATCCCCGCTTGGGGACGGGTGACCGTGCTCAGCACGGCTGTGCGTCCCGAAACGTCGATCACGGGTCCCTGGGCGGACGGACCGGCGGGCCGGCGGCCCGGCGGGCCGGCGGACCGGCGTGCCGGCGGACCAGGCGGGCGGGCGGACCAGGCGGGCGGGCGGGCCGGCGGACTGGCAAGGTCGCCGCCAGCCCCGGGCCGGCGCGGCGAAACCTAGCCGGACACCGGCCCGGGCAGGCGGGGCACGGTGACCGTCTCGATCAACCGGACCGGCGCGGGCCAGCCGTCGGCGGGCTCGAACCACGGCCCGAACGGCCGGTCGGGGACGAAGCGCCAGCGGCGCGGCACGGCGTCGACGGCGACGGCGTGCAGCTCCACCCCCGACGCGGTGACGTGCAGCGACAGGAACGACTTGTGGTCCTCGATGGCCTGGGCGGAGAACAGCTCGTTGCCGTTGACGTTCCATCGCGTGCCGCCGGCGACCAGCAGGTAGACCGCGACGAGCAGGGGTCCGACCAGCACGCCGACCCCGAATGCGACCAGCCCGAGGAACTCCCCGTCGGTGAGCCCGGCGTCGAGGTAGCTGGTCTCGAGCACCCACCACGCGACGAGGCCGATGGACGCCAGCCCGGCGGCGACGCGGGCGATCAGCACGCTGCGCCGCCGCCAGCCGAGCGGGAAGCCCCACGCGCGCGGCGGGTAGTCGTCGAGCACCCCGATCGCGCAGACCACCAGCGTCAACGCCGCCACCAGCACGCAGACGACCACCGCGACCGGCTCGGGGCCGTACCCGGCGAGCGCGCCGTCGCGGAACCGGGCGAAGCGCACGACCGCGAGCACGGCGGCGAGGTGCAGCAGCAGGTGCAGCCCGGCCGCGGCGAGCCGGGGCGCGACCCGCCGCCGACGGTCGCCCGCGAAGGCGTAGAGGACGTAGCCGAACGCGGAGACGACGAGCGTCGTCGCGAGGATCGGCAGCACCGCCGAGCGGCCCGCAGCCGGGGTGAGCGCGGTCCAGCCGGCGTCGAGGACGTGGCCGAGCAGCAGGTAGGCGACGGCCGGGATCAGGCAGAAGCTCTTGTTGCCGTAGATCCGCCACAGCACCTTCCACGCCATCCGCCCGGTGTGCTCGGGGTAGGTGGTGCGCAGCTCGAACGTCTCCGACTCGCGCTTGCGCGGCGCGCGCGCCTCCTGGGGTGGCAGGTGCAGCGCGCGCGGGAGGTTGTGCGTGCCGGACAGGTACGCCCCGCCGCCGCCCGCGGTGATCTTCTGCTCGCCGGTGCGGGGCTGGGCGTAGCGGGCGTAGTGGTGGGTGTCGCCGGACAGCGAGATCCGTACCCGCGCGCCGGTGCCGTCGAGGACCTGGCGTTGGAAGTACTCGATCTGCGCGTAGACCTCGGGGTTGCGCGGCCCGGCGGCCACCCAGGACGGCTTGGCCCAGCAGAGGATCAGGGCGTCGCCGGGCGAGAGCTCCGCGGCGACCTGGCGGAAGTACTCCAGCTGCGGCTCGTCGACGTCGGCGTCGAGCTGGATGTCGATGGCCCACAGCCACCACCGGTGCGGCAGGCGCACCGCGAAGTAGCTGCGCCGCTGACGGGTGCGCCACCCGCCGATCCACCGGTCGCGCTGGCAGAACAGCTTGAGGAAGCTGACGAGACCGTCGTACCAGTCGTGGTTGCCGGGCACGGCGAGCACGTGGCGGGCCGGCTCGGGAGCGGCGAAACCCGGCTCGGCCGACCACGGCAGCATCGCCCGGTACGGCCCGACGAGGCGGTTGTCGTAGTCCTCCTTCGCGCCCGACGGGTAGGCCTGGTCGCCGCCGAACACGAGCAGCTCGGCCGGGCGGATCGGCCCGGCGCCGTCGAGCTCCAGCGGCTCGGTGCGCCCGACGAGCCCGGCGATCGTGGCCGCTGCGTTGAACCCGTCGCCGAGGTCGGAGGCGTAGTCGATCCACAGCTCGTCGCGCCGGGAGAAGTCGACGACCAGCTCGCCCGGGTCGACGGGCGTGCTCGCCTGGAGCTCGCGACGGTCGACGAACGCCCCGAACACCTGCGACACGACGGCCTCGCGCGCGGTCTGCAGCAGCAGCCGCACGGAGAACCAGCGCAGCCGCGGCTGGGCGGTGAAGCCCACCTGCTCGGGCGCCGCCGACGTCGGCGCGTCGGGCACGGGGGCACGCTGGCGCAGGAAGGGGCGGCGCGGCGCCGCGGCCCGCGACACCGGCGGGGTGGCCTGCTCCATCGCGCCTCCTGCTGTGGGAACGTCGTTCTACCAGGTGGACGGCGGGATCATCCGGTGTCGAGGGTGCGGGCGCCGAGCTGGGCGCTGAGCAGCTCGATCGCGACCTCCTCGGGGTCGCGCCGCGGCGGTGGCGCCTGCGCGCCGTCGGCGGCGATCTGCGCGATCATCGACTCCTCGTCGTCGGGCGGCGCGTCCTCGGGTGGCGGCTCGGGCGGGAGCGGTTCGCCGGGCTCCGGCGCGGACCGCCGCCGCGGGGGCGGTCGGCGCGCCGCGGCGGGTGCCGGTGGCGCCGGCCGCGGCTCGGGCGTGGCGGCGCGCGCTGGTGGCGGCGCGTCGCCCGACTCGCACCGGACCCGCCAGCGCACCCCGAGCACGGCGTGCAGCGCCTGCGCGACGACGTCGGCGTTGCGCTGCTCCGACAGTCGCCTGGCCAGCGACGGCGCGCCGATGTGCAGCACCAGCTCGTCGCCCTCCACGGCCCGGACGGTGGCGTTGACCAGCATCGCCTCGACGCTGCGGCTCTGCTGCTTGGCCGCGGCGAGCACCTCGGGCCACACGCGGCGGACGGCCGCGCCGTCGAGCGACGTGGCCGCCGGTGCCGCACGGCCGTCCGACGCCGCGGGCTCGACGGGCGCGGCCGGGCCGCCGGTTGCGGGCCGGGCAGGCGCGACCGGGCCGTCGAGCGCGGGCCGAGCCGGCGTTGCGGGCCCGTCGGGCGCAGGCTGGGCAGGCGCGGCGAGCCCGTCGGGCGCCGCCGAGCCGCCGGCAACGGCCGGGCCCGGCGCCGGCACGACCTGCGCGGCGGACCCGTCCCCGGTGTGATCACGTCCTGTGGGCGCGGGTTGCGGCGGTGACCGGCGTGGTGGCCCGACAGAGGTGATCTTCGTGGGCTCCGCGGGGGACGGCGGGGCGATCGCGGCGCGGCGCTCGATGCGTTCGAGCCGCTCCAGCAGCGCCGGCTCGGACGTCGACGCCGCCGGCAGCAGCATCCGCGCGCACAGCAGCTCCAGCAGCAACCGGGGCGCGGTGGCGCCGCGCATCTCCGCGAGCCCGGTGTGCACGATCTCGCCGTAGCGGGCGAGCGTGGCCGGACCCAGCCGGGCGGCCTGCTCGACCATCCGCGCCACCTCGTCCTCGGCGCAGTCGACGAGCCCCCGCGCGGGCGCCTCGGGCACCGCCTGGAGCAGCGTGAGGTCGCGCAACCGCTGGAGCAGGTCGCCGGCGAAACGGCGCGGGTCGTGCCCCGCCTCGACGAGCCGGTCGACCGCCTCGAACACCGCGGCCCGGTCGCCCGCGGCGAGGGCGTCGACCATGTCGTCGATGAGCGCGACGTCGGTGACCCCGAGCAGCGCCACCGCCCGCTCGTAGGTGACCCCCTCGGGTCCGGCCCCGGCCAGGAGCTGGTCGAGCACCGACAGCGAGTCGCGCGCCGACCCCCCGCCCGCCCGGATGACCAGCGGGTACACCGCCGGCGCGACCACCGCGCCCTCCTCGCCGCAGATCCGCTCCAGCAGCGCGCGCAGCGTGGCCGGGGGGATGAGCCGGAACGGGTAGTGGTGCGTGCGCGAGCGGATCGTCGGCAGCACTTTGTCCGGCTCGGTGGTGGCGAAGACGAACACGAGGTGCTCCGGGGGCTCCTCGACGATCTTCAGCAGCGCGTTGAAGCCCTGCGTGGTGATCATGTGCGCCTCGTCGACGACGAACACGCGGTAGCGCGACTCCGCCGGGGCGAAGAACGCCCGGTCGCGCAGCTCGCGGGTGTCGTCGACCCCGCCGTGGGACGCGGCGTCGAGCTCGGTGACGTCGATGTTGCCCGGGCCCCCGGGGGCCAGCGCGACACACGACGGGCAGGCCCCGCACGGCTCCGGCGTCGGCCCGAGCTCGCAGTTGAGCGAGCGGGCCAGGATGCGGGCCGAGGACGTCTTGCCGCAGCCGCGCGGCCCGGAGAACAGGTAGGCGTGGTTGATCCGCCCGGCCGCGAGGGCCACGCTCAACGGCTCGGTGACGTGCTCCTGCCCGACGACGTCGGCGAACCGGGCCGGTCGGTACTTCCGGTACAGCGCCAGCGTCACGCCGCGAGGCTACCCATCGGCACCGACACGGCGGGCGCGGGAGGAGAAGGGGACCCCGCGCACCCGCCAGAGCCCGCTGACCCTTGCTGCCTTCCGGCCCTGGGGGAGTTCACAGGATGGACGCCGCGCGGGGTCCGTGGACGAGTATAGTGCCGCCGCCCCGCGCCGCGCCGCCCCGGTGGCCCGGCCCGTCGATGGCCCGCGCCGCCCCGGTGGGCGAGCCCGGATGCCGGGACCGTGCGGATCGACGAGCGGGTTGACGACCGGCCGCGCCGGTGATCGACGTGTGGGGACGTCGGGTGGTGGGTGGTGCGGCTGCCTGTCCCGAAACGCTGATCATCGACCGGGGGAGGTGGCGGGCCGGGCCGGGGCCGGGTGTGGCCGTGGGCGGGGTCTGTGGGTGGTGGCGGTGCGGTCGGTCGCCGCCGGCGTCGTGATCGACGTCAAGGGACGCCGGGCCGTGCGTGGCGGGGTGTCCGGTCCACAACCGTCGATCACGAGGCGCCCGGCGCGGCTACCACCGCGGCGCCCGGCGTCCGCGAACACCGGCGGCCCGGCCGCCGCGTCGGGGTCGCGGGTCGACCCCGCTATGCTGGCGCGCGGAGGATTCGCCTAGTGGCCTATGGCGCACGCTTGGAAAGCGTGTTGGGTTCACGCCCTCGGGGGTTCGAATCCCCCATCCTCCGCAGGTGAGTCCGGGTGCGCAGCACGATCGCGCACCCGGTCTCGTCGTTCTGGTGGCAGTTGTGGTGGCAATCGGCCCTCGGGAGGACGTCAGCCGGCCTTCTGACGACCGTCGGTGGGCGGCTTCCACAGCAGCCCGCCGACCTGGTCGGCCACGCCGCGCCGCATCGCCGCGCCGACGTGCTGATACCTGGCCGCCATGGCGGTGCTCGACCAGCCCATCACCGACATGACCGTCCGCTCCGGAACGCCGAGCAGCAGCAGCACCGTCGCAGCCGTGTGCCGGGCGTCGTGCAGCCGGCGCTCCTGCACTCCGGCAGCCACCAGCAGGCGCTTCCATGCGTGGTAGTCGGTGCTCGGGTTCACCGGCCGGCCGACCGGGGTGGTGAACACGAAGCCGGTCTCCTGCCAGAGTTCGCACGCCGTAGCCCGCTCGCGCTCCTGCTGGTCGCGGTGCTCGCGCAGCAGCTCGACGAGCGGGTCCGGCAATCCGATCCCGCGCCGGCCGGCGCGGGACTTGGTCCCGGCCGTCTCGTCGCGGGCCGCGACCCGGTCCGGGCAGTAGCCGGCCTGCTTGCGGCCGCAGGGGGTGCCGCACCCGTGCTTCCACTTCGGCCGCAGCCGGTTGCGGACGACGACCAGCGTTCCCGCGTCGAGATCGAGATCCGACCACATGAGGCCGAGCGCTTCACCCTGCCGCAGTCCGAGTGCGAGCGCGACGGCCCATCGCGCACTCCCCCGGCCCTTGGCTGCGGCCGCGAGGATGCGGTGCACCTCGTCCACGCCGTAGGGCTCCACCTCCTCCTCGTCGACCTTCGGCGGCCGGGCCAGTGCCGCCGCGTTCTCGGTGATGTGGCCGCGCCGGTGTGCCTCGCCGAGCGCGGCACGGATGGTCCGGTGGACCTGGTGCGCGCGGGCCGGCTTCGCACCGCCCCTCACCATCGCGCGGTACAGCCGTTCCAGGTGCTCCGGCTGTAGCCGGTCGATCCGGTGTGCACCGACTCCGGGAATGAGGTGGACGCGCGCGGCAACCTCGTACGCCTCGTGGGCATTCTCGGTGATGGTGGGAGGCGCAACGATGTTCTCCAACCAGTGCGTGAGCCACTGCTCAACGGTCCACGTGCTGCCCGCCTTCCGCACCTTTCCTTCGTCGCGCGCTCGTTCGAGCTTCCGCACCTTCTCGGCAACTGCCGCCTTGTCCTTGCCTCGCACGTGCCGGCGATCCGGCTTGCCGTTGTCCTTCGTTCCGACCGTGACGTATCCGTGCCAGCCACCGTCGGACTCGCTCCGATAGATGCTCGACCGACCGTTCGCGTTCCTGCCCTGCTTCTGGCGCGACATGCTCGATCTCCTCAGGCGGCGTGATTCTTGGCGACAAGCTGGGCGGCATATGCGGCGACGGAATCGACGTGGATTCGGCGCAGTCGCCCGATGAGTACCGATTCGATCTCGCCGGATCGGACCAGGGCGTAGGTCGTGGTCTTGCCGATGCCGAGTTGCTCGGCGGCCTCGGCGACGGTGAGCAGCACGCGGCGGCTCGCGACCGCAGGCGGTGCTGCCGGCGACGGCTCCTGCTCAGCCATCAGGCCCGCCAGCTTCGACAACAGGTCGGTGATCTGTGCGGCACGGTTCGTCTCGATCACTGCCCGGACTCCTCGTCGTCAGGGTCGGTTACATCGGTTACGTCGGTTACATGCCTGCTCAGGGGCGTAACCGATGGTTGGGGCGTAACCGATACGTCGGTTACGCCGCCGGCCGGCGGTGGGTCGGGTGGGGGTTGCTCGACAGGGGGCGTAACCGATGTACCGGTTACGGGGCTCGTATCGGTTACGGGTCTGACCTGCGGCGTAACCGCTGTAACCGACGTAACCGTCTCCTGCGGGTGCCCTGGTGGCCTATCTCCCGGATCGGGCGGTGGGAGGTAGCGGGTCCAGGCGTCGGCGAGCCCGGTGACCCCGCCGACCTGATAGCCCTTGGTCGGTTGGCCGGCGATGCGCAGCGGCCCCGGGCGAACGTTGTAGCGGGCCAGTTCGCGGGCGAGCCGGCGGCCGTCGAGGGGCCGGCCGTCGAGGTCGCCCCAGGCGGCTTCCTCGGTGGCGAGCAGTTCGGCGAGGATCTCCGACGTCGCCATCCGCTCGACCCGGCCGGCGAGGAACAGCCCGCGCAGGTCGGCCAGCAGCCGGATACCGATCGAGGTGCCGCTGTTCGCGGCGGTGGTCACGAAGTGCACGGCGGCGGCGCGGGCGGTGGCGGGCCAGTGTCCGCCGGCCTGGTCGGCGATGGCGAGCAGCGGCTCCCACACCTCGGCGGCGCGGTCGGCGACGCCGTCGGGGATGGCGGGTTCGGCGCCGGCGAGTTGGTCGGCTCCCACCCTGTCGAGCCAGTCCGCGAGCTGGTCCCGCAGCGGCTCGGCTTCCTTCTCGACCTTGCGTTCCCGGAATGGTTCGGCGTGCTCGTGGGGGGCGCGCCGGCGCATGTGCACGGTGATCGCGCGGGTGGTGATGGTGGCCGGCATGCCGCCGGCGATTCCGGCGAGTGCGACGGGTGCGAACACCGGGAATCGTTCGACCTTCATCCGGGATGCGTCACCGACGCAGCGGGCGACGGTGGCGGATCGCTTGTAGCCGGCGTTGAGCAGCGCGCGGAGATCCTCGTGGTTGCCGCCGCTGTTGCCGGTGAACACGGCGTCGATCTCGTCGAACAGCAGCGTGACCGGTCCGACGGCGAGCATCCGGAAGATCGCGGCCGTGGTGATGCTGATCGTCATCTCCGGTTTCGCCACCAGGAATTGCGCGACCTCCAACACGCGGGTCTTTCCGGAGCCGGGTTCGGCGGAATCGAGGATCAGGCGCGGGGTGGTGTAGAAGTGCGCGATGGCGTGGGTGTGGGCGCACCACAGTGCGAGCATCGGCGCGCAGTGCTGGTCGGGGAACACCGAGAACCGGGTGATGAACGCGGTCACCTGGTCGAGGAGTTCGGCCGGGTCGGTCTGCGGGACCGGGCGCAGCACGCGCAGCGTGGTCGGGACGGTGCTCACGCCGATCGCCTCCCCTCGTGGGCTCGCGGTGCCGGGAGCCGGCGGGGCCGGCGGGCGCCGTGATCGAGACCGGACCGGATCGTGGCGGCGACATCGCGGGCGGTGCAGTCGCACGGCCCGCCCACGATGTGCCGGGCCGCGTCTGTGAGGTCGTGCTCGGCGGCGGCCCGGTCCAGGGCGCCGGCGCCGACGAGCTGCCCGAGCGCGCGGGCGGCGGTGAACACCGCGGCGTTGTGCCCGCCGCGCCCGGCCCCGGTGACTCGCTGCAGCTCGGCCCGGACGATGGCCGACACGTAGGCCGTCCGGTCACCAGCGACCGCAGACGGGCGCTCACACGGCCCTGAGACGGCCGTGGGGGCGGTCGCGGACAGCCGCCAGACCAACCAGCCGGGCAGGTCGGCGGGGTCGGTGTCGTCGAGGAGTTCGTATCCGCCGTTCGGGAGCCGGCTGCCCGGGGCGAGGACCTGCCCACCCCGCCCGCGGGTGTCGAGCAGCGGCCCCAACGTCCGGCCGGTGTGGCCCAGCGGGGCGCCGGCCGGGGCCCGGAAGTAGACGTGCCGGCCACCCGAGGGGGTGGAGACGGTCCAGGTGTCGGGTAGCCCGCCCCGGCCAGCGGCGAGCGCGGCCAGGACCTCGGCCCCGTCCCGGCCGCCGGCTGGCGGGCCGCCGGGCTTGGACACGTCGGGCTTGGGCATGTCGCAGTCGACAACCAGCAGCCCGGACGGGCCGCACGCGATCCCGGCGTTGTGGCCGGGATGCGCGGTCCAGAACCGGGTGATCCGGTCGGGGTCGGTGGTGGCGCGCCGCTCCCACCGCCGGATCGCCGGCGCCTTCCCCCCGGGGCGGACGGGGAACAGGTGCCAGCCTCGGGCGGCGAGGTCGAGCCACCCGGCGAGCCGGGCACGGTCGGCGCTCGACAGCGCCCCGAGGTCGGCCGGGTAGGCGTCGGTGTGGTTGCGGTCGGTGAGGGCGGATGCGGTGTGCTCGGCAGTCATGCCGGTCTCCCGAATGTC
>JBQTJE010000011.1:0-4613 GCA_052387455.1 Pseudonocardia sp.
GGGGGCAGCAACGCCACTTGCACGCCACCAGATGGCGTGAAAGTGGCTTTGCTGCCACGCACGGCAGGTACCCCGGCGCCAGGAGGAACCCATGACCCAGCCCCGACGGGCCGCCGTGATCGGCGGCAACCGCATCCCGTTCGCCCGGGCGAACGGGGCCTATGCCCGCGCGTCCAACCTCGACATGCTCACCGCCACCATCGACGGTCTCGTCGCCCGCTTCGGCCTGGCCGGCGAGCGCCTCGGCGAGGCCGTGGCGGGTGCGGTGCTCAAGCACTCCCGCGACCGCGACCTCACCCGCGAGGCGGTCCTGGGCAGCCGGCTCGCCCCGACGACGCCGGCCTACGACGTCGCGCAGGCCTGCGGCACCGGGCTGGAGGCGACGGTCCTCGTCGCCAACAAGATCGCGCTCGGGCAGATCGAGAACGGCCTCGCCGGCGGCGTCGACACCGCCTCCGACGCGCCGGTCGCCCTGAACGACGACCTGCGGCGCGTCCTCATGCGGCTCAACGGGGCGCGCAGTCTCGGCGGGCGGCTGCGCGCGCTGGGCGGGCTGCGGCCCGGCCAGGTCGTCCCGGAGATCCCGCGCAACGCCGAGCCGCGCACCGGCCTGTCCATGGGCGAGCACGCCGCACGCACGGCGGCCGATCAGCAGGTGTCGCGCGAGGAGCAGGACGAGCTCACCGCCGCCAGCCACCACGCGCTGGCCGCCGCGTACGACCGGGGCTTCTTCGACGACCTCGTCACCCCCTACCTGGGGCTCACCCGGGACGCGAACCTGCGGATGGACACGACCGCGGAGAAGCTCGGGAAGCTCACGCCGGTGTTCGGTGGGCCGGACGGCACCATGACCGCCGGCAACTCGACCCCGCTCACCGACGGCGCGGCGGTCGTCCTGCTGGGCTCGGACGAGTGGGCCGCGCAGTGCCGGCTGCCGGTACTCGCGCACCTGGTGGACGCCGAGACCGCCGCCGTCGACTTCGTGCACGGGGCCGACGGCCTGCTCACCGCGCCGGTCTACGCCGTGCCGCGACTGCTGGAGCGCAACGGGCTCACGCTGGCGGACTTCGACCTCTACGAGATCCACGAGGCGTTCGCGTCCACCGTCCTCGCCACGCTCAGGGCGTGGGAGGACCCGGCGTTCGCCAAGGAACGCCTCGGGCTCGACGTGCCGCCCGGCGCGATCGACCGGTCCCGGCTGAACGTCGCGGGCTCGTCGCTGGCCACCGGCCACCCGTTCGCCGCCACGGGCGGGCGGATCGTCGCGACGCTGGCGAAGCTGCTGCGCGAGAAGGTCGACGCCGGGGCGCCGAGCGCGCGCGGGCTGATCTCGGTGTGCGCGGCCGGCGGGCAGGGCGTGGTCGCGATCCTGGAGGCAACGTCGACGCCGGGGGCAGCCCGATGACCGACCGGCTGCGCACGCTCTCGCGCAACCCCCTGGCCCGCCGGCTGGGGCTGCCGCAGATCCCCGAGCTGCGCCGGTACTCGCCCGGCCAGCCGTTGCTCGACGGCCCGGCGCTGGTCGGCGTCGTCGGCGACGGCTCCTACACCGCGCCGCTGCGGGCGCTGCTCACCGACGTCGGCGTCCCCGAGGCCGGCGCGGACGGCCGGGTCGCCGCGGTCGTGCTGGACGCCACCGCGGTCCGCGGCGTCGACGATCTCGCGTCGGTCCGCGAGTTTCTCGCGCCCGCGGTGCGCCGCCTGGCCCCGACCGGGCGGTTGCTGGTGCTCGGCCCGCGACCCGGCGGGGCGGGCGCGGAGGCCGCCGCGGTGGCCCAGGCTCTCGACGGCCTGGTGCGCTCGGCGGCGAAGGAGGTGCGGGCGGGCGCCACCGCCAACCTGCTGGTCGTCGCCCCCGGCACGCCGCCCGCGGCGCTGGACTCGTCGGTGCGGTTCCTGCTCTCGGCGCGCTCGGCGTTCGTGTCCGGCCAGGCGGTGCACGTCGGGCCGATGGTCGGCGACCCGGTCGACCCGGCCACGATGGACGCGCCCTCGCCGTTGCCGCTGGCCGGGCGGGTCGCGGTCGTGACGGGCGCGGCCCGCGGCATCGGCGCCGCGATCGCCGACACCCTGGCCCGCGACGGGTGCCGCGTCGTCGCCGTGGACGTCCCGGCGGCCGGGGACGCGCTCGCCGCCGTCGCCAACCGCACCGCCGGCACGGCCCTGCAGCTCGACATCACCGCCCCGGACGCCACCGCCCGGTTGCTGGGCCACCTGCGAGAGCGGCACGGCCGGGTGGACGTCGTGGTGCACAACGCCGGCATCACCCGCGACAAGCTGCTGGCCAACATGGACGCCGACCGCTGGGACGTCGTGCTGGCCGTCAACCTCACCGCGCAGCTCGCGATCAACGCCGCGCTCCTCGACGGCGACCTGCTCTCCGGCACGGGCCGGATCGTGTGCATCGCCTCCACGAGCGGCCTCGCGGGCAACCGCGGCCAGACGAACTACGCCGCGAGCAAGGCAGGCGTGATCGGGATGGTGCGGGCGCTGGCACCGGTGGCGGCGCTGCACGGGGTGACCGTCAACGCGGTAGCGCCCGGCTTCATCGAGACCGACATGACCGCGCGGATGCCCGTCGCCACCCGGGAGGCGGGGCGGCGGATCAGCAGCCTGCGCCAGGGCGGGCTGCCCGTCGACGTCGCCGAGGCCGTCGCGTGGCTCGGGGCCGCGGAGAGCGGCGGGGTAACGGGCGAGGTGGTGCGGGTGTGCGGGCAGAGCCTGGTGGGCGCGTGATGGCCGAGCGCGTGCTCGACGGCGCCCCGCGGCTCGGGCCGCTCTACGTCCGGGCCGCGCTCGGGGCGCTCGGGCGCCGCGCGGGCTTCCGGCCGGACCCCGCCCCGCCCGACCCCGCCCCGCCGGCCGCCGCCCAGCTCGACGCCGCTCCGCCCGACCCCGCCCGGCCCGACCCCGCCCTGCCGGACCGGACGCTCGTGCGCGAGGGCGTCACCGTCGATCCCGCCCAGCTCGCCGCGTACGCCCGGGTGTGCGGGTTCGCGCTCGGCGACGCGCTGCCGCCGACGTTCCCGGCGGTGCTGTCGTTCCCGTTGCAGGTCGCGCTGATGGCCGACCGCGCGTTCCCGCTGGCGCTGCCCGGGCTGGTGCACGTCCGCAACACGATCACCGCGCACCGCCGCATCGACGCCGCCGAGCCGCTGCGGATCGCCGTGCACGCGCAGCGGCTCGCCGCGCACCCGAAGGGCACGACGGTGGACCTCGTCACCGACGTCGCCGGGGTCTGGGAGTGCCGCAGCACCTACCTGGCCCGGGGCGCCACGGGTGCACAGCGGCGGCCCAGCACTGCGCACCCATACGCACCGCAGGCTCTCGGCGGCCCGCCCACCGCGGTCTGGCACGTCGACGGCGGCACGGGCCGCCGCTACGCCCGCGTGAGCGGCGACGTCAACCCCATCCACCTGCACCCGCTCACCGCCCGCCCGTTCGGGTTCCGCCGTGCCATCGCCCACGGCATGTGGACCGCCGCCCGGGCCCTGGCGGCGCTGCAGGGGCGGCTGCCCGACGCGCTGACCTACGACGTGGAGTTCGGCCGCCCGCTGCTGCTGCCGTCCACCGTGGAGCTGCGGACCCGGCGCGACGGCGGCGGCTGGGACCTCGACGTCCGCCGCGCCGGTTCGGCTGCCCACCACCTGCGGGCCAGAGTGGACTGATCCACGCCCTACGATCTGACGACCATGGGACGTGAGCGGCGGTCGATCGTCGACTGGCCCGTCCGGCTGACGCTGGTGTCGGTGATCGTGCTGGTCAACGTGGTCAGCGCGGTGGTCGTGCTGGTGCTCGCGGTGTGGGTGGTGCCGACGGGGCCGCTGGAGCGTCCCGGTCGCACGCTGGTGGTCAACCTCGTCGCGTTCGGCGCGTACACGCTGCTCGCGGTGCCGCTGGGCGTGCTGTGGGGCAACCGGAAGTTCCGGCTGCGGCGCGACCAGACGGGCGCGGCGACCCGGCGGCGGGTGGTGCTGTTCGGGCCGCTGCGGCTGATGGTCGTGCAGGGCGTGCTGTGGCTGGTGGCGGCGCTGCTGTTCGCGGGGATCAACGCGGCGTACTCGGTGCGGCTGGCGCTGGCGGTGGGCGAGACGACGTTGCTGGGCGGGATCGGCGCGTGCGCGGTGACCTACCTCGCCACGGAGCGGATCCTGCGCCGCAGCGCCGCCCGCGAATTGGCCGGGGTGCCGCTGGAGCGGCGCCGGGGACCGGGCATCACGGCGCGGTCGCTGCTGTTCTGGACGCTCGGGACGGCGGCGCCGGTGTCCGGGATGCTCGTGGCCGCCGTCGCCGCGCTGGTGCACGGCGACGTCCCGGTCGAGCAGCTCGCGGTCGTCGTGCTCGCGGTGGGGGGTATCGCGCTGCTCGGCGGGTTCGTCGTCACCGTCGCGGCGGCGCGGGCGGTGGCCGACCCGGTGAACGACGTGCGCCGCGGCCTGCAGCGGGTGCAGGACGGCACGCTCGACGTCGACGTCCCGGTGTACGACGGCGCCGAGCTCGGCCAGCTCCAGGCAGGCTTCAACCAGATGGCCGCGGGGTTGCGCGAGCGGGAGCGGTTGCGTGACCTGTTCGGCCGCCAGGTCGGCCGCGACGTCGCCGCGGCGGCCGCGGCG
>JBQTJE010000012.1:0-5657 GCA_052387455.1 Pseudonocardia sp.
GGCGGCGCGGGCCGTCCTGGGGGGGGTGCGGGCCCCGCGGACGGCGGTACCGTGACGTCCGGGCCCTACGACCACTGGGCGTTGAGCGCGTTCACCAGCGTCGGCAGGCCACGCCCGCCCGACGCGACGTTGTTGTCCTCGGCGACGATGCCGCCCACGGTCCGGTACTCCCCACCGCTGTGCACCCCGATCAAGAAGTGACCGTCCGGGAAGGTCCCCCACAGCGGTCCGCCGGAGTTGCCGCTCGAGGCGTCACCGCGGTGCTCGACCTCGGTCCAGTCCCCGGACGGGTCGTCGTCGATGACCCGGATGCCGCTCTGGCGCGTCGGCCGCATCGGCGGGTTGCCCGTGATGTCGGGGTAGCCGACGAGCGTCCACCGGGCCTCGTCCTCCCAGTCGTCGTCGTAGGTCTTGATGCCGAACCAGCCCAGGGCGTCGCCGAGCGGGTCGTAGAGCCGCAGGACCGCGATGTCGCGGTCCTGGGTGGAGTCGGAGACGTCGTTCGGGTGCACGACGTGGCGGTACTGCTCGCACCACGACGCCATCCCGACCGTCGACCCGCCGTCGAAGAAGGCGGGTACGAACAGGACGCCCCACTGGCCGGCGGCACCGTTGCGGGGCATCAGGTGCGCGCTGGTCACGATGGTCCGGCGCCCCACCAGCGTGGCCGTCCCGAACCTGGTCTGCTGGCCGGGCACGTGCACCTCGAGCCGGCCGATGCACCGCAGCGGGTACCCCTCGGGCTTGAACGGCGTGCGGTTCTCCGGCGGGTAGACGGTGTGCAGCTCGATGCGGGTGCCGTCGCGGGACTTCGGCACCGACGGTGTGGGCACGGGTGCGAGCTTCGGGTGGTGTACGAGGTCCGCCCACGGCGGCCGGTACGGCGCCGCCTCGGACTCCCCGGCGCCGTCGGGCATCTCGGCCGCTGCCCCGACATTCCCGAGGCGGCCGAGGAACATCCCCTCGGGCAGCAGGAACGACGACGTCTTCGCGAGCTCCTCGGCGAGTCCGGCGGTCGCCGCCGACTCGTCGCCGCCGGCGGTGGAGAGGTGGATCCGCCGCTCGGACATCGCCTCTCGCAGGTGTGCCGGCATCTCGACGGACGCCGGCTCGTTGTCCGCTGCCAGCAGCTCCTCCAGCGTCCACGGCTCGCTGCGTGGCGCTGCGGCTCGGTCCGGCGTGCTGCGTGTCGTCATGCGTCCCCCAGGGTGGATCCGGTGTCGCCTGATGGAGCCCCGCCCCGGGCGTGGTGATACACGGGATCGTGGACCGCCTACCGTGACCGGTCGTGACACCCGAGCCCGAACACCCGCTCGCCTGGCTGGAAACGCACGCCACCCGCCGTCGGGCGGCCGGGCTGCGCCGGGCGCTGCGCCCGCGCGCATCGGACGACGCACTCACCGACCTCGCCGGCAACGACTACCTGGGGCTCGCCCGCCACCCCCGCGTGATCGACGGCGCGGTGGCCGCGACACGCGAGTGGGGCACCGGGTCCACCGGATCGCGGCTGGTCACGGGATCGACGGCGCTGCATGCGGCACTGGAGGCCGAGCTGGCCGCGTTCTGCGGGGCGGCGGCGGCGCTGGTGTTCTCCTCCGGCTACGCCGCGAACCTCGGCGTGCTGACCGCCCTGACCGGTCCCGGCGCGCTGGTGGTCTCGGACGCGGCCAACCACGCGTCGATCGTCGACGCCTGCCGGCTGTCCCGGGCCCGGGTGGTGGTCACGCCCCGCGACGACGTCCGCGCCGTGGACGCCGCGCTCGCCGGACGGGCCGAGGAGCGGGCTGTCGTCGCCGTCGACGGCGTGAACAGCATCGACGGAGCGCTCGCGCCGCTGGCGGCCCTGCACGCGGTGTGCCGGGCCCGCGGTGCGCTGCTGGTCGTCGACGACGCCCACGGGCTGGGCGTGTGCGGGCCGGGCGGCCGCGGGCAGGTCGCGGCGGCCGGGCTCGCCGGGGCGGACGACGTCGTGACGACCGTGACGCTGTCCAAGGCGCTGGGCAGCCAGGGCGGTGCGGCGCTGGGGCCCGTGGAGGTCGTCGCGCACCTGGTGGACACGGCGCGGTCGTTCATCTTCGACACCGGGCTCGCGCCGGCGTGCGTCGGCGCCGCGCTCGCCGCCCTGCGGGTGCTGCGCGCCGAGCCGCAGCGGGCGGGCGCGGTGCTGCGGGTGGCGGCCGAGCTGGCCGCGGCGGCGGGGGTGCCCGCGCCTGCGTCCGCGGTGGTGTCGGTGGTGCTGGGGGACCCGGGCGTCGCGGTGGGTGTTGCGCAGCGGTGCGCAGAGCAGGGGGTGCGGGTGGGTTGCTTCCGGCCGCCGTCGGTGCCGGAGGGTACGAGCCGGTTGCGCCTCACCGCCCGCGCCACCCTCACCGCCGCCGAGCTCGCCCGCGTGCGCGCCGTGCTCGCCGACGTCCTCCCCCCACCTCCCCCGCCCCGCCCATCGCGCACGGTGGACGCTTGATGCGGCCGGGGCGGGCCGGTGAACTGCGTCAAGGGTCCAAGGTCCGGTCGGCGGGTGCTGGGGGCGAGGTGCTCGTCGTCACCGGGACCGGGACCGGGGTGGGCAAGACCGTCGTGACGGCCGCGGTGGCCGCGCTCGCCCTGGCCGCGGGGGCACGGGTGGCCGTGCTCAAGCCGGCGCAGACCGGGGTCGGCCTGGGCGAGCCCGGCGACGCGGACGAGGTGCGCCGCCTCGTGCCCGGCGTCACGGCCCGCGAGCTCGCGCGTTACCCCGAACCGCTCGCCCCGGCCACCGCCGCGGCCCGCGCGCGGCTCCCGCCCGTCACCGCCGCCCGGGCCGCGGGCGCCGCGCGCGAATTGGCCGCGGCGCACGATCTCGTGCTCGTCGAGGGGGCGGGCGGGCTCCTCGTCCGGCTCGCTGGTGACGACACCCTCGCCGACGTCGCGGACCTGCTGGGCGCGCCCGTGCTCGTCGTTGCCGCCGCCGGGCTGGGCACCCTCAACCACGCCGCGCTCACCGTGGCGGCGCTGCAGGCGCGCGGCCTGAGCTGCGCCGGGCTGGTGATCGGCGCGTGGCCCGCCGACCCGGGTCTCGCCGAGCGCTGCAACCTCGCCGACCTGCCGGCCGTCACGGGGGTGGCGCTGCTCGGGGCGCTGCCCGACGGCGCAGCGACGCTGCCGCCGGGCGCGTTCGCGGACGTCGCCCGTCACAGTCTGGCGCCCGGACTCGGGGGTGGGTGGCAGACTCCCGGGGCGTGACGACCACCGGTTTCGATGTGCTCACCACCGCCCGCGAGCAGGTGCTGGAGCGGGGAGAGGGCTTGTCCACGGCGCAGGTCCAGGAGGTGCTGCACCTGCCCGACGACGCCCTCGACGAGCTGCTGTCGGTGGCCCACGAGGTGCGGATGCGCTGGTGCGGGCCCGAGGTCGAGGTCGAGGGGATCATCTCGCTGAAGACCGGGGGTTGCCCGGAGGACTGCCACTTCTGCTCGCAGTCGGGCCTGTTCGCCTCGCCGGTGCGGTCGGCGTGGCTGGACGTCCCCATGCTGGTCGAGGCGGCCAAGCAGACCGCCAAGACCGGCGCGACGGAGTTCTGCATCGTCGCGGCGGTGCGCGGGCCCGACGAGCGGCTGATGGCGCAGGTCGCGGCCGGCATCGCGGCCATCCGCGACGAGGTCGAGATCAACATCGCGTGCTCGCTGGGGATGCTCACGCCCGCCCAGACCGACGCGCTCTCGGCGATGGGCGTGCACCGCTACAACCACAACCTGGAGACCGCCCGGTCGTACTTCCCGAACGTGGTCACCACGCACACGTGGGAGGAGCGATGGGAGACGCTGCGGCTGGTGCGCGACGCCGGCATGGAGGTGTGCTGCGGCGGGATCGTCGGGATGGGCGAGACCGTCGAGCAGCGGGCGGAGTTCGCCGGGCAGCTCGCGGAGCTCGAGCCCGACGAGGTGCCGCTGAACTTCCTCAACCCGCGCCCGGGTACCCCGTTCGGCGACCTCGAGCTGATGTCCGGGCCCGACGCGCTGCGCACGGTGGCGGCGTTCCGGCTGGCGTTGCCGCGCACCGTGCTGCGGTTCGCCGGCGGCCGCGAGCTCACCCTCGGCGATCTCGGCGCGCGGCGCGGCTTGCTGGGCGGGATCAACGCAGTGATCGTCGGCAACTACCTCACGACGCTCGGACGGCCCGCCGAGTCGGACATCGACCTGCTCGGCGAGCTCCAGATGCCGATCAAGGCTCTGAGCGACACGATCTAGATGTTCTGCGACCAGTGCGGGCGGGAGGTCGTTGCGGCCGGTCACGAGCGGTGCGCGGACCGGCGCGCGCTGGAGCCGCCGCGGTACTGCCCGGACTGCGCTCGCCGGATGGTGGTGCAGGTCACGCCCACGGGTTGGACGGCGCGGTGCAGCCGCCACGGCGAGCGGACCTCGCCCACGCCGTAGGGCATGCTGTGCGCCGTGCCGAACTGGGGGAGCCTGCTGGGCCGCGCGGTGAAGATCGGGCTGGACGCGCTGACGAAGCGGGGCGGGCGGCCGCCGTCCGGGTCCGGGTCGCCACGGGTGCGCACCGCGCCGGCCCGCGCCCGGGCCCGCACCGTCGCCTACGCCCCCGATCTGGACGGTGCCGCGGACCCCGGCGAGATCGTCTGGGCCTGGGTGCCGTTCGAGGAGGGCGACGGCCGCGGCAAGGACCGGCCGTTGCTCGTCGTCGGCCGCGGCGTGGACGATCGGCACGGCGAGCTGCTCGGGCTGATGCTGTCCGGCCAGGCCGAGCGCGCCGGCGACCCGGAGTGGGTCGGCGTCGGCTCAGGCCCGTGGGACCGGCAGGGCAGGCCGTCCTACGTGCGGCTCGACCGGGTGCTGGAGGTCGGTGAGCACGACATCCGCCGCGAGGGCGCCGTCCTCGACCGGGAGCGGTTCGACCGCGTCGCCGACGCCCTGCGCACCCGGCACGGCTGGAGCTGAGCCGTCGGCGCTCGGTTGACGCTGCGGTTCAGTTGACGCTGTGGTCCACCGCGAACGTCGTCATCGGTGCGGGCACCGCCCGCAGTTGGCCGAGCATCCCGGCCTCGCGGGCGAGCATCGCCCGCACCATCCGCAGGCGCTGCGACGGCGAGGTCTGTTCCAGCAACCGCTGGCGGTCGGTGACGGGCAGCAGGCAGTCGGCGGCGAGCACGTGCGGCAGCGCGTCCGCGGCGATGTCGGCGTCGGGCTCGCGCCAGTCGCCCTGCTTCCACGCGGTGGCGCAGTAGCGGCGGTGCGCGTCGCGCGCGGCGGCGACCAGGGCGGCCATGACGTCGTCGGCCACCGGCGCGGGCTCGGCGTCGGGCAGCCACCCGATGCGGCCGGTGAGGTAGGGCCGGGACTCGGTGTCCAGCTCCAGCAGCCGGAACCGGCTCGTGCCGCGGGTGACGATGTCGTAGCGGCCGTCGGGCAGCCTGCGCACGTCGCGCAGCAGCGCGGTGCAGCCCACCGGGTGCAGCCCGGCCATCCCGTCGTCGTCGGCCGTCCAGCCCTCGCGCACGGCGACGACGCCGAACTGCTTGCCCGGCACCTCGCCCGTGACGAGGTCGACGGTGAGGCGGCGGTAGCGCGGCTCGAACACGTGCAGGGGCAGCGCCGCGCCGGGCAGCAGGACCGTGCCGAGCGGGAACAGCGGCAGGGCCTCGCTGCTCGCGTCGTCGCCGGTCA
>JBQTJE010000013.1:0-69990 GCA_052387455.1 Pseudonocardia sp.
CGGCCGCCCCGACGACGCCGCGGCCGCGGTGACCGACGCGGTGCCGATGCTGGAGCGCTCGCTGCCGTTCCGCCCGCGCGCGGCGATGCGGATGCTGGAGATGCGCTCGCGGTGGGATCCGGACCAGGCCGAGGCGCTGCTGGCGCAGGCGCGCGCCTACTCGTCGACGAAGTACGAGGCGCTCGCGCTGCACGCCCTCGGGCGGCCCGCGGAGGCCGCGAAGGTCGCCGAGCGCACCGGCTCGGACCTCGTGCTCGCCCAGCTCGGCGCCCCCGCACGGCGCCGGGCCGCCGTCGAGCGCATCGCCGGGTCACTGCCCGCCGAGCTGCGGGCGTCGTTCGTGCGCGCCGGGCGGTTGGCGGTGCCCGCCGCGCGTACCCGCTGAGGCCGGCCCGCCCACCCCCGCCCGCGCCTGTTACCCGCCGCCCCGCCCGTGTCCACCACCGCCGCCGCCCCCGCCCATCCCCGCCCGCGCCTGTCACCCCGCCGCCCCCGCCGCCTGCCCCTGTCGCCCCCGCCGCCTGCCCCGCCCGTGTCCACCACCGCCGCAGCCGCCGCCCATGATCACCATCTCGGGACTGTGGACCGCGCCGCTGACGGCCACGCGTCCCCCATCGACGATCACCCGGCTCAGCGTCCCCAGACCGCTCGCCGACGCCCCCTGTGATCACCGATCCGGGACCCCGAACCGCACCACGCACGGCCACGCGTCCCCAATCGACGATCACCCGGCTCAACGTCCCCAGCCGATGATCACCCGCTCCGGGCGGCCGCCGCCGGAGTCGCCGCCCGAGCCGCCGCCGGAGCCGCCGCCCGAGCCGCCGCCGGAGTCGCCGCCGGAGCCACGACCGGCCGCACCGCAGCCCCTTCGCCGGCACCGCCGAGCGCCACGCGGATCGCGGCGAGCCGGTCGTGCCGCAGCCGGAACCAGGCCCAGCGGCCGCGCTGCTCGCGCTGCAGGATCCCGGCCCGCACAAGCTGGCCCAGGTGGTGGGAGACAGTGGGCTGGGCGCGGTCGAGGGCCGCGGGGAGGTCGCACGCGCACATCTCGCCCGACTCGGCCGCGGCGACGAGGGAGACGAGCCGGATGCGCACCGGGTCGGCCAGGGCCTTGAGCAGGACGGCGAGCTCCTCGGCCTGCTCCTCGTCGAGGACGGCCCCGGTCACGGGCGGGCAGCAGAGTTCGGACACCAGCTCATCGGGCACCAGTTCATCGGGCACCAGCTCATATTGACACACGTCAAAACGATCGCCTATCGTATCGATGTACTTCGATACGAAAGGAGCGCCCGATGCGCCTCCAGCTCGCCCTCAACGTGGCCGACCTCGACGCGGCCGTCGACTTCTACTCCCGGATGTTCGACAGCCCGCCCGCCAAGATCCGCCCGGAATACGCCAACTTCGCCATCGCCGATCCGCCGCTCAAGCTCGTGCTGTTCGCCGGGGACGGCGAGCCGGGATCGATCAACCACCTCGGCGTGGAGACCGAGACCGCCGACGAGGTGGTCGCCGCCGAGCAGCGGCTGCACGACAGCGGACTGGCCTCCACCGGCGTGGACGACACGCTGTGCTGCTACGCCGAGAAGACCGAGACCTGGGTGCAGGGCCCCGACGGCACCCGCTGGGAGTGGTATGTGAAGAAGGGCGACAGCGAGCAGGCGGAGAACGTGGTGCTCAGCGGGACCGGCCCGCGCTGCTGCGACGCGTAGCCGCCCGCGCCACACCCCGCGTCAGAGGTCGATCTCCATGCGCAGGTGCGGCAGGCCGACGTAGATCTCCGGGGCGCCGCACTGCGCCCAGCCGAGCCGCCGGAAGAACGTGCGGTTGGGCGGCTGCACGTGCGCGAGCATCCGCCGCCCGCCCAGCGCGCCCGCCGTGGCCACGGCGAAGCGCACCAGGGGCGCGCCCAGCCCGGCATGCCGGAACGCCCCCAGGACGGCGAGCCGGTCGCCCTGCCAGTCGGGCTCGCCGGGCCGGGCGCCGTCGACCGGGAACAATCGCACCGTGCCCGCCGGGACCCCGGCGACCAGGCCGAGCACGTGCAGCGTGGCCGGGTCGTCGTCGCGCGGGTCGTGGTCGGTGAGGTCAAAGACGTGCTGCTCGTCGACGAACACCGTGCGGCGGATCTCGCGGTGCGCCACCAGGTCGGCCGCCGACGCCACCAGCCGGCACTCCACCTGCGGGGCCGCACGCCGCCCGGCCAGCCACGGCGTGTCGGTCCGCACCGGGCGGGGCAGGACGAGACCGGGCAGCGCAGGACCGGGCAGGACGTCCGCGCCGCCGCCGGCCAGCCAGGCGGTCACCGCCGCGGCCCCGGGACGTCCCGACGCCGGCCGGCCGTCACGGCGCCACCCCGCGCTCCACGCCGGCCCGGGCGTCGGCCAGCGCCGCGAGCCACTCGTCCCGGTCGGCGAACGTGCGGGACTCGCCGTCGGGCGTGACCTCCAGCCCGTAGGCCGCATCGCGGCCCCACGGGTCGGCGGCGGCGATGACGACCGCACCCGAAGCCAGGTGCACCGCGATCATCCGGCCGTCCTGCAGCTGCGCCGCGTCCTGCGGACCGTCGACGACGGCCCACGCCCGGCCGGCGGCGCGGGCGGCGTCCATCGCGGCGGAGCGGCGCCGCTGCTCGCGCGCGGCCGTCAGCTCCCGGTCCACGGTGCCGCACGCGACCGCCACCAGCAGCTCCGGCGGCAGCCCGGCCCCGTCGGGGCACGCGGCCGCCACCACGTCGAACGCCGCCGCCTCGGCTGCCAGCAACCCGCCGGTGCCGCCACCACGGCGGCGCAGCTCGGCGACGACGGCCTGCATGGCGGTCATGCTGCGCTGGTAGGACCCCGGATCGCCGAGCAGGCTCGGGTACAGCCGGTCCTCCGCGGCGCGCCAGCGCATGCGCGCCACCCGCAGGACCGTCTCGTCCGGGTCGCTCATGTGCACCACCCTCACACCGACGAACGGCACTTCCGCCCAGTAGATTCGCGCGAAAGTGCCGTTCGTCCGGCTAGGTCCGGACCCGGTTACAGCGTCCAGGTCTGCATCACGAGGGCACCCTCGCGACGCGCGGTGAGGTTGGCGTCGAGCACGTCGAGCGGGTGCGCGGGGATGACACCCTCGATGAGGTCGGTCTCGCGCATGCCGTACAGCGCCGCCATGGCGAAGCGACACGCGTAGACCTTGCCGCCCTCCTTCATGAACACGCCGAGCTGGCCGTTGTAGTTCATGTGGCCGGGGAACGCCTCGGCGCCCACGGTCGGGAAGCCGCGGGTGGCCGACGCCATCAGCACGCCGGGCCCGTACAGGAAGAGCGAGGTGTCGAAGCCCTTCCGGTTGATGCGGGTGGCGGTGAGCATGTTGACGATGCCGACCGAGCCCTCGAAGGGCACGGTGTGCATGAAGATGTACGCCTTCTCACCCTCGTTGGCCTGGATGTCGTCGAAGAGCTTCTCTTCGTAGTCGACGATCGCGTCGCCAGGGTTGAGGCGCGCGCCTGCGAGCTCAGCCACGGGATTCTCCTTCTCCTGTTGGTGGTCGGTTCAGATGAACCTGCAGGCAGTCCGCCGGCCCCTCGGGTCGCGGCGGCGGAGCCCACGTCTTGCGGTGGCTGCCCGGCATCGCCTGCATGACCCGGCTGCGCAACGACCACGGGAGCGCGGCGTAGACGGGGGCGAACACCTTGAGCCAGAACAGCTCCACGAGGCCGTTGGGGGGCCGTGGGGCCGGCGTGCCCTGTTGCCGCGCCAGCTTGGCATGGGCGGCGACGAGCAGGTAGTGCTCGGAGTTGGCGCGCAGCCAGCCCGGGAACGACACGGCGTCAGCCTCCCTGGGCGGCCGCGGCCACGCCGTTGGTGGCCGCGACGCAGATCGGCTCGTTGAGCGCGCCGATCGCGGGCGAGTAGACGTTCTCCATGGTCGAGAGGTCGTGCAGGGTGAGGCCGAACCGGATGGCCTGGGCGAGGAAGTCGGCGCGCTCCTTGATGCCCTCGCCGCCGCCGATCATCTGTGCCCCGATCAGGCGCAGGGTGCCCGGCTCGGCCAGCAGCTTCACCCGGACGGGTTGCACGCCCGGGTAGTAGCGGGCCCGGGAGATGCCCTGCGCCTCGCACACGACGTACGGGATGCCCAGCGCGGTGGCGGTGGTCTCGCCGAACGATGCGCCGCCGATCACCCACTTGCCCGCCGGGGTGCCCCACGGCACGAACACCGCCCGGTACACGCGGTCGCCGCCGCCGGCGTTGGTGCCCGCGGTCTTGCCCTGCGCGTATGCGTGCGAGCCGGTGAGGCCCTGCAGCGGGGTGCGGGTGAGGCCGTGCGGGATCTCGGTGACGTCGCCGGCCGCCCACACGGCGGGCGCCGAGGTGCGCATCCGCTCGTCGACGACGATCCCGCCGGTGGTGCCGAGCTTGAGCCCCGCGGCCGCGGCCAGCTTGTTGTTGGGCGTCTTGTGCGTGGCGACGACGACGAGGTCGGCCTTGATCTCGCCGCCGGAGGTCGCGACGGCGCGCACGGCGCCGTTCTCGTCGCCGAGGAACGCCTCGAGGGTGGTGTTGAAGTGCAGGTGCACCCCGAGCTCGCGCCAGGACTCCTCGACGGGCGCCATGATGTCGGCGTCGGCCATCATCGCCAGCGCGTAGGGGTTGGGGTCGATCAGGTGGGTCTCGACGCCGCGGTGCGCGAGCGCGGTGACCATCTCCAGGCCCAGCGGGCCGGCCTCGACGACCACCGCCCGCTCGGTCCTCTCGATGACCTTGTCCCACTCCATGGCCTTGCGGATGTTCTTGACGTAGTACAGGCCCGAGAGGTCGGCGCCGGGAACGCCGGGATCGGCGTAGTCGAAACCGGTGGCGACGATCAGGTTGTCGTACCCGACGGTGCCCTCGCCGGTGACCGTGACCGTCTTCGCCGCGGTGTCGATCGCGGTGACCTCGGTCTCGTAGCGGATGTCGATGCCCGCGTCGACGTAGGCCTGCTTGCCGGCCAGGAACAGCCGCTCGAAGTCGGGGATCTCCCCGCCGTGCACGTAGGGGATCCCGCACGGGCTGTACGCGACGTCCTCGAACTGGGTGTAGACGACGACGTCAGCCTGCGGGTCGGCCGCCTTCACCCCACCCGCGGAACCGAGCCCGGCCGCTCCACCACCGATGATCACTGTCTTGCGCGGCACGTGTCGTTCCCCATTCACTATGCGACACGAGCTTCCTACCATACTGGATCAGGTGCCGGAAGCGGCCGGTCAGCGCGTGACCAGCTCCAGCACCTCGACGAACCGGGCGGGCGCGGCCGTGCGGGAGCGCCCCACGATGTCCAGCGCGAGGCTGAACGCCCGCTCGGCGCGCTCCGGGACGTGCCAGCTGTGCTGCGCGGCGAACTCGCCCCAGGCGGCCGGGCCGACGACGCGGGCGGAGCCGTAGTCCAGCTCGTGCCACGTGACGGCGAGCTCGAGAAGGGCGAGCAGCTCGTCGGGGTCGACGTCGACGGTGAGCAGGCGGTCGTGGTGCTCCCGGTCGGGCACGCCACACTGCGTGCAGTGGCCGGTGGGAACGTGTGCGGCGGTCATCGCGGGCTCCCGGCGGGGCGTGCGGATCATGTCCGCGCGGATCGTGGCGGCGGACACACCGTGCCGCACCGGCGTTGCACCGGTGTTGCACCCGCTGCCCGAGCGCTGTCCGCACGTTCTCGACGGAAAGGATCGGCGTGGCCGCGGAGCGTTCGGTGCACTCCCGCTGGGACGGCGACCTGCGCGCGGTGGTGCGCGCGGGCGACCACGAGCTGATCGTCGACGAGCCGGAGTCGGTGGCGGGCGGCACCAACCGGGGCCCGCAGCCCACCGAGCTGCTGCTCGCCTCGGTGGCGTCCTGCTTCACCCTCGCGATCGCGTGGAGCGCGCGCAAGCGCGGCCTGCAGATCGACGACGTGCACGTCGATGTCACCGGCACCTACGACGGGCCGCAGTTCTCCGCGATCCGGATCGCGGTGCGCGCGGGCGCCCCGGCGGGCCCGGACCTCGCGCGGCTGGTGGAGTCGGCGCGGCGGGTCTGCTATGTCACGCGGACGCTGTCACTCGGCCCCGAGCTCACCGTCACCGTGCAGGGCGCGGGCGGCGACGACACGTAGCGGCAGGCCGAGCGCGACGGCCGCGGCGGCCACGTCGTCGTGCTCGGGCTTCGCGCCCCACGGGCCGTGCTTGAGCCGCACCGGATGCCCCTCGACGTGCACGGTGCTCACCCGCCGGGGCAGCGCGTGGCGCTCGACCGGCGCGCGCCGCAGCCCGAGGCTGCCGGTCTCGGCCAGCAGGAGCCGCTCGCACGCCGCCGCCACACCCGCCCCGACGAGCACGTGCACGGTGTGCGCGGGCCGGGACTTCTTCATCACGATCGGGGTGACCCACGCGTCCGCGGCACCCGCGGCGAGCAGCCTGCCGAGCAGGTGGCCGAGGACCTCGCCCGCGACGTCGTCCACGTTGGTCTCCAGCAGGACGAGCCGCTCCGCGGTCGCACCGGCATCCCCCAGAAGCGCCGGCAGGACGTTGGGCCGGCCGAGGACGTCGCGCCCCCCGGCTCCGTACCCGGCGGCTGTCACCGTCATCGTGGGCAGCGGGCCGAACCGGGCGCCCGCGGCGAGCAGCAGCGCGAGGCCCGTCGGGGTGACGGTCTCCCCCGGCGCCGGTCCGGCCACGACCGGCACCTGCCCGCGGGCCAGCAGCATCGCGACGGCGGGCGCGGGCAGCGGCAGCTCGCCGTGCCGGGTGCGCACGGTGCCGGCGCCGAGCGCGAGCGGCCCGCAGTGCACCGCGGCCACCCCGAGCAGGTGCAGCGCGGCGGCCACCCCGACCGTGTCGACCACGGTGTCGACGCCGCCCAGCTCGTGCAGGTGCACCTCCTCGACGGCCACCCGGTGCAGCCCCGCCTCGGTCTCGGCGAGCAGCGTGACCGCGCGGGTGGCCAGCGCTGCCACCGGTTCCGGACGGGCGCGCGCGGTGAGCGCGAGCAGGTCGGCGGCCGGGCGCTGCGCCGCGGTGTCGGTGACGGTGACGACGGCGCGGGTGGCCGCGAGGCCCGCCCGGGCAACCGGCTCGGTGGCCAGTTCCCACCCGGTGAGCCCCGTCGAGGCGACCGCCGCGCGCACCCCGGCGAGCGGCGCCCCCAGCTCCAGCAGCGCGCCGAGCAGCATGTCCCCCGAGATGCCGCTGTACGGGTCGAGCCAGGCGATCACCGCGGCCCCCGGGCGCGGGCCATCCGGAACGCCGCCATCGCCGCGCTGAACCCCGAGTCGATGTTCACCACCACGACCCCGGCCGCGCACGAGGCCAGCATCGCGAGCAACGGCGTCACGCCCTCGAACGCCGCGCCGTGGCCCACCGACGTCGGCACCGCGATCACCGGGCAGCCGACCAGCCCGCCCACCACGCTCGGCAGCGCCCCCTCCATCCCCGCCAGGCACACCACCGCGTCGGCGGCGGCGAGCCGGTCGCGCTCGGCGAGCAACCGGTGCAGCCCGGCCACCCCGACGTCGGAGATCCGGGTGACGTGCAGGCCCACCGCCTCGGCCACGGCGGCGACCTCGTCGGCCACCGGGCCGTCCGACGTCCCGGCCGAGACGACCGCGAGCGCGAACCCGAGCGGCGCCGCGCGGCGCCACGCGAGCAGCCGGGCAGCCGGGTCGTGGCGCCCGTCCGGGACGGCGGCGAGCACCTCGGCGGCTACCTGCGGCGACACCCGCGTGACGAGCACCGGGCCGGTATTCGCCGCCAGCAGGCTCCGCACGACGCCCGCGACCTGCGCCGCCGACTTCCCCGGCCCGTAGACCACCTCGGGCAGCCCGAGCCGGGCCTCGCGGTCGGTGTCGGGCCGGGCCCAGCCGAGGTCGTCGAAACCGGCGCTCACGGCGCACCGGGCAGCCCGAGCAGCACGTTCATCCGGCCGCTGGCGAAGCCGCGCAGGTCGAGCGCGCAGAACGCGAACCCGGCGCCGCGCACCGCCGCGTCCAGCTCCGCGCGCCGCGCGACCGCCTCGTCGAGCCGCGTGGCGGGCAGCTCCAGCCGCGCGAGCGTGCCGCCGGCGTGCGCGCGCACCCGGCACACCGCGAACCCCAGCGCGTGCACGGCCGCCTCGGCGCGCTCGACGCGGCCCAGGACCTCCGCCGTCACCGGGTCGCCGTAGGCGATCCGGGAGGACAGGCACGCCGCCGCGGGCTTGGCCGCCGTCGACAGGCCCAGCAGCGTGCTGACCTCGCGCACCGCCCGCTTGTCGAGCCCCGCGTCGACCAGCGGCGCGATCGCCCCCCGCGCCGCCGCCGCGCGCTGGCCGGGGCGGTGGTCGCCGAGGTCGTCGAGGTTGGTGCCGAGCGCGATCGCCGCCCCCGACAGCTCCGCCAGCGGCGCCAACGCGTCGAGCAGGGCCGACTTGCAGTGGAAGCAGCGGTCGCCGCCGTTGGCGACGTAGGCGGGGCGGTCGAGCTCGTCGGTGCACACCTGCACGTGCCGGATGCCGTGCTCGCGGGCGAAGGCCGCAGCCGCGGCACGCTCGGCGGCCGGCAGGCTCGCGCTCACCGCCGTGACCGCCACGGCCGCCGGGCCCAGCTCCTGCGCCGCGACCGCGGCCACGAGCGCCGAGTCGGCCCCGCCGGAGAAGGCGACCAGCACCGGCCCCGCCGCGCGCAGCCGCAGGCGCAGGGCCGCCAGCACGTCGGAGGCGGTCACGAACCCACGATAGAGAAGTCGAGCCTGGGCCGTACGTCTACGTGCACACCACCATCTGCAGATCGTCGACGAAGGATGCAGCCGTAACGCACTGACCACTCAGCGCGAGTTCCTGCACACTGAAACGGTACGACCGGTGAGGGGAGGGTCCCGTGCGCGAGCCGCAACGACGCGGTGACGACCCTCGCCCCGGCGATTCCGGCGGTGATGACGAGAGCACCGGTGAGGTGATCGACCTCGCGGCGCTGCAGGCCGACGACGCCTTTCTCGACGCGCTCGCCGCCGGGCGGGCGACACCTCGCCAACCCGGCGACGAGCAGCTCGTGTCCGCACTCACGGCGTGGCTCGGCCACCCCGGCCCCGACGATGTCGCCGCGCCGGCCCGCGTCGGGCTCGCCGCGGTCCCCGACATGCCCGCCGTTCCCGCCGCCGTGGCTCGCCCCCGGCGGCCGCACGGCCCGCCGATGCGCAGGCTGAGCGCGGCCGCGCTGATCACCGTCGCGATGACCGCGCTGGGTGCGCTCACCGTGGACGCCGGTCAGGCCCGGCCCGGCGACCCTCTCTTCCCGATCACGAAGGTGCTGTTCGCCGAGCGGGCCGAGTCCCGGGAGGCGGCGGTCGCGGTCGAGGACGGCCTGCGCCGCGCCCGCGCCGCGCTGAACGCGGGCCGCACCGACGAGGCGGCGCGCGAACTGGCGGCCGTGTCGATGCCGCTGTCGTCGGTCGCCATCGACGAGGGTTACGAACACCTCGCGCAGGAGCAGCACGCGCTCGTCGTCGCGCTCACCGCGGAGACTGTGGAGCCCGGGACGCCCGGGGCACCCGGGGAGGTACCGCCGGCCGCGCCCGGGCCAGCGCCCGCGGCGCCCACCGCGAGCAGGCCGGTGGCGGCACCCGCCCCGGACCCCGCGCCCGGATCGGGCACGAGCACGGTGTCGAACCCTGCACCCGCCCCCGAGCCTCCGGCGGACTCCGGGAGCGGGCCCGCGAGCGAACCCGCACCGGCACCCGAGCCCGGGCCGGCACCCGAGCCCGCACCAGCACCCGCGCCGGCACCGGCGCCCGAACCCGCGCCTGCCCCCGAACCCGCGCCCCCCCCCCAGCCCCAGCCGGCGCCCGGGCCGTCCGAGACGCTGCCTCCGCCCGCGTCCGAACCCGCGGAGCAGCCCACCCCGTCCGAGCACCCGTCCGAGCACCCGTCGGAGCCCCCCTCCGAGCAGCCGTCGGAGCAGCCGTCGGAGCTTCCTGCCGAGCCCCCGTCGGAGCAGCCGGCCGAACCCGGAGCGGTCGCGCACCCGGACGGCGCCGGATCGACCGCGGGGGACGACCGCTCCGGCGACGGAAGCGGCGCGGACCCGAGCAGCACCGGGCACGCCGGCGCCGGCTCGGGCAGCGCCGGCTCGGGCAGCGCCGGGCACGCCGACGAGGAGCCCCACGGCTCCGGCGTGGACCCCGCGATCGTCGTCGAGCCCGCGGCGTGAGGTGGTCCGCGGCCGGCGCCGCGGACGACCCGGCAAGAATGGCGGCATGAGCACCGCCGACGCGCTCCCTCCCGCGGAGGCGGCATGACGACCGCCGTCGTGGTGGGCAGTGGGCCCAACGGGCTCGCGGCGGCGGTGGCACTGGCCCGCGCGGGCGTCGAGGTCACGGTGCTGGAGGCGGCCGACGAGATCGGCGGCGGCACCCGCAGCGGCGAGGCGATCCTGCCGGGGCTGCTGCACGACCACTGCTCGGCGGTGCACACGTTCGCGGCCGGCTCGGCGTTCCTGAACTCGCTGGGGCTCGACCGCCACGGCCTGGAGTGGCGCGCCCCGGAGATCGACTGCGTGCACCCTCTCGACGGCGGGACGGCGGCGGTGCTGCACCGCTGCGTGGCGGCGACCGCGGCCGGGCTGGGGGACGACGGGAGGGCGTGGCGTCGGTTGTTCGCCGGGCCGTCGGCGGGGTTCGACGCGCTGGCCGACGACATCATGAGCCCGCTGCTGCGGGTGCCGCGCCACCCGCTGCGGCTGGCCCGCTTCGGCATCCCCACGCTGGTGCCGGCGACGGTGCTGGCCCGCGCGTTCCGGGGCGAGCCGGCCCGGGCGCTGTGGGCCGGGGTGGCCGCGCACGCGCTGCGCCCGCTCACCCGTCCGCTGACCTCGGCGATCGGCCTCGGGTTGATCACCGGCGGGCACCGGCACGGCTGGGTGGTCGCGGCGGGCGGGTCGGCGTCGATCACCCGGGCGCTGGCTGCGCTGCTCGCCGACCTGGGCGGGAAGGTCGAGACCGGCGTGCGGGTCACGACGTCCGCGCAGCTCCCGCCCGCCGACGTCACGCTGTTCGATCTCGCGCCCGGCGCGGTCGCGGACATCCTGGGCGAGCGCCTGCCGTCGCGGGTCGCGCGGGCCTACCGGCGGTTCCGGCACGGCCCGGGCGCGTTCAAGGTCGACTTCGCGGTGCACGGCGGCGTGCCGTGGACCGCACCCGCGGCGCGCCGGGCCGGGACGGTGCACCTCGGCGGCACGCTCGCCGAGATCGTCGCCGCCGAGGCGGAGGTGCACGCCGGGCGGATGCCGCGACGACCGTTCGTGCTGGTCGGGCAGCAGTACCTGGCCGACCCGCAACGCTCGGTCGGCGACGTGCACCCGGTGTGGTCCTACGCCCACGTGCCGAACGGTTGGCCGGGCGACGCCACCGAGGCGATCACCGCGCAGATCGAGCGCTTCGCCCCCGGCTTCCGGGAGCGGATCGCCGGCACCGCGGTGCGCTCGGCTACCGGCTTCGCGGCCTACAACGCCAACTACGTGGGCGGCGACATCGTCACCGGATCGAAGGACGTCCGGCAGCTCGTGCTGGGCCCGCGCGCGACGCTGCGCCCGTACGACGTCGGGCTGCCCGGCCACTTCCTCTGCTCCGCGGCGACACCGCCGGGGCCGGGCGCGCACGGCATGTGCGGGTTCCACGCCGCCGCGGCGGCCCTGCGCCACCTGCGCTCGTCGGGCCGACCCTCGGGATCCGCGCGGTAGGGCAGGATCGTGGGGTGACCACGGCACCGCACCGCCCCGCCCGCACCGGCCTGGACCTGCGCTGGGTCGATCCCGCCGTCCGCCCGCAGGACGACCTGTTCGGCCACGTCAACGGCCGCTGGTGCGACACCCACGAGATCCCCCCGGATCGCGCGCAGGACGGCGCGTTCCGGGCGCTGCGCGACCGCGCCGAGATCGACGTGCGGGCGATCGTCGAGCAGGCCGCGTCGCCGGCCCACCTGCCCGCGCCGGGCACCGACGCCGCCCGGATCGCCGACCTCTACGCCTCGTTCATGGACGTCGACCGCATCGAGAGCCTCGGCGCCGCGCCATTGCGTCCGCTGCTCGACGAGATCGCGGCGGCGGGCACCCGCGCCGAGCTGGCCGCCGTGCTCGGCCGCCGCCAGGGTGAGGGGCTCGTCGCGCTGTTCGGCGCGTTCGTCGCCACCGACGCGAAGGACGCCACCCGATACCTCGTGCACCTGTCGCAGTCCGGGCTCGGGCTGCCCGACGAGGCCTACTACCGCGAGGATGCGCACGCGCAGACCCGCACGGAGTACGTCGCGCACCTCGGGCGCCTCGCGGAGCTGGTCGGGTTGCCGCGCGCACACGCCGAGACCGTGCTGGAGCTGGAGACCGCGCTCGCCGCCGCGTCGTGGGACCGCGTCACCAACCGGGACGCGCAGAAGACCTACACCCTCATGACGCTGGCGCAGCTGCGCGAGCACGCGCCGGAGTTCGACTGGGCACCGTGGCAGGACGGGCTCGACGCGGCCGACGGCGCGCTCGACGAGGTCGTCGTGCGCCAGCCGAGCTTCGTCGCCGACGCCGCGCGGCTGTGGGCGCAGCGCCCGCTGGAGCAGTGGCAGGCGTGGCTGGCGATCCGCGTCGCGTCGGCGTGCGCGGAGTACCTGCACGATGCGGTCGCCGAGGAGGACTTCGGGTTCTACGGGCGCACCCTGTCGGGCACCCCGCAGCTGCGGGAACGGTGGAAGCGCGGCGTGGCGATCGTGGAGGGCGCGGTCGGCGAGGCCGTCGGGCAGCTCTACGTGCAGCGGCACTTCCCGCCCGCGGCCAAGGAGCGGATGCAGGCGCTCGTCGCGAACCTCGTGCAGGCCTACCGGCAGTCGATCTCCGAGCTGGACTGGATGGGCCCGGCCACCCGTGAGCGGGCGCTGGCCAAGCTCGACCGGTTCACCCCCAAGATCGGCTACCCGGACGCGTGGAAGGACTACGCGACCCTGGCGGTGCGCGCCGACGACCTGCTGGGCAACGTCCGCCGCGCGGGCGCGTGGCACACCCGCTTCCAGCTCGCCAAGCTCGGCGGGCCGGTCGACCGCGCCGAGTGGTTCATGACCCCGCAGACCGTCAACGCCTACTACCACCCGCGGATGAACGAGATCGTGTTCCCGGCCGCGATCCTGCAGCCGCCGTTCTTCGACGCCGAGGCAGACGACGCCGCCAACTACGGCGGCATCGGCGCGGTGATCGGCCACGAGATCGGCCACGGCTTCGACGACCAGGGCTCGCGCTACGACGGCGACGGCAACCTCGTCGACTGGTGGGAGGAGGCCGACCGCGCCGAGTTCGACAAGCGTTCCCAGGCACTGATCGCGCAGTACGACGGCTTGTCGCCGCGCGGGCTGGACGGGCACACCGTCAACGGGGCGCTGACGGTCGGGGAGAACATCGGCGACCTCGGCGGCCTCACCATCGCGCTGAAGGCCTACCGCATCGCCCTGAGCGGCGCGCAGGCCCCGGTGCTCGACGGGTTCACCGGTGAGCAGCGGGTGCTCGTCGGCTGGGCCCAGCTCTGGCGCGCCGCGACCCGCGACGAGGAGGCGATCCGGCGCCTGGCCGTCGACCCGCACTCCCCGCCGGACCTGCGCTGCAACGCCGTGGTGACCAACCTCGACGCCTTCCACGACGCCTTCGGTGTGCGGCCGGGCGACGGGCTCTACACCGAGCCGGAGGATCGGGTGCGGATCTGGTGACGGAGCCGGTCAGGCCGCCGCCCTGACGACGCTGTCGTCGATCCGGAGCCGGCCGGTGCGGACGCCGAGATCGAGGGCCGTGTCGAGCCGCTCGACGAACCCCGAGGTCCTGCGGCGCCAGCCGAAGACCGCGAGAACCTCCCGGTGGAGCTCGTCGCGCGCCATCCCGGCCGACGCGCGGACCGAGGCCACCATCGCGTTGGTGATCTCGCGAAGCGGCACGTGCTCGAAGGGCCGGTCGACCCCGTCGTCGGTGCAGCGGAAGCCGGACCATTCCTCGGGCACCCGTCCCACCGGCCACACCACCGGCTCCGTCGTGTCCAGGACGAGCCTGCGCGGCCGGTGTCGCAGGATCGCCGCCTTGCGCGATTCAGCGACCCGGCCGAGTCCGAAGCCGTTGGCGACCAGCCGCGCGAGCCGGTCGGTGTGAATCGGTCCCTCGGCCGCGACCACCTCCTCCAAGGCCGAGACGACCTGCGCGCCCGCATGACGCGCCGGGAGGTCGTCGAGGACGTCCTTGGACCCCAGGTAGCGCACCGTCCACGGCACGAACACCTCGGTGCCGTTCGGCCAGGCCACGTCCACGGTGGGCGGCAGCGCTCCGTTCGACGCCGGCGGAGCGAGCGGTTCCTGCGGGACCGCCCTGCCAGGGGCCGTGACGGGGGCCGGCGCAACCGTGACGGCGGGCGCGGGCCGGTGGGTCTGCGCCAGGACGCCGACGAGCCGGGCCACCACCGCGTCGGGGTCGGCAAGCCATTCCGGCAGCCAGACCCGCTCGACCGCCGGCCAGCCCAGGGTGTCGGCGAGCACCTCGCGCGGCAGGGCGTCGCGGTCGCGGGCGGTGAGCCGGCGCGACCAGGCGATCCCGTCGAGCAGCACCGCCACCCGCGGGTCGTCCGCCTCGCCGAGCACGAGGTCGATCGCGAACTCCGACAACCCGACATCGGTGCGCACGGGGATGCCGCGGTCGCGGAGCCGGGCGGCGATCTCCTCGCGGTGGTGGTCGGTGACCCGGGCGGAACGGGTGCTCCGCGGCAGCACCGCCGGCCCGCCGGCCGCCATCTCCAGGTACGTCCGCAGGTGCCGCAGCCCCACCGAGGTCGTCTCCGCGGTCCGCAGCTGGGTGGGATCGAAGCTGGAGTAGACGACGACCTGCCGGCGGGCCCGGGTGACCGCGACGTTGAGGCGCCGCTCGCCTCCCGCACGGTTGAGCGGGCCGAAGTTGAGCGGGAGCACGCCGTTGTCGTTGACGCTGAACGCCGTCGAGAAGAGCACCACGTCGCGCTCGTCGCCCTGCACGTTCTCCAGGTTCTTCACGAACAGTCCGCCGGACTCCTCCAGCGCGTCGAGCAGGCGCTGGTCGTCGGCGTCGCGCAGCAGGCCCTCAATGTAGGCACGCTGCTGCTGGTTGAACGTGACGACGCCGATGGAAGGCGCGGCCTCGGGCGATGCGGCGAACCGCCTGCGGATCTCCGCGACGACGGCGGCCGCCTCGGCCGGGTTGGTGCGCAGCGTGGCGCGGGACCCGCTGCGGTGGAAGTGGCCGTCGACCCGGACGAGCGAGACGCCGGTTCCCGCCACCACGGGCGCCGGGAAGGACGAGAGCGTGCCGTCGTAGTAGTGGTGGTTGCTGAACGCGATCAGCGCCTCGTCGCGGCTGCGGTAGTGCCAGGTGAGCCGGTGGCGGCCGACCCGGGCCTGGACGCACTCGGTGAGGATCGACTCCTCGTCCCCGACGGCTTCCCCCGAGCCGTCGACGTCGTCGTCGCCGATGAAGGCACTCTCGGCGAACGACGTGGGCGGCATCTGCCTGCTGTCACCGACGACGACCACCGATCGGGCCCGGCCCATGGCGCCGATCGCGTCGGCGACCCGGACCTGCGACGCCTCGTCGAACACGACGATGTCGAACAGCCCGTCCGTGGCGGGGAAGAACCGCGCCAGGGAGTCGGGGCTCACGAGCACGCACGGCAGCGCGCGCGTGATCACCTCGCCGAAGCGGGTCATCAGCGCCCGCACCTTCATGCCGCCGCGCCTGGTCGTGAGCTGGCGCTGGAGCAGGCCGACCTGGCCGCCGGTCGCGCGCGGGTCGAAACCGCGGCCGCCGAGGACCTGCTGCGGGAGGGCCGTCACCAGGTGGCCGCGGACGGCCCTGGACGCCACGACGAACCGCTCGGCGGCGCGCTCATGGCCTCGCGGGTCGAACATGTCGAGCCCGCCGGCGCGCAGCCGTTCGGCGACCGCGGCGTGCGCCAATCCCAGCTCGAAGGCACGTCGCGCCTCGTCCGGGTGGAGGGTGCCGTCGAGTACCGCCGCGCGGGCGGCGCCGAGCCCGTCGGTGCGCAGGGGTTCGAGGTGCCCGAGCAGGTCGAGCCAGCGACGCAGCGAGCCGAGCTGCGGGTCACCTGCGGTCCGCTGCGCCGCCGTGGCCCGCCAGCGACCGAGCAGGCCGGCGTCGCCCGCCCACGCCTCGATCCGGTCCTGCCCGACCGCGCAGGCCCGCCGCAGCTCCTCGGCGGCGGCGGCGGCCTCACGCACAGGCCGGGCATCGGCCCGGACACCGACCACGGCGCGCAACGGCCCGGCGAACCGGGCCCGGGCAGGGTCGGCGTGCGCGGGGTCGACGGTCCTGCCGAGCGCGCGGACGTGGTCGATGCGCCGGGCGAGGCCCGCCCGACCTTCCTCGGTGAACGGCGACCAGGCCGGCGGCGGCGCCAGTCCCGGGATCGCGACGACCGTCGCGACCAGCTCGCGCACCGCGTGTTCGAGCGCGACGACGGCGGCGGTCAGCTCGGTCAGCTTCTTCGGCTTGACCGTCACACCGGGCCGCAGTGCCGGCGCCAGCCGCTCGCGGACGGCGTTGAGCCGCTTGCGCCGCCCGAGGAACCCGGACGCCGCCGCGGCCATCGCCGCGGTGTGGATCTCACCGACCGGCAGCGCGAGGACCTCGGGGGTGACGGCGTCGAGGCCGGGGTGCGGGGCCTGCGCGAACCGGGCCAGGTCCGCGGTGATCGACGCGACCGCGCCCTCCCACCGTGGTGTGCGCGACGCGTCGAGCACGGGCAGCGGCAGGCCCGAGGCGCAGACGTCGGCGAGCAGGGCGAGGTCGGCGGGCACCCGGGCCGCGGCGAGCGCCGGGCCGAGCACGCCGGGCAGCGCCGCCAGCACGGCGTCGAGCCGCAGCGCCGCCGCACGCGCGGCCACCACGTCCACGCCCCTGAGCGAGTCGACGAAGGCCCACGGGTGCCCCGCACTCGGGCGCGCCGCGTCGGTGCGCTCGGGCAGTGTGCTGAACAGCCGCCGGAATCCCTCGACGGTGTCGGGGATCGCACCGGTGAGCAGCGACTCCGGCACCGCGACGGGCGCGACCTCGTCGCCGATCGCGAGCGTCCGGTCCCGGGCGCCGTAGAGGGACAGGCCGGCGGCGTTGCGGGCGTGCAGCACGAAGCTGTAGCGGGTGAGCCCGCGCCGGGCGGCGCGCAGCTCCTCGGTGCGGATCTCGTGGTCCTGGTGGTCCGGGGAGACGGCGTGGTCGAGCGCTCGGGCGATCTGCTCGCGCACGGCGGCGGGCTTGCTGCCCTTGTCGTGCAGGTCGAGGGAGAGCGGGCCCATCCCGACGGAGTCGAGCCGGGCCGCGACCACGTCGAGGGCCGCGCGCTTCTCGGCGACGAACAGCACCCGCTTGCCCGCCGCGACGGCATGGGCGAGCAGGTTGGTGATCGTCTGGGACTTGCCGGTGCCCGGCGGGCCCTCGAGCACGAACGTCCGCCCCGCGGTCGCCTCCGCGATGGCGCGGAGCTGGGAGGCGTCGGCCGGGACCGGGCAGCGCTCGTCGAGCTCGTCGAGGTCGTGCACGAGCGTCTCGGCAATCGGATCGGCGAACGCGTCGGTGGGGGTGTGGACCAGGTGCGCGACCAGCGGGTTGCGCGCGAACGTCGCCCAGTTCTCGTCGAGGTCCTTCCAGAGCCGGAACTTGGCGAACTGGAGGACGGCGAGATCGGCGGTGGCCTCGACCCGGAACGGCAGGCCGCGCTCGGCGATCGCCCGGCGGGTGGCGTCGAACGCGGCGTCGAGGTCGATCCCCGCGTCGTCGGTCGCCGGATCGGCGAGGCCGGGGATGGTCAACCCGTGGGTCTGCCGCAGCTTCTCCACCAGGCAGTAGTTGGGGGTGGAGGAGCCTGCCTCGTCGAGCGCGACGCGGTAGCGGCCGCCGCGACCGGCTGCCGCGAGCGTGACGGGCACGAGGATCAGCGGCGAGCGCAGCGCGCGGCCGTCGAGCTCCCACAGCAGCGAACCGAGCGCCAGGTAGAGGTTGTTCGCGCCGGTCTCCTCCCGGATCGTCCGGGCCTTGTGCGCGAGGCCGCGCAGGCGCGCCGGGTAGGCCGCCCCGGTCACGTCGACGTGGACCGTGCGTTTCGTCTCGAGCAGGTCGACGAGCTGCGGCCCGGGGAGATCGCTTCCCCGCCCGACACCACGCTCCCGGTCGATCGCGGCGAGCTCGTCGGCGGGTCGCAGGCTGATGGCGACACCGCGGTGCAGCACGTCCTCCAGCCGACCGAGGCACCCGTCGGGAACGGTCAACGCGAGCGCGGACCGGGCGGTGAAGTTGATGAGGCGGTTGCGCAGGCTGAGGTCGAGAAGCGCGTTCTTCCAGCCCGTCACCCGCGGCGGCTCGACGATGCGGCCCGGTACGACCCGGTCCGCAACCGGCACCGACGCCGCCGGCGCCGCGGCGGGCGCCGGTGTGTACCGGGTGACGATCACCTCGCCCCCCTCGCCCCGGGTACGGGCCGGCAACGGCACGATGCGGTCGGTCCGCGCCTGGTGGACGTCGAGCACCCCGACGAGCGTGGCGAGGTCGCCGGTCAGATGGGCGATGCGCGGCAGCCGCTGCGCCTGCGCGAACGCCACCGGCTCCGGGCGTCGGGTCAGCGCCGTGGTCTCCAGCAGACCGATGCGGCCCAGGTCGACCTGGTTGACCACACCGGCGACGTCGAACTCCGCCGCGGTGCCGAGCGAGGACTCCTCGCGCCACCAGCCGAGGAAGGCATGCCCCTCGGCGACCCAGATCAGCGGCCGGATCCCGGCCTGTTCCAGCGCGCCGGCCATCACGACGACGGTGTCGAGGCAGGTACCGACCCGGTCGTTGAGAACCTCGCCCGGCGTGCGGACCTTCTGCCCGAGGTCGGCCCAGCCGGCCGGCGGCTCGGCGTACCGGATGCCGCACGCCTGCATCGCGGCGTAGACCGCCGCGACGATCTCGTCCACCCGCTCGGGCCCGGATTGGTAGCCCTCCAGCGACGGGCTGCCGGTGGTGCGGGCGAGCAGCTCCGCGACCTCGCCCATCAGCACGGTGACCGCCGGGTGGTTCGGCATGACGTGCGCGGCCAGCATCTCCAGCGCGAGCGCGGGCGGGGTCGCCAGCCACTGGTGGGCCGCGAGCACCCGGGTGCGGGCGATCCGCTCCACCTCGACCTCGCCGTCGATGATCAGCCGGGCCCGGACGGCACCGGGCCGTTGTTCCTCGACCTGGAGCATCGCCGCAGGGTCGAGGGTGAGGGTGAGGTCGGTGAGGACCGTCGGGAGGCCTGCGCGCAGATCGAGCAGGATCTCCGCGGACGTGCCGATCAGGCCGGTGGGATCGGCGACGTCGACACACAGGCGCGCACCCGCCGCGTCCGCGGCGACGCCCTCCACAACCAGGCGGGAGATCACCGGGATCTCGTTGTGGGCCATCGCGTAGCTGAGCACCGGGCGCGCCTCCAAGGTGATGGAGACCGGTCCATCGACGTGCTCGGGATTCACTCTCGCTCCTCGTCGGTGCGGCCGGCACGACAGGTCGGCCCGCCCCGATGTTCATCGGACCACGACGTGCGATCGTCAGCATCCCCCGACGCCTTCACCCGATCGCGAACGCGGGGTCGGCCGATCGTGGCCGGCCGTCGAGAGGTTCGGCGAGCATCACCGACGGTCGAGCGCTCATCGCGCGCAAGTGCATCCATCTCGCGCAGGTGCGGGCCGCGGGCCCGGGAGACCTCGTGCACACCGATCGGCGCAGCGGATCGTCGGCGGATACCGGACGACACTTTCGTCGTCGCCGAAGGCACTCAGAAGGGTGGTGGGTCGTCGTCGGGGTCGGCGGGTGGTGACGGTGGTGGGTCGGGTTCGGGGTCGGGCAGGCCGTGTTCGAGGTCGATGGGGTCGGGGCGGTAGTCGTGGGGCCGGGTGACATGACCGTCACCGGTCGGGGTGATCCACTCCAGTGACCCGTCGGGGTGGCGTGGACCTGCCAGCCGCCGTGGTGTTTGAGGTCGTGGTGGTGCTTGCACAGCGCGGCGAGGTTCGACTCGGCCGTCGGTCCGTGCGGGAACGGGACATGGTGGTCGAGCTCGGCGGTGGTAGCGGGGCGCCGGCAGCGGGGGCCACGGCAGTGGTGGTCGCGGGCGCGGACGTGGTCGGCGAGCGCGGCGGGCGGGTGGTAGGTGGTGCGGCCGTGGTCGAGCAGGGCCCCGGACAGCGGGTCGGTGACCAGACGTCGCCACACGGCGTCGGCGGCGATGTCGCGGGCCAGCCCGGCAGGGACGGGACCGTAGCCGGCCAGCTCGCACGGCTGGTCGTCGGCGCCGGTGAGCGTCGAGTACGGCACCACCACGTGCACCAGTGGTCTGCCCGGGGTGACCGGGCGCACCCGCTCCCGCGCCGGCCGCGCCGGCTCGGCCGGCACGACAGCGGGCGGCATCGCCGGATCGGCTGCGACCACCGGTCCGGAAGCAGCGGCCGGGACCGGGACCGCCGCCGGGGCCGCATCGCCGCCGGTGTTCTCGCCGCCGCGGGGGTCCTGGCCGTCGTCGAGGGTGACCCGGCCGGTGAGCAGCGCGACCAGCAGATCCGCGCGGCGGGCGTCCATCCCCCGAGGGTCCTACGCGCCCAGGCCACGGGCCAGCCGCGTCAACCGGGTCGTCCACTCCGAGCAGGCTCCGCAACCGGCATTCCCACCGTTCAGGTCGGCGGGCGGCGCGAGATCCTCGGCAACGGCGACCAGAACCGGACACCAGCCGGTCCGCGGGGCGCCGGCCAGCAGGTTCGCGTAGGCGGCATGGTCCGTGTCCGGGTGCTCGGCGAGCCGGATCGGGCCGACGGTCGCCAGGTAGGACAGGAAGGGCGTCGTGCCCTGCTCGGACGTACCCGGCGGGCGCCGGTTCCCCCCTCGTTCGCGCTCGTGAACGATGGGCGGCCGGGAGGTGGGTCCCATCGCCGAGACATGGACGGGCGCGCAGTGCGCGCAGGCGTGGGGCGTGCGGCCGGGAACGTGGCTGAGCTACGTCTCGCGCGGCCAGGCGCCCGCGGCACTGCCCGCGACCGGTGCGGCCGGGCGGCGCCTCTGGGACGCCGACGAGGTGCGCGCCTTTCCGCGGCCCGGCGCCGGACGGTCGCGGGCCGGGGCGGGCCCCGAGGCCGACGCGCTGCTCGCGGACATGCGGGCGGCGGCGGCGGAGCTGGCGGCGTTGCGCGACCGGCAGCGGGAGCTGCTGCGGGCGGGCCGCGAGCGGGGGCTCGACGTCGTGCCGATGGCGCGAGCGCTCGGGATCTCCCGGCAGACGGCGACCGCCTGGCTCGCGGCGCCGTAGCCGGCCGGCGCCCGGCTCGCGGCGCCGTAGCCCCCGGTCACGCCGCCGGCTCCAGGTCCCCCGCCGCCCACAGCCGCGCGTAGTGGCCCTCGGCGGCGAGCAGCTCGGCGTGCGTGCCCTGCTCGACGATCCGGCCGCCGTCCAGCACCACGATCCGGTCGGCGCGGGCGGCGGTGGCGAGCCGGTGCGCGACGACGAACGCGGTGCGCCGCGACGTGAGCCGGTCGCCCGCACCGAGGACGGCGGCCTCGGTGGCCGGGTCCAGCGCGGCGGTGGCCTCGTCGAACAGCAGCAGGTCGGGGTCGACGAGCTCGGCGCGGGCCAGGGCGACGAGCTGGCGCTGCCCGGCCGAGAGCCCCTGCCCGCGCTCGCCGACGGGCTGGCCGTACCCGCCGGGCAGGCCGCGCAGGACGTCGTGGGCGCCCACCGCGCGGGCGGCGGCCTCGATCTCCGCGGGCGTCGCGTCCGGGCGGCCGTAGGCGATGTTGGCGGCGACGTCGCCGGTGAACAGGTGCGGCTCCTGCGGCACCACGCCCAGCCGGGCGCGGTAGCCGGCCAGCGGGTAGCGCCGCACGTCCACCCCGTCGATGCACACCGCGCCGGAACCCGCGTCGTAGAACCGGGCCAGCAGCTTGACCAGCGTCGACTTCCCCGCGCCGGTGGCCCCGACCAGCGCCACCGTCTCGCCGGGGGCGACCCGCAGCGACACCCCGTCCAGCGCCGGGGCCGGTGCGCCCGGGTAAGCAAAGCAAAGGTCTCGCAGCTCCACCTCCCCGCGCAGCCGCGCCGGCACCGGCACCGGGTCTGCGGTGTCGGGCAGCGATGCCCGGGTGCGCAGCAGTTCGGCGATGCGGCGCAGCCCGATCCGGGCCTGCTGGTAGGCGTCGAACACCTGCGAGAGCTGCTGCACCGGCGCGAAGAACAGGCCCAGGTACAGCAGGAACGCGGTGAGCACGCCCGGGGTGAGCGTCCCGGCCGCCACCCGGGTGGCACCGGCGGCGAGCACCGCGGCCTGCGCGAGGTCCGAGAGCAGCAGCACGAACGGGAAGTACGTGGCGATGTAGCGCTGCGCCCGCAGCCGCGAGCGGCGGTAGGCGAGGCTGCGGTCGGCGAAGCGGGCCGCGCTGCGCTCCTCGCGGACGAACGCCTGCGCGACCCGCACGCCGGACACGTTCTCCTGCATGTCCGCGTTCACCGCGCTGACCCGCTCGCGGGCCTCGGCGTAGGCGTCGGAGGAGTAGCGGCGGAACACCACTGTCGCCGCGACCAGCAGCGGCAGCACCGCCAGCGCCACCAGGGCCAGCGAGGTGTCGGTGAGCAGCAGCGCCGCCGCCACCCCGCCGATGGTGAGCACGCTGACGACGGCCTGCGCGAGCCCGGTCTGCAGGAACGTCGAGAGCGAGTCGACGTCGGTGGTCAGCCGCGTCATGATCCGGCCCGACAATTCGCGCTCGTAGTAGTCCAGGCCGAGCCGTTGCAGGTGCGCGTAGCTGCGCACCCGCAGCAGGTAGAGCAGGCTCTCCCCGGCTTGCGCCGTGACGACGGTCTGGGCGGCGACGACGAGCCAGCCCAGCGCGACCACCGCGACCCCCAGCAGCACCGCGGTGCGCAGCACGTCCGTCGAGCCCGCGGTGATGCCGCCGTCGACGGCCAGGCGGGCGATGGACGGGAACGCCAGCGTGGCCAGCGCGTCGAGCGCGACCAGCACGACCGTGCACGCCAGCGGCCACCGCACCGGGCGCAACAGCCGCGCGAGGCGGAACCCCGGGTCGGGAGCCGTCGGGTCCTCCGTCCCGATCCGCGGCGACTCGCGGGCGCCGGGCAGGGCGTCGACGGCGGCGAGCAGCTCCGGCGTCGCCGGGATGCCGCCGACCAGCGACGCCCCCGGCCCGCCCGGCCCGCCGCCGCCGGACCCGCCCATGCCGCCCGCCCTGCCCAAGCCGCCCACCCCGCCGAAGCCGCCCGCGCCGCCCACTCCGCCCGCGCCGGCCGGACGACCGGGCAGTTCGCCCGGCGGGGCGTGGGAGCGCGGTTCGTAGGAGCGCGAGGCGTCGGAGCGCGGTTCGTGGGAGCGCGAGGCCGCCGCACCGTCGCACACCGGGACGGCCATCAGCGTCCGGAACAGCGGGCACCGCACCCGCAGCTCCGCCTCGGTGCCGACGTCCACCACCCGCCCGGCGTCGAGCACCGCGACCCGGTCGGCCAGCGCAAGGGTGGAACGGCGGTGCGCGACCAGCACCGTCGTGCGCCCGGCCGTCAATGCGCGAAGGGTGTCGTGGATCGCGGCCTCGGTGGCGGTGTCGACGGCGGAGGTGGCGTCGTCGAGCACCAGCACCCGCGGGTCGGTGAGCACCGCCCGGGCCAGGGCGACGCGCTGGCGCTGCCCGCCCGAGAGCGTCAGCCCCCGCTCCCCGACGCGCGTGCCGTAGCCGTCGGGCAGGCCCGCGACGAACTCGTCCACCTGCGCGGCCCGGGCGGCGGCGAGGACCTCCGCGTCCGTGGCGTCGGGGCGGCCGTAGGCGATGTTGGCACGGATCGTGTCGGAGAACAGGAACGCCTCCTCGAAGACCACACCCAGCTCCCCGCGCAGTTCCGCGAGCCGCAACCGCGGCAGCGGCACGCCGCCCAGCCGTACCTCCCCCGCGGACGGGTCGTAGAACCGCGCCAGCAGCAGCGCCACCGTCGACTTGCCCGATCCCGGGGTTCCCACCAGCGCGAGCGTCTCCCCTGGCGCGACGCGCAGCGACACCCCGTCCAGCACCGGCTCGCGGCCGGTGTAGCCGAACCGCACGCCGTCCAGCTCGACCGACAGCGGCCCGACGGGCAGCGGCACCGGGTCGGGCGGGTCGACGACGTCGGATCGCGCGTCGATCAGGTCGTACACCCGCTCCACCCCGGCCCGGGCCAACTGCGCGCTCACCACGATCGACCCGACGAGCCGGGCGGGCCCGACGAGCTGGGCGACGTAGGCCGTGAACGCCAGGAACGTGCCCAGGCTGATCGCCCCGTCCAGCGCGAGCCACCCGCCGAACCCGATCACCCCGACCTGGCCGAGCGTGGGCAGCGCCAGCAGCGTCGGGTTGAGCCGGGCGGTCATCGCGGCCGCGCGCATCCGCTCGGCGTAGAGCCGCCGCGCCCGGTCCTCCAGGGTGGCGACCTCGCGTGCCTCCTGACCGAAGCCCTTCACCACGCGCACCCCGGTGACGGTCTCCTCGACCTGCTGCGCGACGTCCGCGGCGCGCTGCTGCGCCGACCACGTCGCCGGGAACAGCGACCGCCGCGCCCGCACCGTCACCCACGCCGCCGCCGGGAGCAGCACCAGCGCCACCGCCGTGAGCAGCGGCGAGAGCCACAGCATCGCCGCGAGCGACGCGACCAGCAGCGCCACCGTGCCCAGCGACAGTGGCACGATCGACAGCAGCGCCTGCACGAGCTGCAGGTCGGTGATCGAGCGCGACACGACCTGCCCGGTGCGCAGCGCGTCCTGCCGCGGCCCGTCGAGGCGCTGCACCGCCGCGAACACCTGGCGGCGCAGGTCGTGCTGCACGTCCAGGGCGAGGCGCCCGCCCAGGTAGCGGCGCAGGAACGACATCCCGAACCGCAGCACGCCCAGCACCACCAGCGCAGCGACGGCGACGCCGAGCACCTCGGTCGTCCCGGCCACCGCGTCGTCGACGACCACCCGCACCAGCAGCGGCGCCACCGCCTCCGACCCCACGCCCACGACCGAAGCCACCAGCGCGCCCACCGCCACCCGCCGGTGCCGCAGGCAGGCCCCGACGAGGCGCCGGATCCAGCCGACGTCACCAGGAGGAGTAGCGACGTTCACCCGTTCACGTTACGTCGTCCCACTCGGTGGAACCCGGGGAAGCCGCCGAGGTCGCGGCCTGTTGACCCGTACATGACCCACGTTCCGAACATCGCACTCAACAACGGCGTCGAGATCCCGCAGCTGGGCTTCGGGGTCTTCAAGGTGCCGGCCGGAGAGACCGAGCGGTCGGTGACGGCCGCGCTGGAGGCCGGCTACCGGCACCTCGACACCGCGAAGATCTACGACAACGAGCGCGAGGTCGGCGCCGCCGTCGCCGCATCCGGCGTGCCGCGCGACGAGCTGTTCGTCACGACCAAGCTGTGGAACTCCGACCAGCGCGACCCGCGCGCCGCGTTCGACGCCAGCCTGGAGCGGCTCGGGCTCGACCACGTCGACCTCTACCTGGTCCACTGGCCGGTGCCGAGCGCCGACCGCTACGTCGACGCGTGGCGCGCCCTGGAGAAGATCGCCGCCGAGGGCCGCACCCGCGCGATCGGCGTCTCCAACTTCACGCCCGCCCACCTGCGGCGGCTCATCGACGAGACCGGCACCGTCCCGGCGATCAACCAGGTCGAGCTGCACCCGAACTTCCCGCAGGCAACGCTGCGCGCCTTCCACGCCGAGCACGGCATCGCCACCCAGGCATGGGCCCCGCTGGCCCAGGGCGGCGACATCCTGCGTGACGAGCGGGTGGTGGCGGTCGCGGCCAAGCACGGCAGGTCCGCGGGCCAGGTGATCCTGCGCTGGCACGTGCAGCTGGGCAACGTCGTGATCCCCAAGTCGGTGACGCCGTCGCGGATCGCGGAGAACATCGACGTCTTCGACTTCACCCTCGACGCCGACGACCTCGCCGTGATCGACGCGCTGGACACCGGCCACCGGATCGGCCCCGACCCGGACGAGTTCTCCTACGGCGCCTGACCCCGCCCGCACCGCGCGCCGGGGATGGCAGCAAAGCCACTTTCACGCCACCTCATGGCGGGAAAGTGGCTTTGCTGCAACGGGGGGCCGCTGCGGGGGGGGCCGCTGCGGGGGGGCGGCTGCGGGGGGCCGCTGCGGGGGGCGGCTCGTTCGGCGGCAACGGGGCGGTTGCGGCGCGGCGGGTGGCTACGATCGCCGTCCCGCCCGCGCCGCCGTCCCCGGGAGCCACGATGAGCACCCAGCCCGCCACGCACAGCCCCACCACCGACAACCCCACCACCGACAGCCCGGCCACGTACAGCGACGTCCTCGCAGGCTGGGCGGCACGGCGTCCCGATGCCGTGGCCCTCTCCTACGCCGGCACGACCCGCACGTGGGCGGAACTGGCCGGGCGGGTGCACCGGGCGGCGGGCGCGCTGCGGGCGGCGGGGATCGGGCCGGGCGACCGGATCGCGGTGCTCGACCTCAACCACCCCTCGTGCCTGGAGCTGACGCTCGCGTGCGCGCAGGTCGGCGCCGCCAACGCGGTGGTGAACTTCCGGCTCGCCCCGCCCGAGATCGTCTACGTGATCAACGACGCGGCCGCGCGGATCCTGTTCGTGGGCCCGGAGTTCGCCGGCGCCGTCGAGCAGGTGCGCGCGAAGCTCCCGTCGGTCGAGCAGGTCGTGGCGGTCCCGGACGGGTACGAGGCGTGGCTCGCCGCGGCCGAGCCGGACCCCGGCGTGCACCCCGCCGAGCCCGGCGACTGCTTCGTGCAGCTCTACACCTCGGGCACCACCGGCTTCCCGAAGGGCGCGATGCTCACCCACCGCGGGATGCTGGCGCACGCGCGCAACGTCGCCGTCGACTTCACCCTCGGATCCGACGACGTCGTGCAGGTCTGCATGCCGCTGTTCCACGTCGGCGGCACGTCCTACGCGCTGCTCGCGGTGCACGCCGGCGCCCGGATGGTGATCCACCGGATGCCCGACCCGGCGGCGGTGCTGGCAGCGGTCGCGGCCGAGGGGATCACGCACACCTTCTACGTCCCGGCGCTGATGGCGGCGATGACGCAGGTGCCCGGGGTGGCCGAGCTGGACTTCTCGTCGCTGCGGGCGCTGTCCTACGGCGCCTCGCCGATGCCGCTGCCGGTGATGCGGGCGTGCCTGGCGCTGTTCCCGGGCGTGCTGCACCAGGTGTACGGGATGACCGAGCAGTGCGGCGTGGTCAGCTCGCTCGGGCCCGACGACCACGACGACCCGGCCGTGGCGCACCGGCTCGTGTCGGCCGGCACGCCCATCCACGGCGTCGAGATCGAGATCCGGGACCCGGCGACCGGCGCGCCCGTGCCGACCGGCGAGCCGGGTGAGATCTGGGTGCGCAGCGCGCAGGTGATGAGCGGCTACTGGGGCCGATCGGAGGCGTCGGCCGCGGCGGTGACCGAGGACGGCTGGCTGCGCTCGGGCGACGGCGGCCACCTCGACGCCGACGGCTACGTCTACGTCACCGACCGGATCAAGGACATGATCATCTCGGGCGGCGAGAACATCTACCCGGCCGAGGTCGAGCGGGTGCTCGCCGAGCACCCGACCGTGGGCGACGTCGCCGTGATCGGCGTGCCCGACGACCGCTGGGGCGAGGTGCCCAAGGCCTGCGTCGTCGCCAACCCCGGCCACGAGATCGACGCCGCCGCGCTGCTGGCGTACTGCCGCGGGAACCTGGCGGCGTTCAAGTGCCCGACCACGGTGGACGTGCTCGACGAGCTCCCCCGCAACCCCACCGGCAAGATCCTCAAGAAGGACCTCCGTGCCCCGTACTGGGCGGGCCGGGAGCGCCAGGTGGTGTGAGCTGCGCCCGTGATCAGCGTCTCGGCGCGGAAAGCGTCGGATCTGGGCGGTTTTCGCACCGAGACGCTGATCATGTCGGACACGCCCCGCCTCGGCATCTGAAGGGCTTCGCTGACGTTCACGCCGGGCGCGGGATGGTCAGAAGCCGAACGTCGCCAACCGACGTGCTGCGCCGTCGCACAGGGCGTCGAGGACCAGCTTCTCGTGCGGCACCACGGGATCGGGCAGGGCGTCGAGTCCGAACCAGCACAGGCCGGCGCTCTTGGCCGACTCCATCAGCCGCGGCTCGCCGGACCAGCGCCGGCAGGCGAAGAAGAAGTCGACGCGCTCGTCGACGGGTTGGCCGGTCGGCTGCCGGCGGTGCACGACGGTGAGAGGTTCGAGATCGGCGACGTCGATCCGCACACCCAGCTCCTCGGCGGCCTCACGCGCGGCGGCGGCGAACACCGACTCCCCGAGCTCGACGTGCCCGGCCGCGCCAGCCGCCCAGTGACCGTCCCGGAACCCCGTGCCCGACCGCAGTTGCAGCAGTACCTGGCCGTCACGTAGCAGGAATACGTACGCCGCGGGCACCAGAGCGAACACCGGCGAAGGCTACGTCGGGCTGGGGTCCGCCGGCATGACGAGCACCCGGTACGAGCAGGTCCGCACGTCCGACGGCGTGTTCGACGCCTTCTGCGCCGCGGCCTGGCCGCCACGCTCGCCGACGAGGGCGCGCACCCTTGCCTACTTCGAGCAGCATCTGACCCCTCGGTAGCCTCGCCCCATGCTGCTCTCCACCCAGCTCCAGTACGGCGACGATCCGGTGAGCAACGTCGAGCAGGTCGTGGCGCTGGAACAGGCGGGCCTGGACATGGTGTGGGTCGCCGAGGCCTACAGCTACGACGCGGTCTCGCTGATGGGCTTCCTCGCCGCCCGCACGACGCGCGTGCAGATCGGCTCGGGGATCCTGCCGATCTACACCCGCACGCCCACGCTCACCGCGATGACCGCGGCCGGGCTCGACGCGCTGTCCGACGGCCGGTTCCACCTGGGCCTGGGGGCGTCGGGCCCGCAGGTGATCGAGGGCTTCCACGGCGTGCCGTACGACAAGCCGATCGCCCGCACCCGGGAGATCATCGAGATCTGCCGGAAGGTGTGGCGGCGCGAGCGCCTGGTGCACGACGGGCTCTACCCGCTGCCGTTGCCGCCCGAGCGCGGCACCGGGCTCGGCAAGCCGCTCAAGCTGATCAACCACCCGAAGCGGGCGGACATCCCGATCTGGGTCGCGGCGCTGGGCGACCGCAACGTCGAGCTGACCGCCGAGCTGGCACAGGGCTGGCTGCCACACGCGGTGCTGCCGGAGAAGCTGCGCGAGGTGTTCGGCCCCGCGCTCGACGCGGGCGCCGCCCGCCGCGACCCGGCGCTGGGACCCTTGCAGATCACCGGCGGCGGCATCCTCGCGGTCGAGGAGGACATGTTCCCGCATGCGCGCAACCTCGCGCGGATGATGTACGCGCTCTACATCGGCGGCATGGGCGCACCGGGGCGCAACTTCTACAACACCGTGTTCGCCCGCCAGGGCTACCCGGACGCCGCGGCGCGGGTGCAGGAGCTCTACCTCGACGGGCGCAAGGAGGAGGCGGCCGCCGCGATCCCGGACGACTACCTCGACCAGGTGACCCTGATCGGACCGCCGTCACACGTCCGGGAGAGAATCGACGCACTGCGCGCGGCCGGCATCACACACCTGCACGTCAACCCGGTGAGCGCGGACGCCCCGAAGGTGATGTCGCAGGTGAAGGAATGGATCTCCTGAGCGTGCCCGACGTCCCGGTCGCCATGTCCGACGAGGCGGTCGGGCCCGACCAGTACCGCTACGTCACCACCCGCGCCTGGTGGCTGGGCACCGTCACCGAGGGCGAGGAGGTGCACGCCCACCTCGCCGAGCACGTCGTCACCCGGTGGGTGCCCGCCTGCCCCGAACGCGACTGGCTGCTCGACCACCGAGTCACCGGCCGGGTGCAGTGGCTGTCCGGCGACGGCGTGCCCGGGTTCGACCCCGCCGACGGGGTGGCGGTCGGGCGGTTCCGCGCCCCCTACGGCGACTTCCACGCCGAGCAGCAGGGCCGCCGCCCGGGCCGCCGCGCCCAGGGCTGGCACGCACCCACGCCGACCTTCCTCGCGGGCCTGCCGCACGACCCCGCCGAGCTGCTCGACCGGCTGTGCCTCGACAACCCGACGAGCCGCTGGTCGGGCCCGTTCGTGGCGGCCGCGGCCACCCTGCGCACGTGCCTGGTGCCGGCGCCGCTCCGCACGGCCATGTTCCGCGCGCTGTGCCTGCTGCCCGCCGTCACGGTCGCGCGCGACGTGGCGGCGCTGGACGGGCGCTGCTGTGCCGCCCTGGTGCACGACGACGGCCCCACCCGCACCGAGCTGCTCGTCGACCCGGTCGACGGCCAGTACGCGGGCGAGCGCGACACCCTGCGCCGCGACTCCCCCTGCGGCCTGCCCGCCGGCACCATGATCGCGACGACGTCGGTGCGCACGGGCGTGGTGGACGACCTCGGCGACGGCCCGGTCTGACGCGGCGGCGTCTGCGGGAGCGGCCGTCGAGATCATGCGCCGTGACGACTAGCCTGGCGCTGTCGTCCGCGGCGATGTCCCCTGTGATCCGACCAAGGCGGTCCTCAGCGTGTCCAGCAGCAGTGCCTCCTCCTCGGCCAGCCCCGCGAGCCCGCAGTTCGGGCCCAACGAGTGGCTCGTCGAGGAGATGTACCACCGGTTCCTGGAGGACCCGGCCACCGTCGACCCGGCGTGGCACGAGTTCTTCGCCGACTACCGCCCCGACGGCGCAGCCCCGGCGCCCGGTTCGGGCGACGGGCACGAGCCCCCGGCGGCCGGGCAGGCGACGGGGCAGGCTCCGGGACCGGCCGCGGAGCCGACTGCCGAGGCGGCCGAGCCCACCTCGCGCGCCCGCGCCGCCGACCGCGCGGCGATGATCCCACCCGCGACGGCGGCCCCGACCGCCGCGAACAGCTCGGACAACGGCGCGCGGGCCGCCACGGACGGCCCGGAGCGGGTCACCTCGGCGGGCGCGCGCAGCGCCGCGACCGGCAAGCCCGCGGCGGGCAGCACCTCGCAGGCCGCGCGGCCCGCCCCGGCCGGCAGCGACGGCGCCAGCACGCCCATCCGCGGCGCGGCGTCGGCCGTGGTCAAGAACATGAACGCCTCGCTCCAGGTGCCCACGGCCACGAGCGTGCGGGCGGTGCCGGCCAAGCTGCTCGCCGACAACCGCGTCGTGATCAACAACCAGCTCAAGCGCACCCGCGGCGGCAAGATCTCCTTCACCCACCTCATCGGCTACGCGGTGGTGCAGGCGCTGGGCGACCACCCCGTGATGAACCGGCACTTCGCCGACACCGACGGGAAGCCGTCGGTGGTGCAGCCCGACCACGTCAACCTCGGGCTCGCGATCGACCTGCCGGGCCGCAACGGGCAACGCACACTCGTCGTCGTGTCGATCAAGGGCTGCGAGGCGATGAGCTTCGCCCAGTTCTGGTCGGCCTACGAGGACATGGTGCGCAAGGCACGCTCCGGCGGGCTCGTCGCCGAGGACTTCGCGGGCACCACGATCAGCCTCACCAACCCCGGCACCCTCGGCACCAACCACTCGGTGCCGCGGCTCATGCAGGGCCAGGGCGCGATCATCGGCGTCGGGGCGATGGAGTTCCCGGCCGAGTGGCAGGGCGCGAGCGCGGAGAAGCTCGCCGAGATCGGCGTCAGCAAGATCATCACCCTGACGTCCACCTACGACCACCGGATCATCCAGGGCGCCGAGTCGGGCGAGTTCCTGCGCCGTGTGCACGCGCTGCTGCTGGGCGAGGACGGCTTCTACGACCGGGTCTTCACCTCGCTGCGCATCCCGTACGAGCCGGTGCGCTGGATGCAGGACATCCCCGAGGGCGCGGTCGACAAGACCGCCCGGGTGATCGAGCTGATCGACGCCTACCGCACCCGCGGCCACATGATGGCCGACACCGACCCGCTCAACTACCGCCAGCGCCGCCACCCCGACCTCGACGTCGTCGAGCACGGGCTCACCCTCTGGGACCTCGACCGCGAGTTCGCCGTCGGCGGCTTCGGCGGGCAGCAGCACATGAAGCTGCGCGACGTGCTGGGCATCCTGCGCGACTCCTACTGCCGCACCGTCGGCACCGAGTACATGCACATCTCCGACCCGGCCCAGCGCGCGTGGCTGCAGGAGCGCATCGAGGTCGCCCACGCCAAGCCGCACACCGCCGAGCAGAAGTACATCCTGAGCAAGCTCAACGCCGCCGAGGCGTTCGAGACGTTCCTGCAGACCAAGTACGTGGGGCAGAAGCGGTTCTCGCTCGAAGGCGGCGAGACCGTCATCCCGCTGCTGGACGCCGTGCTCGACAAGGCGGCCGAGCACGAGCTCGACGAGGTCGTCATCGGCATGCCGCACCGCGGGCGGCTCAACGTGCTCGCCAACATCGTCGGCAAGCCGATCAGCCAGATCTTCCGCGAGTTCGAGGGCAACCTCGACCCGGGCCAGGCCCACGGCTCCGGTGACGTCAAGTACCACCTGGGCGCGGAGGGCAAGTACTTCCGGATGTTCGGCGACGGCGAGACCGTCGTGTCGCTGGCCTCCAACCCGTCGCATCTGGAGGCCGTCGACCCGGTGCTGGAGGGCATCGTCCGGGCCAAGCAGGACCTGCTCGACAAGGGCCCCGACGGGTTCACGGTGCTGCCGCTGCTGCTGCACGGCGACGCCGCGTTCGCCGGCCAGGGCGTGGTCGCCGAGACGCTCAACCTCGCGTTGCTGCGCGGCTACCGCACCGGCGGCACCGTGCACGTCGTGATCAACAACCAGGTCGGTTTCACCACCGCGCCCGAGGCGTCACGCTCGTCGCAGTACTGCACCGACGTGGCGAAGATGATCGGCGCGCCGGTCTTCCACGTCAACGGCGACGATCCCGAGGCCTGCGTGTGGGTGGCGAAGCTCGCCGTGGAGTACCGCGAGCGCTGGCACAACGACGTGGTGATCGACATGATCTGCTACCGGCGCCGGGGCCACAACGAGGGCGACGACCCGTCGATGACCCAGCCGTCGATGTACGACGTGATCGACGCGAAGCGCAGCGTCCGCAAGCTCTACACCGAGTCGCTGATCGGGCGCGGCGACATCTCGATGGACGACGCCGAGAACGCCCTGCGCGACTTCTCCAACCAGCTCGAGCACGTGTTCAACGAGGTCCGCGAGCTGGAGAAGGCCCCGGCCGCGCCCAGCCCGTCGGTGGAGCAGGAGCAGCGCGCCCGCGCCGACCTCGACACCTCGGTGCCGCTTGCGGCCGTGCACCGGATCGGCGACGCGCACGTGGAGCTGCCCGCGGGCTTCACCGTGCACCCGCGGGTCAAGCCGGTGCTGGAGCGGCGGCACAAGATGTCGCGCGAGGGTGACGTCGACTGGGCCTTTGCCGAGCTGCTCGCGCTGGGCACGCTGTGCATGGACGGCAGGTTCGTGCGGCTGTCCGGGCAGGACACCCGGCGCGGCACGTTCGTCCAGCGGCACTCGGTGGTGATCGACCGCAGGACCGGCGAGGAGTACTATCCGCTGCGCAACCTGTCGACCGACCAGGAGCGTTTCCTGCCCTACGACTCGGCGCTCTCGGAGTTCGCCGCGGTCGGCTTCGAGTACGGCTACTCCGTGGCCAACCCGGACGCGTTCGTGGCCTGGGAGGCGCAGTTCGGCGACTTCGTCAACGGCGCGCAGCCGATCATCGACGAGTTCATCTCCTCCGGCGAGGCCAAGTGGGGCCAGACCTCCGACGTCGTGCTGCTGCTGCCGCACGGCATGGAGGGCCAGGGACCGGACCACTCGTCCGGGCGGATCGAGCGGTTCCTCACGCTGTGCGCCGAGGGCTCGATGACGGTGGCGGTCCCCTCGGAGCCGGCCAACTACTTCCACCTGCTGCGCCACCACGCGATGGACGGCGTGCGGCGCCCGCTGGTGGTCTTCACACCGAAGTCGATGCTGCGCAACCGCGCCGTCGTGAGCCCGCTGCAGGACTTCACCGGCGGCCGCTACCGCACCGTGATCGACGACCCGCGCCACCGCGAGAACGACAACCCCGCCGCCGACGTGCGGCGCCTCCTGCTGTGCACCGGCAAGATCTACTACGAGCTGGCGGCCGCCCGGGAGAAGCGCGGCGCGACGGACACCGCGATCGTCCGCCTGGAGCAGCTCTACCCGCTGCCGGTGCGCAGCCTCGCGGCGGTGCTGGAGCGCTACCCGGGAGTGGAGGCCGTGCGCTGGGTGCAGGAGGAGCCCGCCAACCAGGGCGCCTGGCCGTACCTGGGCCTGGAGCTGCCCGACAAGCTGCCCCGGCTGGCGGGCGTCAAGCGGGTGTCGCGGCGGCGGATGGCCGCGCCCGCGGCCGGCTCGTCGAAGGTGCACGAGGTGGAGCAGGCGGAGCTGATCGCGCAAGCCTTCGAGGGCTGACGCAGCGATCGCCACGATCCGGCACTGAGGCGAGCCGGGAGTGGGTACCCGGCTCGGCATGACCGGTTCGACCACGCCCGACGCCGCGGAAGCCGTCGGCGCCGCGGCGGAGCTGGCACGGGTGGTCGCCGGCCGGTCGCAGGCCGAACCGGACCGCAAGGACAAGCGCTTCGCCGATCCCGCATGGACCGGAAACCCGCTGCTGCGCCGGGTCGCCCAGGCTTACCTCGCAACGGCCGGGGCCGCCGAGCGGATCGTCGAGGGCGCCGAGCTGGACTGGCGCACCGCCGAGCGAATGCGGTTCCGCACGCAGAACCTCGTCGAGACGCTGGCCCCCACGAACAACCCGCTGCTCAACCCGGCGGCCTGGAAAGCGGTGATCGACACCGGCGGCGCGAGCCTCACCCGGGGCGCCGCCGCGATGGCGCGGGACCTGGCGAGCGCCGCGGGTCCCCTCCACGACCCGTCCGAACGACCCTCACCGAGCAGGAGCACCCGCATGACCAACCTCGCGCAGAACCTCGTCGACACCGCCGCCGAGCATCCCGACCGCCCGGCGGTCAAGCTCGACGACGCCGTCCTCACCTACGCCGAGCTGCTCGACCACGCGCAGCGGATGGCCACGCTGCTGCGGTCGATGGGCGTCGAGCCCGGCGACCGGGTCGCGTTGCAGCTGCCGAACGTGCCCGCCTACCCGGTCGCCTTCTACGGCGGGCTGCTCGCCGGCGCCGCGCTCGTGCCGATGAACCCGCTGCTCAAGGGGCGCGAGGTGGAGTTCTACCTCGACGACTCGGGCGCGAAGGTCGTCGTCGCGTTCGAGCAGCTGGCCGACGCCGCGCGGGAGGGCGCCGAGCGGGCCGGGATCGAGGCGCTGATCGTCGGGGCGACCGGTCCGGACGAGCTGCCCGACGAGCGCGCCGATCTCGTCGAGCGCGCCGACGACGACCCCGCCGTGATCCTCTACACCTCCGGCACGACCGGGAAGCCGAAGGGCGCCGAGCTCACCCACGCCAACATGGGCTCCAACGCCCGGATGACCGTCGAGACGCTCATCGAGGTCGGTCCCGAGGACGTGATCATGGGCTGCCTGCCGCTGTTCCACGTCTTCGGCCTCACGTGCGGGCTCAACTCCGCGGTGCTGGCCGGTTCCTGCCTGACCCTGATCCCGCGCTTCGACGGCGACAAAGCGCTCGAGGTGATCGGCCGCGACAAGGTGACGATCTTCGAGGGCGTGCCGACGATGTATTCGGGCATGCTGCACGCCCAGGGCCGCGACGACGCCGACCTCTCCACGCTGCGCGCCGCCATCTCCGGCGGCTCCGCGATGCCGGTCGAGGTGATGAAGGAGTTCGAGAAGGCGTTCGACTGCGTCATCCTGGAGGGCTACGGGCTCTCGGAGACCTCGCCGGTCGCGTCGTTCAACCACCCGAACGCCGAGCGCAGGCCCGGCACGATCGGCATCCCGGTGCGCGGGATGGAGCTGCGGCTGGTCGACGACGACGGCAAGGACGTCCCGGACGGCGAGGTCGGCGAGATCGCGATCCGCGGCGAGGGTGTGATGACCGGCTACTGGGGACGCCCGGACGCCACCGCCGAGGCGATCCCGGACGGTTGGTTCCGCAGCGGCGACCTGGCCACCCGCGACGGCGACGGCTACTACACGATCGTCGACCGCAAGAAGGAGATGATCATCCGCGGCGGGTACAACGTCTACCCGCGCGAGATCGAGGAGGCGCTCTACGAGCACCCGGCCGTCGCCGAGGCGGCCGTGATCGGGATCAAGCACCCCGAGCTCGGCGAGGAGATCGGCGCCGCGGTCGCGCTCAAGCCGGACGCCTCCGCCGAGCCCGACGAGCTGCGCGCGCACGTCAAGGAGCGGGTCGCCGCGTACAAGTACCCGCGACACGTGTGGGTCGTCGACGAGCTGCCCAAGGGCCCGACGGGCAAGATCCTGCGCCGCGAGGTGGAGCCGCCCGCGGATGTCGTCGAAGCGTGAGCGAGCGAACGATCCTGGTCAGAGGCCGCCCGCTGCGGGTGCGGGTGCGCCCCGGCACCGGGTCGGGACCACCGCTGCTGCTCGCGAACGGGATCGGCGCCGCGCTGGAGGTGCTCGACCCGTTCGTCGACGCCCTGGATCCCGCCATCGAGGTGGTGCGTTTCGACGCGCCCGGCGTGGGGGGCTCGCCGGACCCGCCGGCGCCGCTGCCGTACTGCGTGCTGGCCCGCATGATGGGCGGCCTGCTCGACGAGCTGGGCCACGACCGCGCCGACGTCCTCGGCATCTCCTGGGGTGGCGGGCTCGCCCAGCAGTTCGCGTTCCAGAACCCCCGGCGCTGCCGGCGGCTGGTGCTGGTCGCGACGGCAACCGGCGCGCTGATGGTCCCCGGCCGCCCCGCGGTGCTGGCGCGGATGCTCACCCCGCGCCGCCACCGCGACGCCGGGTACGCGCGCCGGGTGGCCGGCCTGATCTACGGCGGGAGCCTGCGCGACGGGAGGGCCGACCCGTTGCCGATCGCGCCGAACCCGCACGCGAGCGCGCGCGGGTACCTCTACCAGCTGCTGAGCACGGCGGGCTGGACCAGCCTGCCGTTCCTGCCGCTGGTCCGGCAGCCCACCCTGATCCTCGCGGGCGACGACGACCCGATCGTGCCCCTGGTCAACGCCCGCATCATGGCCCGGCTGCTGCCCGACGCGCGGCTCGAGGTGTACCCCGACGGGCACCTGGGGCTGCTCGTCCGGGCCCGCGAGCTGGCCGGGACCGTCGGGGAGTTCCTGGTGGCCCCGACGCGGTAGGAGCCGGGACCGTTCGTAGCCTGTGGGCGTGTACTCCACCGATCGCGGCATCGAGGAGCTCGCCAGCCGGCGCGGCGACGAGCAGGTGAGCATGGAGTGGCTGGCCGACCGGCTGCGGGTGTTCGTCGATCTCCACCCGGGGTTCGAGGACGCCGTCGATCGGCTCGCCACGTTCCTCGCGCGCGACGACGCCGAGTAGCGCCGCCTCGGGCGCGACCGCTCCCGGCCTGCGGCGACCGGGTGTGACTACCCGGGCACGGTATGGAACCGGAGCCCAGGCTCGCCTACAGTCCACCCGACGTCGGTGCACGGACGAGTGAGACGAGGCGCGGATGGGCCACCCGTACGGCTCAGCGCCTCGCACATCGGATCGGGCCGGCCGCACCGATCCGGGCATCGCGCCACCCCGCCGGTGGACGCGGGCGGGCGCCTCGGCCGTCGCCGCCACAGCTCTCGGGCTCGCCGGTCACGTCGCGGCAGGTGGCGAGCCGACCCTCACGGGCGCCGCGCTCGCGTTCCTCGTCGTCGCGCTGCCGTCCTGGTCGCTGGCCGGCTGCGAGCGCGGCTGGACCACGATCGCCGCGGTGCAGATCGGTGCCCAGCAGGTGGTCCACCCGCTGCTCGTCGCCTCCTCCGCGGTCGCCGTGCCCGCCGCGCTGCCGCACGACCTGATGTTCTTCCTGCACGTGCTCGGCGCGCTGCTGATGGCCGGGTGGCTGCGGGTCGGCGAGCGCAGGCTGTGGGCCGCCGCGCGCCGGTTCGCCGAGCACCTCGCACGCTGGCGCCGCGGCCTGTTCGACGCCCCGCCCGCACCCCCGCCCCGCGCTCCGCGCCTGCGGCCGGTCACCGTCGTCGCCCCGGTACTCACCGAGCCCCTGCGGCACACGCTGCGCCGCCGCGGCCCCCCGCTGCCCGCCTGAGCCCGCTGCCGGCCCGAGCGTTGCTCGCCCGAGCCGCTGCCGGCTTGAGCTATCCCTACCCCGGTGATCGCCGTTTCGGGACCTGTCGCCGTGCCCAGCACGGCCGTGCGTCCCCGGACGATGATCAGCGCGGCTGCGGCCGGCACCACCCGCCCGGCCGAACCGGCCGCCTCACCTACCCCGGCCGTCCCCGTACCCGGCGATCACCGTTTCGGGACCTGTCGCCGTGCCCAGCACGGTCGTGCGTCCCGAAACACCGATCACCGGCGCTGCGCCGGCCACCACCCCGAGACGCCAAAGCGCCAGCCCCCCGCGACCCGTGCAGGTCGTGGAACCCGGCGCCGTCCCCGCTGGAGCACCTCATGACCACGACGTCCGACCCGTCCTCGCCCGCCGTCACCGACCCCGTCCTCGCCGTCGTCACCGACCCCGACCCCCCTCCCGGAACCGACCGCGCACCCACCCTCGATACCCCGTCCCGGCCGTCGGGCTGGGCGGCGCTGCGCCCCGTGGTGCTGCGCATGCACTTCTACGCCGGGGTGTTCGTCGCGCCGTTCGTCGTCGTCGCCTGCCTGACCGGCCTGGCCTTCCTGTTCAGCCCGCAGATCTCCGACGCCCTCTACGCCGAGCAGCTCTTCGTCGAGGACGCCGGCGGCCCGGTCCGCCCGCTGGACGAGCAGGTCGCCGCCGCCCTCGCCGCGCATCCCGAGGGCACGCTGAGCTCGGTGATCGTGTCCGGCGATCCCGACCGCACCACCCAGGTCGTGCTCGACGACTCCGCGCTGACCGACGACCGCCAGCGCACCGTCTACGTCGACCCGTACACCGGGCAGGTGCGCGGCGACCTCGTGACCTGGTTCGAGGAGCCGCCCGCGCAGGCACTGCTCGACGATCTGCACACCGGGCGCATCCTGGGCGAGTCCGGCCGGGTCTACTCCGAGCTGGCCGCGAGCTGGCTGCCGGTGCTGGTGCTCGGCGGGCTGGCCCTGTGGATCGGCAAGAAGCGCGCGGCGCGCCGGCGCGCGACGGCCGTGCTCGTGCCGCCGGTCGGGATGCGCCCCGGCCGGGCCCGGGTCATGGGCTGGCACGGCGTCACCGGCCTGTGGCTGGCGGTGGCACTGCTGTTCATCGGCGCCACCGGCATGACGTGGTCGACCTACGCCGGGGAGCGGTTCACCGCGGCGCTCACCGCGCTGCACGGGCGCAGCCCGCAGCTCTCGGCCGAGCCCGTGCCCGTCGGCGCGACGCAGGTCCCGATGCAGTCGGTGCTCGACACCGCCGCGGGCGCCGGGCTCGTCGGCAAGCTCACGATCACCCCGCCGGGGGAGCCCGGCGCGCCGTTCACCGTGGCCGAGCGGGCCGACGACTGGCCCGTGCAGCGCGACCAGGTCGCCGTCGACCCGTACAGCGGCCGGATCACCGAGACGATCCTGTGGGCCGACTACCCGCTGCTCGCGAAGGCCACGACGATCGGGATCCTCGCCCACATGGGCTACCTGTGGGGCGTGCCCAACCAGCTCGCGCTGCTGGCGATGGGTCTCGGTCTGCTGTCGGTCGTCTTCTGGGGCTACCGCATGTGGTGGCAGCGCCGCCCGACCGGGCCGGACGGCCGCGCCCGGTTCACCGAGGCAGCGCCGCGCGGGACGCTGCGGGGGCTCTCCCAGCCGATGCTGTTTGCGGTGGTTCTGGTCGCGCTCGTGGTGAGCTGGCTGGCCCCGGTGCTCGCGGTGAGCCTCGCCGCGTTCCTCGTCGTCGACGTGCTGCTCGGCCGGCGCGCGCAACGGCGGGGCGGCCGGGTGGCCGCCGGCGGGGGCGGCGCCTGACCGTTCTGGTCGCCGGCCGTATCCGGGCAACCCCATCGGGTGTTATAGGAGGTGACGCCACCCTGTGGAGTGCTATGCCCACCGAGATCCGCCCGCCACGCAACCGAGTCGTGATCGGCATCGCTGCCCTCGCCGCCGGCGCCCTGATCGCCACCACGGTCGCGCTGGCGGGCGGGCCCGCGCCGATCGAGGTCTCCACGGCGGCCGACGCGGGGAGTGAGGCGGTGGTGGCACCCGGCGCGGGCAGCGGGCCGGGTGCCCCCGCCGCAGGACCGGCGCCCGTCCCGTTGCCCGACCCCACCACCCCGGAGCCCGACGGCGCAGCGACACCCGTCGACGCGGTCCGCGGGTTCGTCGGCAGCCTCGACGCCGGCAACGCCGAGAACGCCTACCGGCTGATGCACCCGCGCTATCGCGACGCGTTCGACTCCTATGCCGAGTTCGCCCAGGAGCTCACCCCCGCGCCGCGGTTCGGCCCGTTCGCCGCGCTCGGCGGCGCCGGCTACCAGTCCGCGGTGTTCGAGGGCGAAGTGGCGGGCGAGGCGATCGCGCTGGTGTCGGTGTACGGCCAGATCACCCGGGACGGCTCCCCGGTCACCGAGGCGATGAGCATGGTCGCCCGCAAGGCCGACTCGGGCTGGCTCGTGGAGGACGGCGGGGAGGGCGGCTCGGTGTTCCAGGAGCCCGGCGACCCGGGCGAGCAGATCACCGCCGGGGACGACCTCGTGCTGTGGACGCCGTCGGCCGGGCTCTCCGAGGTGCTGGCGGTGGTCGACGGCGAGCCGCGCGACACCGTCGTCACCGAGCTGGTCGACCCGAGCGAGACCGCCGAGATCCGGGTGGACGAGTACTCCCCCGGCGGGCAGCAGGCGGCGATCGGGGTGCTGCGCGAGGACGGCTCGGTCGACAGCGTGGCGACGTACTTCCTGGTCTGACGCGGGCGCCGGTCTGACGCGGCCCCCACAGCTTTCGCCGGTCAGCCCCGGCGCAGTCGCAGGCTGCGCCGGCGCAGGGCCGCGTGCAGCTCGTCGGCGCGGCGGACCAGTTCCTCGTCCAGCTCGTCGAGCCGCGCGGGATCGGCGTCCTCGGCGGGGCGCGGGCGCGGGCGCAGCCGCATCCACGACTCCCCCCACAGGGCCTCCAGCGCCGCCTCCCACTGCAGCTCGACGCCGAGCGTGCTCAGCGCGGCGCGGCGCCCGGCCCGGTCCATCGCCGCGTCCAGCTCCACCAGCAGCTTGCCCAGCTCGACCGCGCGCTCCCGGTCGCGCTCGCGCAGCTGGTCGGCGCCGGCGGTGAGCTCGGCGGTGCGGTCCTTGTACTTGCGCGCGTACGGGGACCCGGCGGGCATCATCTGCTCCCCCATCGGGCCTCCCCATATCGGCACTCACACCGGCACTCGCACAGACACGGACCGTTCGATGATAGGGGCCAGGCTCAGGAAAGTCCCTCCGCCGACGCGACGATCACGACCTCCGGGCGGGCGTGCTGCGCGCGGTCGAAGAACAGCCCGCGGCCCGGCCGCGGCGACCAGCTCACCACCATGCCCGGGATCAACGTGCCCAGCTCGGAGCCCTGCACGTCGAGGGCGACGAACGCGCCGACGTCGTCGACCGACGCGTTGAGGGTGAGCAGCGCCCGCAGTCGCGCGACGCTGCGCCACCAGCCGAGCACGTGCACGCCGTTCTCGGGGCCGAACCGCAGCACCTGGCGCAGCGCGTCGGTGCCGGGGCGCTCCAGCACCGGGTCGGCGGCGTCGGCGCCGTGCACGACGAGGAACACCGGCGCCCGGTCGGTGCCGGTGACCCGGGCGGTGACCTCGGCGGCCAATTCCTCCACGCGCTCCCGGAACCCGTCCAGGCCCACCGTGGCGCACCCGTGACCGGCCGCCGCGAGTGCCGCCGCGAGCCCGGCGGCCGGGGCGGCGGACTCGGGCACCAGCGGGGCCAGGACGAACCGTGCGGCGCCCGGCGCGAAGTGGCGGCCCAGGCTCATCGCGGCCGCGCCCAGCACCCGCACGGCGTCGGGCGCCGACGATCCCAGCACGGCGAGGTTGCGGCCCGGCACGTCGGCCAGCGGGAGGACCGCTGCGCTGCCCGCGACGTCGATGCACTGGCCGACGAGCGCCCGCGGCGGCGCACCGGGCACTGCGCCGGGGGCGGTGTCCAGGGGGGCGAGCAGCGCGGCCACCCGCGGGGCGCGGTCGCCGTCGAACAGGCGGGGCTGCGGGCGGGGCCGCGCGGGCGGGCCGGCCGCGAACAGCTCCGGTGACGGGTCGCCCTGCTGGTGGGCGCGGTGCAGCAGGCGCTGCACGTCGTCGACGGTGCGCCGCGCCGTGGCGTCGGGGATGCGCACGATCTCGTTGCCGTGCCGCATCCCGGACTCGTGGTTGACCACGGCGTGCCAGCGCGGCAGGTCCAGCGCGGCGTCGTTGAGGTCGGCCAGCACCTGCCGGGCGCGGGGCAGCGCGATCCTCAGCACGAACTGCTCGAAGATCGCGCGACGGCCCCAGAACGCCTCGATGCCGGACACGTCCTGGCTGGCCAGGACCAGGTGGATGCCCTGCGAGCGGCCGCGGCGGGCGACGTCCTCCAGCAGCGCGGTGGCCTTAGCGGTCACCGCGTCGCGCTCGGCGAACAGGTACTGGAACTCGTCGATCACCGCGACGATCCGCGGCCACGGCCCGCGCACCCCGTCGGGCAGGTCCTCACCCGCCCGCTCGTCCAGCGCCGCGCGCAGCTCCTCCAGCTTGGTGACCTCCAGCGCCTTCGCGGCCTCGGCGCGGCGGCGCATCTCGTCGGCGAGGAACTGGAGCAGCGCGACCCCGAACTCGCGGTCGGTGTTGATGTTCACGCCGACGAGGCGGGCGTGCGGCAGCCACGTCTCGTCGCGCAGCCCGGGCGCGAACTGGGCGAAGGACACGCTCTCCTTGAAGTCGAGCAGGTAGAACTCCAGCTCGTCGGGCGGGTAGCGGGCGGCCAGCGAGCTGATCATCGCGAGCATGAGGTTGGTCTTGCCGGTGCCGCTGGGCCCGCCGATCAGGGCGTGCGGGGACGAGTCGGCGAGGGTGAGCTCCACCGGGAGGCCCTCGGTGAAGCCGATCGGGGCGTGCAGGCCGGTGCGCGAGTCGCTCGCCCCCCACAGGCCGGGCCGCGGCAGCAGGTCGGCGAACGAGCCGATCCGCGCCTGCCACTCGACGTGCGACTCGACGATCCGGTGGCACGCCCGCGACACGTCGTCGCGGGGCAGCGGCGGATCGGGCGTGACCGCGGCGTAGGGCCCCGTCATCGAGCAGGTGACGCCGGTCGGACCCAGCCGGACCGTCTCGACCTGCGCGTTCATCGTCATCGGCACGTCGAGCAGCACCAGCTGCACCCCGCAGGCCAGTCCGCCCCGCGCCACCCGCTGGAGCTGGCGGAGGTCCTCGTCCCGCAGCGCCTGGCGGTTGCCGAGCAGCACCGCCACCACCCACGGCTCGGTGCGCTCCTTCGTGACCGACGTCTGCGCCCGCAGCGACGGGCGACCATCGACGAGCACCCGGGTGTGCACCCGGCGGATGCGGTCGGACAGCTCGTCGAGCAGCGGGGCGAGCAGCACCGGGTCGTGCACCGTGAGCAGCCCGGTGCGGGTGAGCGGGTAGAGCCCGGGCAGCGACCCGGTGAACTGCCCGACGTCCCACACGTGCAGCTGCACCAGGCCCGGCCGGAAGTGGCTGAGCACCCGCACCAGCAGCGTCTCAACAAGGGCCTCGGCGCGCGCCCGGGTGTCCGGGGTGGAGGTGATCTGCAGGTGCGCCTCGTCGAGCAGCGGCACCCCGACGCCGAACGCGCGCGCGTCGACGTCTCCCGCCGCGCCCACCCGCGCCGTGCCGATCCGCCACAGCTCGGGCACCCGCCCCGAGCCGTCCACCGACCCGGGCACGCCCAGCCAGCGCGCCGGATCCTGCCCCGCCGAGCCGGGCGCCGCGTCGGCGAGGATCGCGTCGAGCTCGTCGGGGGAGTCGCGCAGCCACTGCTCGAACACCTCGCGCCGGTCGGCCTCCACCGCCGCGACGGCGCCGGCCACCCGCGGGTTGGCCAGCACGGCCGCCAGGCCCGGGTCGGCGCGGGCGGCGTCCAGCCCCTCCTCGCGCAACCACTTCTCCACCATCGCCGCGGCGTGCTCGGCCACGGCGGCGTCGCGGGTGCGCGCGGCCGCGCCGAGGGTGGCGCCCACCGCGGCGTGGAACGCCTCGAACGCCGCCGCGATCCGTTCGCGCCGGACGCTGCGCCCGGGCCTCACAGCCGGGCGTCGAGGGCGGCGACCGCGGTGGCGCCGCCCACGATGAGGGCCAGGCCGCGGTCGAGCTCGCCACCGGCGCGGCGCAGCTCCGGCGGGACCAGCGGTTCGGCGTGCTGGCCGTCCAGCTCGGCGAGCACCGCGACGGCGTCGGCGATCCGGGCGCGGGCGGCCGCGGCGTGCCGGTAGGCGTCGTCGATCTGTGCGGCGACGCCTGCCAGTTCCTGGCGGATGTCACCGAGCGAGCCGGTCACAGCCGGTTCGCGATGCCCTCGGACGCCTGGATGGCCGCCTGCACCTGCTGCTGCACGTCGGCGATGCTGCCGACGGCCTGCGAGAGCAGGTTCTGCGCCTCCGAGACGTCGGCCTGGTTGCTGCCCTCGGTGGCCCGCTGCAGCGAGGCCTGCGCCTGCTCCAGGGAACCGTGCGCCTGCTGCAGCGCCCCCATGCTCTCCTCGGCTTTCTGGTTGGCCTGCAGGATGCCCGACCGGACCTCCTCGATGTTCGCCATGGCGTGCCTTTCCAGTGGTACTCGATGCCCGTGCTCGTGCTATGCGGCGAACCTAGCCGCTCCCGCTCGGCGACGGATCGGCCGCCCGGACGGGTGGCGCTACCTGTACCGCGCACTTACGTGTCGCGGCGGAGATCGTCACGCTTGTGACCACGATCACGCCGTGGATCGCCCGGCCATGCCCAGGAAAGGCGACGCCGAATGACCGCATCGACCGACACCGAAGCTCCCACCGTCCACATCCTGTGGATCAATGCCGGCCTGAGCTGCGACGGCGACTCGGTCGCCCTCACCGCAGCCACCCAGCCCAGCATCGAGGAGATCGCCCTGGGCGCCCTCCCGGGGCTGCCCAAGATCGCCGTCCACTGGCCGCTCATCGATTTCGACAACGGCCCGGTCGGCAGCAACAACGACTTCATCGAATGGTTCTTCAAGGCCGACCGCGGCGAGCTGGACGGCCCGTTCGTGCTGGTCGTCGAGGGGTCGATCCCCAACGAGAAGATCAAGCCCGAGGGTTACTGGTCGGGCTTCGGCAACAACCCCGCCACCGGCCAGCCGATGACCACCAGCGAGTGGCTCGACCGCCTCGCCCCCAAGGCGCTGGTCGTGCTCGCCGTCGGCACCTGCGCCACCTACGGCGGCATCCACGCCATGGCCGGCAACCCCACCGGCGCCATGGGCGTGCGCGACTACCTGGGCTGGGACTTCAAGACCCCCGCCGGCATCCCCATCGTCAACGTGCCCGGCTGCCCGGTGCACCCGGACAACCTCTCCGAGACGATCCTCTACCTGCTCTACCAGGCCGCGGGCTCGGCCCCGATGATCCCGCTGGACAACGAGGGCCGCCCCACGTGGCTGTTCGGCAACACCGTGCACGAGGGCTGCGACCGCGGCGGCTACTACGAGCAGGGCCAGTTCGCCACCGAGTACGGCCAGCCGCAGTGCCTGGTGAAGCTGGGCTGCTGGGGCCCGGTGGTCAAGTGCAACGTCCCGAAGCGCGGCTGGATCAACGGTGTGGGCGGCTGCCCGAATGTCGGCGGCATCTGCATCGGCTGCACGATGCCCGGCTTCCCGGACGCCTTCATGCCGTTCATGGACGCCCCACCCGGCAGCAAGGTCTCCGGCGCGACCAGCAAGGCCGTCGGCTCCGTCATCAACCGGCTGCGCAAGATCACCGAGCGCAAGCTGGACAAGGAGCCCAAGTGGCGTTCCAACAGCCGCGAGCTGACCACCGGTTACAAGAAGCCCTGGTAAGGGGAGCACATCGATGACCACCACCCAGTCCTCCCCCGCCGGTGCCGGCACGGACAAGTCCGGCCTCACCGAGATGGCGTGGGACCCGATCACCCGGATCGTGGGCAGCCTCGGGATCTACACGAAGATCGACTTCTCAGCCAACCGCGTGGTCGAGTGCCACTCGACGTCGTCGATCTTCCGCGGATACTCGATCTTCATGAAGGGCAAGGACCCGCGCGACGCGCACTTCATCACCAGCCGCATCTGCGGCATCTGCGGTGACAACCACGCGACGTGCTCGGTCTACAACCAGAACATGGCCTACGGGGTCCGCCCGCCGCACCTCGGCGAGTGGATCATCAACCTCGGTGAGGCCGCCGAGTACATGTTCGACCACAACATCTTCCAGGAGAACCTGGTCGGGGTGGACTACTGCGAGAAGATGATCGCGGAGACCAACCCGGGCGTCCTGGAGCTGGCCAACCGCACCGAGGCCCGCGGCGCCGCCGAGCACGGCTACCGCACCATCGGCGACATCATGCGCTCGCTCAACCCGTTCTCCGGGGAGTTCTACCGCGAGGCCCTGCAGGTCAGCCGGTGGACCCGGGAGATGTTCTGCCTGATGGAGGGGCGCCACGTGCACCCGTCCACGCTCTACCCGGGCGGGGTCGGCACGGTCGCCACCATCCAGCTGTTCACCGACTACTACACCCGCCTCATGCGGTACGTGGAGTTCATGAAGCGGGTCGTGCCGCTGCACGACGACCTGTTCGACTTCATGTACGAGGCCATCCCCGGCTACGAGGAGGTCGGCCGCCGGCGCGTGCTGCTCGGCTGCTGGGGCTCGTTCCAGGACCCGGACCACTGCGACTTCAGCTACCGGAACATGACCCACTGGGGTCGCAAGATGTTCGTCACGCCGGGTGTGGTGGTGGACGGCAAGCTCGTCACCAACGACCTCGTCGAGATCAACCTGGGCCTGCGGATCCTGCTCGGCAGCTCGTTCTACCGGGACTGGACCGACCAGGAGATGTTCGCCACGCACGACCCGCTGGGCAACCCGGAGGACCGGCGCCACCCCTGGAACCAGCACACGATCCCGGCCCCGCAGAAGCGCGACTTCGACGACAAGTACTCCTGGACGATGTCGCCGCGCTGGTACGACGGCAAGGACCACCTCGCCCTCGACACCGGTGGCGGCCCGCTCGCGCGGCTGTGGCCGACGGCGCTGTCCGGCCTGGTCGACGCGGGCGGGTTCGTCAAGGCCACCGGGCACAGCATCGAGATCAACCTGCCGCGCACGGTGCTCAAGCCGGAGGTCCAGTTCGTCTGGAAGCCCCCGGTCGACAAGCAGGGCAAGCCGCTGTCCAACGCCATCGAGCGCAACCGGGCACGCACCTACTTCCAGGCCTACGCGGCCGGGTGCGCGCTGCACTTCATCGAGAAGGCGCTCGCCGAGGTGCGCGGCGGCAACACGAAGACCTGGCAGAAGTTCACGGTCCCGGACGAGGCCATCAGCTGCGGCTTCACCGAGGCGGTCCGCGGCGTGCTGTCCCACCACATGGTCATCCGTGGCGGGAAGATCGCCAACTACCACCCGTACCCGCCCACCCCGTGGAACGGCAGCGTGCGCGACTCCTACGGCACGCCCGGCCCCTACGAGGACGCGGTGCAGAACACCCCGATCTTCGAGGAGAGCCGCGGGGAGAACTTCAAGGGCATCGACATCATGCGGGCCGTGCGCAGCTTCGACCCGTGCCTGCCGTGTGGCGTGCACATGTACAAGGGCGACGGCAAACCGCTGCACCGCATGACGTCGCCGTCGATGCTCAACATCATCTGAGAAGGCCTGAATACATGGCATCGACGCACCTGGACCCGCCCGGACTGGCCCAGCGGATCGAAGAACTGCTGGAGCAGATCGCCGGCGAGGGCGGGCCCGGCGTGGGGCACGCGGCCGAGGAGCTCGTCCGCGTCCTCATGCGGTTCTACGGCTCCGGCCTGGAGCAGATCATCGCGATCGTCCGGGCCGGGGCCGGCGACACCATGATCCACCGGATGGCGGCCGACCAGCTGGTGGCGGGCCTGCTCGCGCTGCACGACCTGCATCCCGTGTCGCTGGAGCAGCGGCTGGGTCACGCCATGGACACCGCGCGGCGCAAGCTGGGCTCGCACGGGTCCGGGATCACCCTCGGCGAGATCGACGGCGAGGGCCGCGTGCACGTGATCGTGGCGGGTGGCGGCTGCGGGATGGACACGATCAAGGACATCGTCGCGTCCGCGATCAGCGACCTCGCCCCGGAGACGTCCGGGGTCGTGTTCGACGCGACCCCGTCCGGGCCACCGCTGCTGCAGATCGGGTTCCGCCCCGCCGAACCGTCGCCCGAGCTCGCGAGGGCGCCCGCCGAAAGAGTCTCATGACCCGTGGCATGGCCTCGTTGCGCCGGTTCCTGGGCGCCCCCGCCGGGTACCGGGCGCCCGAGGTATGTGAGATGTGCGCCAAGCCCGTCCCGCCCCAGCACCCGCACCTCGTGCACGTCGTCGAGCGGCGGATGGTGTGCGCGTGCGGACCGTGCGGGTTCCTGTTCTCCAACCCGGGCGCGGGCGGCGGTGGCGGCTACCGGCGGGTGCCCGACCGCTACCTGACCGACCCCGACTTCACGCTCACCGAGCACCAGTGGGATGCGCTGCAGATCCCCGTCGGGATGGCGTTCTTCCTGCACAACTCGGCTCAGGGAAAGGTCATCGCCTGCTACCCGAGCCCGGCCGGGGCCACCGAGAGCGAGCTGGAGCTCGACGCGTTCGCCACCGGTGTCGCCGCGGGGCGGCTCGGCGCGGAGCTGGAACCCGACGTCGAGGCCCTGCTGGTGCGCCGCGGGCGCTCCGACGACGGCGCACCCGAATGCCTGCTCGTGCCGATCGACGCGTGCTACCGGCTCGTCGGGATCGTGCGGCTGCACTGGCGCGGTTTCGACGGCGGGTCCGACGCCTGGCGGGAGATCGACGCCTTCTTCGACGCGCTGCGGTCGGCCGCGGTGCCGGTCCAGGAGATCTGACGTGCTGCGTTTCGCCTGCATCGGTGCCCGGCCCGAGCCGTTCGCGGCAGGGCCCGCGCTGCTGTTCACCGTCCGGATCGGCGACGACAGCGGCCGCCGGATCCACTCGGTGGCGCTGCGCTGCCAGATCCGCATCGAACCCAAGGGCCGGATGTACACCGCGGCGGAGCAGGCGCGGCTGGTCGACCTGTTCGGCGAGCCGTCGCGCTGGGGCAGCACGCTCAACCCGCTGCAGCTCACCACGGTCGCCACCACGGTCAACGGGTTCACCGGCAGCACCGACACCGAGGTGAACGTGCCGCTCACCTACGACCTCGACATCGCCGCCACGAAGTACTTCCACGGCCTCGAGTCCGAGCCGGGCCCGCAGCGCGACGTGCCGCTGCTGCTGCTGTTCTCCGGGGTCGTCTACTACGCCGGTGACGACGGCGTGCAGCTCGGGCTGGTGGACTGGCACGCCGAGGCGCCGTTCCGGCTGCCCGTCGCCACCTGGCGTGCCGCGATGGACGAGCACTACCCCGACGCCACCTGGGTGCGGATCACCCGCCCGACCCTCGACGCGCTGTCGGCGTACCGCTCCGAGCACGTCATCCCGACGTGGGACGACACGTTCGAGCGGTTGCTGAAAGAGGCGGGGGGACACCCGTGACCGACTTCGAGACCGTGCTCGACGAGGTCGCCGCCGTCGCCGACGCGGTGCTGTTCGAGGGCTACCTGCTCTACCCCTACCGGGCGTCGGCGCAGAAGAACCGGGTGCGCTGGCAGTTCGGCGTGCTCACCCCCGAGGGTGATCCCACCGAGCCCAGCGCCAACCGCACCGAGTGCCTGCTCGAACCGGGCCCGGCCGACACGGTGCGGCTGCGGGTGCGGTTCCTGCGGCTGGAGAACCGGCAGCCGTGCACCCCGGACGGGACGCCGGTGGACGACCTCACCGTCGACGGGGTCCGGCACCTGCGCTTCGAGGAGGGCATCCCGGCGCACGTCGACGCGGCGCTCCCGCTGATCGCGCTGCTGGCCGGCGAGCAGACGGTGCCGATCGACCTGCCCGCCGCCGAGACCGTCGAGGACCTGCCCGCCATCGACGGCACCGTCGCCGGGCGGCTGGTGCGCACGTCGTGGCCGGTGCGCGGGCGGGTGCTGGTGAGCGCGACCGACATCGCGGGGCCGTACCTGGTGCACCGGTTGCGGCTCGACGTCGTCAACGACGGGGGATGCGCGCCGGGCGCGCCGCGCGAGGAGGTGCTGCGCACGTCGCTGATCGCCGCGCACACCGTGGTGCAGGTGCCCGGCGCGACGTTCCTCTCGCTGACCGACCACCCCCGGTGGGCCGAGCCGATGACCAGGCAGTGCGTCAACGAGCACACCTGGCCGGTGCTCGCCGGACCGGAGGACCGCACCGACCTCGTGCTCAGCTCGCCGATCATCCTGCACGACCACCCGCAGATCGCGCCCGAGTCGACGATCAACCTGTTCGACGGGCTGGAGAACGACGAGATCCTCACCCTGCGCACGCTCACCCTCACCGACGAGGAGAAGAGCGAGGCCCGGGCCACCGACCCGCGCGCCGCGTCGATCATCGACTCGGTGGACGCCATGCCGCCGGAGATTCTGGAGCGATTGCACGGGGCGATCCGGTCGATGCGCCCGGCATCGCGCTCCGCCGCCTCCTTCGACGACATCCCGACGATCGGCACCGACCGCCCCTTCGGCCCCGGCGACCCGCTGTTCGGCACCGCCCCGCCGTCCTTCGGCGGCGACAGCGCCGACGTGCTCCCGCCCGCGTCGGTGCCCTGGTGGAACCCCGGGGCGGACGCCTCGGTCGATCCCGACACCGACTCCGTGCTGGTCGACGGCGTGCCGGTGGCCAAGGGCAGCCACGTGGTCCTGCGGCCCGGGCGCAGCAGCGACGCCCAGGACGCGTTCCTGCTGGGGATGACCGCCACGGTGCAGGCGGTGGTGCACGACGTCGACGGCGGCGTGCACGTCGCGGTGTCGATCGACGGCGACCCGGGCGCGGAGATGCAGCTCGCGCACGGCCGCTTCCGCTACTTCCGCCCCGACGAGCTGGAGGCCGCCACATGACCGGGCGGGTGCTGGTGGCGGGCGTCGGGGACATGACGCTGTCCGACGACGGCTTCGGCGTCGAGGTCGTGCGGCGGCTGACCGAGCGCGGCGGCCTGCCCGAGGGCATCGAGCTTGTCGACGTGGGCCTGCGCGCGCGCGACCTCGCCTACCGGCTGCTCGACGGGTACGCGGCGCTCGTCCTGGTGGACGCGATCAGCCGCGGCGGCGAGCCGGGCACGCTCTACGCGCTGGAGCACGAGCTGACCGGCGCCCCGTCGCCGATCGGGCCGTCGCTGGGCGGCGGCCACGAGATCGATCCCGACGTCGTGCTCGCCATGATCGGCGAACTGGCCGCCGCGATGGGCGTCGAGCGCCCGGTCGAGCGCGTGGTCGTCGTCGCCTGCGAGGCCGCATCGTTCGAGGAGGCCATCGGGCTGAGCCCTCCGGTGGCCGCAGCGGTGGACCGCGCGGTCACGGCCACCGCCGAGATCGCCACCGAGCTGCTCGCACACGAGGAGAGGAGCACCCATGTGCCTGGGAATCCCGGGTGAGGTGATCGAGCTGATGGCCGATCACCCCGACCTCGCCATGGTCAGCGTCGAGGGCGTCAAGCGGGCGGTGAACATCGGCCTGCTCAGCGAGGAGGGCGGCGTCGTGCCCGGCGACTGGATCCTCATCCACGTCGGCTTCGCCCTCTCCAAGATCGACGAGGCGGAGGCCAAGGCGTCGCTGGACTTCCTCATGGGGCTGGGTGACGCCTACACCGAAGAGCTGGAGGCCCTGGCCGCCTCCGACATCACGTGAGAGGCCCGGCATGAAGTTCGTCGACGAGTTCCGCGACGCCACGACGGCGCGGGTGCTGTCCACCAAGATCGCCGCACTGTGCGAGCCCGGCCGGCAGTACAAGTTCATGGAGGTGTGCGGCGGGCACACCCACACCATCTACAAGCACGGGCTGGAGGACCACCTGCCCGAGACGATCTCGCTGGTGCACGGCCCGGGCTGCCCGGTGTGCGTGCTGCCGATGGGCCGGGTGGACGACGCCATCGCGATCGCCGAGCACGACGACGTGATCCTGACGAGCTTCGGGGACATGCTGCGGGTGCCCGGTGGCCGCGGGTCGTTCCTCGACGCCAAGGCCGCGGGTGCGGACATCCGGATGGTGTACTCCCCGCTGGACGCGCTGAAGATCGCCCGCAAGCACCCCGACAAGCGCGTCGTGTTCATGGCGATCGGGTTCGAGACCACCGCGCCGTCCACCGCGATGACGGTGCTGCGGGCCGCGGCGGACAAGCTCGACAACTTCTCGGTGTTCTGCAACCACGTCACGATCCTGCCGGCGATCAAGGCGATCCTCGACTCCCCCGACCTGCGCCTGGACGGCTTCATCGGCCCCGGGCACGTGAGCACCGTGATCGGCTGCCAGCCCTACGACTGGATCGCCTCGCGCGAGGGCAAGCCGCTGGTCTGCGCGGGGTTCGAGCCGCTGGACATCCTGCAGTCGGTGTACCAGCTGCTGCTGCAGCTGCGTGAGGGCCGCTGCGAGGTGGAGAACCAGTACGCGCGGGTGGTGCCGTGGGCGGGCAACCCCAAGGCGCTGCAGGTGATCGGCGAGGTGCTGGAGCTACGGCCGCACTTCGAGTGGCGCGGCCTCGGCTTCATCTCGCACTCCGCGCTGCGGGTGCGCGAGGCGTACGCCGCGTTCGACGCCGAGCGGATCTTCGACGTGCCCGGCGTGCGGGTCGCCGACCCGAAGGCCTGCCAGTGCGGCGAGGTGCTCAAGGGCGTGCTGCGGCCGTGGGAGTGCAAGGTGTTCGGCACCGCGTGCACCCCCGAGACGCCGATCGGGACGTGCATGGTGTCCAGCGAGGGCGCGTGCGCGGCGTACTACAATTTCGGCCGGTTCAGCCGCCAGCGCGTGCGCTCCGCCGCCGGAGGAGCCGCCGTAGACCTCCCCACCCCCACCGTCGCCCGATGAACGACCAGCAGCGCTCGCACACACCCCGCGTCGCCGGCACACAGCGTGCGGCCTGGGTGCGAGCGTCCGCGGGTGTGTGCGAGCGGCCGGAGCCGGGGACGGGGACGGGGACATGACGCCGGACGTGCGGCAGGCGGGGTGGGCCGAGGAGGCGGTGGCGGAGGCTGCCCGGGACGGTGCGGCCGAGGCCGAGGCAGCCGCCGACACCGCGCACCGCGGCCACACCGGCGCCGAGCACCTCACCCGCGAGGAGCAGGTGCTGGCGCGCATCGACAGGGCCCGGCGGCGGCGGCCGAAGGTCAAGGAGGAGCGGATCACCCTCTCGCACGGCGCGGGCGGCAAGGCGACGCACACGCTGATCGAGGCCGTGTTCCTCGACGCCTTCCGCAACCCCGTGCTGGAGCAACTGGAGGACGGGGCGTCGCTGCCGCTGGACCCGGCCGACGTGTCGGCGGGGCGGCTGGCCTTCACCACCGACTCCTACGTGGTGTCGCCGCTGTTCTTCCCCGGTGGCGACATCGGCGACCTCGCCGTGAACGGCACCGTCAACGACCTGGCGATGTGCGGGGCGCGGCCGCTGTACCTATCGTGCGGGTTCATCCTGGAGGAGGGCTTCCCGGTCGCGGACCTGCGCCGGATCGTCGCGTCCATGGCCGCAGCCGCGCAGGCCGCGGGCGTGCAGATCGTCACCGGCGACACCAAGGTCGTCGAGCGCGGCAAGGCCGACGGCTGCTTCGTCACCACCGCGGGGGTGGGCCTGCTCGACCGCGACCTCGTCCTGTCCGCCGCCACCGCCCGCCCCGGCGACGTGGTGCTCGTCTCCGGCCCGATCGGCGACCACGGCGTGACGATCATGCTGGCGCGCGGCGAGCTGGACATCTCCGCCGACATCGTCTCCGACACCGCACCGCTGCACGAGATCACCGCAGGGGTACTCGACGCGTGCGGCGACGGGGTGCGCTGCCTGCGCGACGCCACCCGCGGCGGGGTCGCCACGATCTGTAACGAGGTGGCGGTGGCCTCGCAGGTGGCGGTGGTGCTCGACGAGGCCGCGCTACCGATCCGGCCGGTCGTCAACGGGGCGTCGGAGCTGCTGGGGATCGACCCGCTGTACGTGGCGTGCGAGGGCAGGCTCGTCGCCGTCGTCGCCCCGGACCGGGCGGACGCCGCGCTCGCCGCACTGCCCGCCCATCCCCGCGGCGAGGGCGCGGCGGGGATCGGCACCGTGGCCGAGGACCCGCCCGGGCTGGTGCTGCTGCGCACCGCTTTCGGTGGCACCCGGATCGTCGACCTGCTGGTCGGCGACCCGCTGCCGCGGATCTGTTGAGCCGACCGTGCACGAATTGTCGATCACCCAGAGCGTGGTCACGACGATCACGTCCCGGATGCGTGACGCCCCGGTGCGCCGGATCCGGCTGGAGGTCGGGCGCTTGTCGGGGATCGTGCCGGACTCGATGCGGTTCTGCTTCGAGATGGTCGCGGTCGGCACCACCTGCGAGGGCGCCGCGCTGGAGATCGACGAGCCGCCGGGCCGCGCGCGCTGCCGCGCGTGCGGGGTCGACTTCGACACCTCCGAGGTGCTGCCGCTGTGCGACGGGTGCGGCAGCGCCGACATCGCTGTCACCGGCGGCACCGAGCTGCGGATCCGAGAGGTGGAGGTGGCCTGATGTGCGCGACGTGCGGCTGTCACGGCGCCGGCGTGCGGATGGAGGACCCGGCGCACGCGGGCGGCGTCCACGGGCAGGGCCACGGCCACGGGGGGACCAGCCACGGGGGGACCGGCCACGGGCACGACGGCCACGACGGCCACTCGCACGGGCCCGGTGAGCGCCCGCACCGCGACGTCCGCCACGAGCGGGACGCGCAGACCGTCGCGCTGGAGATCGACCTGCTCGCCAAGAACGACGATCTCGCCGCCGTCAACCGCCGGCGCCTCGCCGAGCTCGGGATCGTCGCGCTCAACCTGATGAGCTCGCCCGGCTCGGGCAAGACCACGCTGCTGGAACGCACGGTCCGCGACCTGGCGGGCGAGCTGCCGGTGGCGGTTCTGGAGGGCGACCAGGAGACGGTGTTCGACGCCGAGCGCATCCGGGCGGCGGGCGCCCGGGCCCTGCAGATCAACACCGGCGCGGGGTGCCACCTCGACGCCGAGATGATGGCGCAGGGGCTGGCGGCGCTGAACCCCGAGCGGGGCTCGCTGCTGTTCGTGGAGAACGTGGGCAATCTGGTGTGCCCGGCGCTGTTCGACCTGGGCGAGGCCGCCCGCGTCGTGATCATGTCGGTCACCGAGGGCGCGGACAAGCCGCTCAAGTACCCGCACATGTTCCGCACCGCCGACCTCGTGCTCGTCAACAAGATCGACCTGCTGCCCTACGTGGACTTCGACGTGGCCCGCTGCCTCGACGGCGCCCGCCGCGCCCGGCCCGGCGTCGAGGCGATCGAGGTGTCCGCGACCCGCGGCGACGGGATGGACGCCTGGTACGACTGGCTCCGCCGCCTCAGGTGACCGTGCACCACGTCGTCGGGGTCGAGGACCGCGTGGCGTTCCTGGAGTGCCGCCGCCGCTGGGACCTGTCGGCGCGGGAGCGGCGCAACCTGGAACCGGCCCGGCCCGGCGCCGCGGTGGACGTCGAGGAGGCGGTGCGGGCGGCGCTGGCCGTCTACTACTTCCCCGGGATGTGGGACTGGCAGCCCTCGGTCGTGCTGCCCCTGGTACGCAAGGCGTTCGCCGACGTCGTCGCGGCCCAGCGGGCCCGCCACCTCGCCGCGCACGAGCTGGCGGCGCTGCCGCCCGACGTCGCCCGCGCCGCCGACGAGCGGGCTCAGCGCGGCCTGGACCTGCTGGAGGCCTACGTCGGCTGGGCACCGGAGGTGGACGAGTTCGCGCCGGTCCAGGTGCTCGCCGAGCTGGACGTCCAGGTCCCGGACCCGGCGGCGGCCGGCCGCGAGCTGGCCGTGGGCACGCGGGCGGTGCGCTACCGCGACCGCGCCGACGTGCTCGCCATGGACGCCGAGAACGGCTACTGGCTGCTGGAGCACCGGTTCGTCGACGGCGCGTTCCCCGACGTCGACGCATTGGTCCGCGACGACCGCTGCCTGACGTGGTGCTGGGCCTGGGAGCACGCCAACCCGGGCCGGCACGTGCAGGGGACGATCCACACCGAGCTGCTGCTCGACCCGTCGGCCCGGCCCGCTCCCCCGCCGGCCGGGCCGCGAGGCGGCGTCGCGCAGCACGGCGCGACCGGCCGGTGGGTCGAGGTCGCGCCGGAGTACGACCTGCGGGTGCGGTTCGGCGACGGGTTCCGGCGGGTGCAGGTGCCGCGGCGGACCGCGGAGGTGGCGGCGTGCGGCGCCCGGCTGGCCGCGCAGCTCGCCGAACTCATCGACCCGGGCACCCGCCCGTACCCGAACCCGTCGGCGGCGCGGTGCGGCCCGTGCCCGTTCCGTGCCCCGTGCCTCGTGACGGACGCCGGCGGCGACGCCGAGGAACTGCTCGCCGCGGCTTTCCGCCCCCGCGACCACGCCGTCCGGCCGGGCACGCTGGGCGGCGGCCGGACGTGGTCGCTGGGCCGCGGCGCCGCCCCGCCGCCCGTCGGCTGATCGCGTCACCGCGTCCGGTCGGCGGGCATGGCGACCGCCGCGACGGACCCGGCGAGCGCCATCGCGAGCACCACCCACAGCACCGCGGCGACGCCGAGCACCTGGCCGAGCACCCCGAGCGCGGCCAGGGCGAGCGTCACCACGCCCGCGACGGCGTTGGACGCCGAGATCCACAGCGGCCGCTCGTCGGGCGGTGCGGCGTTGATCACCCACGAGCGCCGGGCCAGCCGCACCCCGGCCTCGGCGCCGCTGGCCAGCAGGAACACCGCCGCGAACGCCTCCGGTGGTACGCCGGCGACCGCGCCGAGCACCAGCGCGACGGCGGTGGCGAGCGCCGAGACGACGCCCGCGGCGGCGAGCACGAATCTGCTGGAGCCCCGGTCGGTCAGCCGGCCCCAGACGGGGTTGGACACGAGGTTCGCCACGCCCACGGCGACCAGCAACCCGCCGATGGCCGCGGCGCCGGCCCCGGCGCCCGCCGCGTACAGCGCGTAGAACGGCAGCGCCACCTCGACGACGGTGAGCAGCGCGCGGGCGAGCACGTAGCGCCGCAACGGCGACGAGGTCCGCAGCAGCCGCAGCCCCTGGCGCGACTCGGCCAGCGCGTCGCGGCCGCCGTCCGTGGCGCCGGGCACCTCACGGGTGAACGCGAACAGCACCGAGCCCGCCACCCACAGAACCGCGGCGGCCAGCAGCAGCGCGACGAACACGCCGCGGGAGGTGTCCGCGCCGAGGGTGGCCTGGAGCGCGACCCCGACGACGAGGGTGGCGACGCCGCCCGCGGTGGCCCGCATCCCGAGCAGCCGGCCGCGCACGGGCTTCGGCACGGTCTTGCCGACGACGTCCTGGAAGGCGAGCGAGCCGATCCCGCTGGCGATGCTGAACACCGCCAGCACGGCGACGACCAGCACTCCCGCGAGCACCCCGGACCCCGCGGCCGCCACGGCCGCCATCGCGACCAGCGTGGCGCCCTGCACGATGCCGGCGCCGACCCAGAACCACTTGCGCACCGCGTACGCCCGCAGCCGCCCGGACACGGCGAGCTGCGGGACGAGCGCCAGCCCGCGCCGGACCGGTTCGAGCGCGCCCACGAGCCCGACCGGCGCGCCGACCGTGGCCAGCATCAGCGGCAGCACCACGCCCGGGCTCGCGACCTGCTCGGCCAGCTTCGTGGCCGCGCCGTTGCCGAGGTTGAGCGCGAAGTTGCGCGGCGCCTGCGCGCACGCCTCGTCCGGGATCGCCGCGCACGCACGGCCCTCGTCGTCGGGCTCGGTGAGCAGGCGGTACGCGCGCTCCGTCGTCGTCACGCGGGCAGTGTCCGCCGGGCGGGCGGGGTGTGCAGGGTGGACATTCGGCCCCCGTGACCACCCCGCTGTGGCTGTTCGCCGACCAGCTCGGTCCGCACCTGCACTCCACGCCCGAGCACCGCGTCCGGCGGCGCCTACGTCAGCCGCCCGGGAGGTGTGCTAGATCGTCAGGCGGCCGGGCGCAGCAGGACCTTCGTCCAGCCGTCGGTGCGCTTGTCGAACTGGTCGTAGGCCTGCGGTGCCTCGTCGAGCGACAGCTCGTGCGACACGATCAGCGACGGCGTGGCGCGGCCGCGGATGATCAGGTCGCGCAGTTGCCGGTTGTAGCGCTTCACGGGGCACTGGCCGTGGCCGAGCTGGATGTTCTTGTCGAACACCGCGCCGTAGTCGAACCCGATGCGGCCCTCCTTGGCGCCCTCGGTGGCCGCCCCCGGATCCGGGGTGACGTACACGCCGACGACGCCGATCCGGCCCGTGGACCGCACGACCTCCACGAGCTTGTCGAGCACCAGCTCCGGGTGCTCCTGGCCGGTCGGGTCGTGGGCCTGGTACCCGACGGCCTCCACGCCGCAGTCGACACCGAAGCCACCGGTGCCGTCCATGATCACCTCGGTCGGGTCGGCGTCGGCGAGGTTCACCGCGGTGGCGCCGAAGCGCTCGGCCAGCGCCAGCCGGTCGGGCTCCTTGTCCACGACGAACACCTGCGACGCCCCGCGCAGCCACGCCGAGTGCGCGGCCATCAGCCCCACCGGGCCGGCGCCGTAGACCGCCACGGTGTCGCCCGGGGTGACGTTCGCCAGTTCAGTGCCGTGGTAGCCGGTCGGGAAGATGTCCGACAGCATCGTGAAGTCGTTCTCGTGCTCGCTGCCCGCGGGCAGCTCCAGCAGGTTGGCATCGGCCCACGGCACGCGCAGGTACTCGGCCTGGCCGCCCCAGTACGGGCCCATCATCGGGTAGCCGTAGCCGGCGGTCGGGCGCCCGGTCGGGTTGGCCCGCAGGCACGCGTTCGTCCAGCCGGCGTCGCAGTTGCGGCAGGTGCCACACGAGATGTTGAACGGAACCGACACCCGGTCGCCGACCCGGACGCGGCCCACCGCGGAACCGACCTCCTCGACGATCCCCATGTTCTCGTGGCCCAGCACCATGCCCGCGTCGAGCGGGGCACGACCCTCGTAGGGGTGCAGGTCCGAGCCGCAGATGTTGGACGTGGTGATCTTGACGATCACGTCGGACGGGTGCTCGATGCGGGGGTCGGGCACCTGCTCCACGGCGACCTTGTAGGGCTCCTTGAACACGACGGCCTTCATGGCTTCCTTCCGATCGGATGCACGGTCGGGTACGGGCTACCCGATCGGTCCGCGCTGAAGCGCCGGGACCTGTCAGGGCGCGCGGCGGGCGGCGGCGACCGCCACCTGCCCGAGGCTGATGCCGCCGTCGTTGCAGGACACGCGGGAGTGGGTGAGCACCCGCAGCCCCGCGCCGCGCAGGCGGGCGGTGAGCGCGCCCAGCAGCGCGACGTTCTGGAAGACCCCGCCGGAGAGCGCGACGGCGTCCAGTCGCTGCGCCGTCGCGGCACGCGTCGCGGCCACGGTGAGGACGGCGGCGAGGCCGTGGTGGAACCGGGCGGCGACCACCCCGGTGGGCACCCCGGCGTGCACGTCCGCGGCGACGGCGCGCACGAGGTCGCCGCCGCGGATCAGCGGGCCGTCGACGGCGGCCGGATAGGGCTCGGTGACGGCCGGGTCGGCCGCCTGCTCCAGCTCGATCGCGGCCTGGCCCTCGTAGTGGACGGTCGCGCGCACCCCGGCGATCGCGGCGACGGCGTCGAAGAGCCGGCCCACGCTCGTCGTCACGGGCATCGGCGCGCCGGAGTCGAGCAGCCGGGCGACCAGCGGCCAGCCCGGGGTCGCGGCGACCGGTAGGCCCGCCACGTCGACGCCCGCCGCGCGCAGCCAGGATGCCGCCGTGCGCCACGGCTGGCGGATCGCCGTGACCCCACCGGGCAGCGGCACCGGTTCGAGGTGCGCCAGGCGCCGGAACCCGGCCAGCGACACCTCCATGACCTCCCCACCCCACAGCGTGCCGTCGGTGCCGTAACCCAGCCCGTCGCAGGCGATGCCGATCACGGGCCCGGGCTCGTCGTTGTCGGCCAGGCACGCGGCGAGATGGGCGTGGTGGTGCTGCACCCCCACCAGCTCGACGTCCTCGCTGTCGGCGCGGGCCAGCGCGTACTTCGTGGACAGGTACTCGGGGTGCAGGTCGTGGGCCAGCACCCGGGGTGCCACGTCGAGCAGCCGCTGCAGGTGCGCGACGCCGTCGGTGTAGGCGCGCAGGGTCTCGGCGTTCTCCAGGTCGCCGACGTGGTGGGACAGGAACGCCTCGTTCCCGCGCAGCACGCAGAAGGTGTTCTTCAGCTCGGCGCCGCAGCCCAGCACCGTCGCCGACGGCACCTGGGCCAGCCGCACCGGCTCGGGGGCGTAGCCGCGCGACCGGCGCACCGGCAGCACCCGGCCCTCGACGACGCGCAGCACCGAGTCGTCGGTGCGGGTGTGGATGGGGCGGTCGTGGGTGAGGAACGCCTCAGCGATGCCGCGCAGCCGCTCGCGGGCGTCGCCGTCGAGGTGCGCGATCGGCTCGTCGGAGACGTTTCCGCTGGTCAGCACGATCGGCGCACCGCCGAGCGCGTCGAGCAGCAGGTGGTGCACGGGGGTGTAGGCGAGCAGGACGCCGAGGTGCGCGTTGCCGGGCGCGACCGACGGGGCCACGGCCGCGCCCGGACGGCGGCGCAGCAGCACTATCGGCGCCCGGCGGGAGGCGAGCAGCGCCTCCTCGGCCGGGTCGAGCTCGGCGAGCGCGCGGGCCGCGGCGACGTCGCGCACGAGCACCGCGAACGGCTTGTCCTCGCGGTGCTTGCGGGCGCGCAGCGCGGCCACGGCGGCCTCGTCGGCGGCCATCGCCGCCAGGTGGTAGCCGCCCAGGCCCTTCACCGCGAGCACCGCGCCGCCGCGCAGCAGCCCGGCGGCGGCGGCAATCGGGTCGGGCGGCCCGTCCGGGGTCGGGCGGGCGCCGGGGCGGGCCGTGATCATCGCTTCGGGACGTGCGACCGCGCCCACCACGGCTTCCCGTCCCGAACCGGCGATCACCGCGGGCCCGCCCCGCCCGGCGGCGAGCACCCCGCCCGTGGCGTCGAGCAGTCGCAGCGTCGGGCCGCAGTCCGGGCAGCACACCGGCTGCGCGTGGAACCGCCGGTCGCCGGGGTCGTGGTACTCGGCGGCGCACGCCGGGCACATCGGAAAACCGGCCATCGTCGTGGCCGCCCGGTCGTAGGGCACGCCGGTGACGATCGTGTACCGCGGGCCGCAGTTGGTGCACGTGACGAACGGGTGGCGGTGGCGGCGGTCGGCGGGATCGCGCAGCTCGCGCAGGCAGTCCGCGCAGGTGGCCGAGTCCGGCGAGATCAGCGTGTCGGCCCGTCCCGCCGTGCTGGCGGCGATCACGAACGCCGTGTCGGTGCCCGGCAAGATGTCCTCGGCGGTCACCTCGGTGACCTGCGCCAGGGCGGGCGCCCGCTCGCCCAGCGCGGCGACCAGCTTCTCGCACGCCTCGACGGCGCCCTCGATCTCGATCACCACGCCCGCGGCGTCGTTGCCGACGAACCCGCGCAGGCCCAGTTCCACCGCCAGCCCGTACACGAACGGCCGGTAGCCGACGCCCTGCACGATCCCGCGCACGCGCACGCGGCGGCGCACCAGCGGGGTCACGACCCGAGCGCTCCCTGCACCAGTTCCCCCTGCACCAGTTCCCCCTGCACCAGTTCCCAGAGCACGTGGTAGGTCGTTGTCTGCGCCTCCTGGATGCGGTGCACCGACGCCGACGGCATGACGAACAGGTGCTCCAGCACGCCCTGCGCCGCGGCCTCGGCCATCGCGCCCCCCGCGTAGCCGGCCAGGCCCACGGTGAGCATGCCGCGCTCGTGCGCGGCGGCGAGACCGCGCAGCACGTTGGCCGAGCCGCCGCTGGTGGACAGGCCCAGCGCGATGTCGTCCGGGCGCCCCGCCGCGGCCAGCGGACGGGCGAAGACCAGCTCGAAGCCCACGTCGTTGGCCAGCGCGGTGAGGGTGGCGACGTCGGTGGCCAGGGCCAGCGCCGGCAACGCGCGCCACCCGGGCCCGGGATCGACGCACAGTGCCGCGACGGCCGCCGCGTCCGTGGCCGACCCGCCGTTGCCGAAGGCGAGCAGGCGCCCGCCACGGTCGAACCGGGCCGCCATCGCCGCGGCGCACGCCGCCAACGCCTCGTCCTCCGCGTCGATCACGGTGGCCCGCAACCGCTCGATCTCGGCGACCTTCTCCGCCGTGGAGCGGGCGACGTCGGCGAGCAACGACGGCAGGTCGGTGCGCCCGGCGTGCAGGAACGGGTAGAGCGACTCCAGGGTCACGGCGCCACCGATTCGCCGTCGACCCGCGCGATCGCCTCGCCCGCGTGCACGAGCACCGTGTCGCCCACCGCGGCGTCGACGAGCGCGACGCTGATCTCCTCCGCCGCGGCCGGCCCGGCACCGGTGTCGACGAGCGCGAGGTCGTCGTCGAGCAGGGCCAGCACCACGAACGGCAGCGCCTGGTCGGAGCAGGTGATGCACACCTCGCCGGGGCTCGGGTCGGGGATCACGCGGGCACCTGCGCCGCATCGAGCACCGCGTGCGGCGCGTCGAGGAACACGTGCACCAGCTCCCACAGCACGTGGTAGGCGGTGACGTGCCCCTCCCGCACCACCCGCGGATCGGCGCTGGGCACGCTGAGCACGTGGTCGGCGGCGCAGTCGCCGCGGTCGAGGCCGAGCAGCGCCACCGTGAGCAGTCCCCGCTCGCGGGCGGCGCGCATCGCCGGGGCCACCGCTGTTGCGCCCGCCCGGTCCTGGGCGAAGGCCAGCGCGATGTCGGCCGGGTCGGCGAACAGCGTCAGCTCGGCGGCGAACCCCGACGTCCCGCCGGGCAGCGCCAGCGCCGGCAGCGCCCGCTTCCCGACGATCACCGGGTGCACGAACTCGACCACCACGTGCGCGGCGTCGGCCGCGGCCGTGCCCGTCCCGAAGGCGACGAGCCGCCCACCCGCGGCGAACCGCCCGGCCATGGCGTGGCAGGCGTGCGCGAGCAGGTGCGCGTCAGCTGCCAGCGCTGCGATGGGAGTGTCGCGCCGCGCGAAGGCCGCCCGCGCGGCCGCGGGTCCGGCGGTCATCTCGATTCCCCTCCCGACAGTCGGCGGCGACGACCCGCTGGTAGCGGTCCAGGAACACGTGCAGGGCATCGTGGGTGTGGTCGAGTCCCACGGCCTGCTCGTCGAGGCTATCCATGCCCTCCTCGGTGACGAAGTACGTGCGCCGGGCGGGGCCGACGTCCGAGGTCTGCCATTCCGAGCGCACCAGCCCGAGGCGTTCGAGGCCGCGCAGCGTGCGGTACACCGCGCCCGCGTCGCCGTCGCCGTCGTGCATCGGGCGCAGCCGCGCCGCCAGCTCGTAGCCGTGGTCGGGCCGCTCGCGCAGCAACAGCAGAAGGCAGGGCTGGAGAAAGTTCCTCGGTTCGAGCGCGGCCATGAAGGCACGTCCCTCAGCATCGGCGGTGGTGGGCGCCTGACCCCACGGATGCTGCCAGCATGAGGCCGACGCCACAAGACAGGTCGGTCTACCGGACGAGTGCGACCGAACGGCCTACCCGCAGCGTGCCCGGCCGGACCACCTGGGCGTAGACGCCCGCGCACGGCAGGACCCCGAACCCCGGCACCTCGACGCGGTGTCGCGCAGCAGCGGGCGGACGGCGTCCGGGTCGCGGGGCAGCACGCCGTGCGCGAGCGTCGGCACCGAGCAGCGCGGCGTCGGTAGCACAACCCGCAGCACCACGTCGTCGATCTCGATCTCCTGGCCCACCCAGTCCGTCTCCGCGAACGCGGGCCCCGTCGACGCCACGACCACGTTCGGCCGGTACCGCGTTGCATCCATGCCGAGCCGCTCCAGCGTGGCCGTGGTGATCAGGTGCACCGGCGCGTAATCGACGAACGTCGACCCCGGCGCGCCCTGCGCGATCTCCAGCGTCGCGAACGGCACGTCGGCCTCCACCCCGTGGGCGATGACGTCCTCGGGATCGGGCCGCTCCACCACCGCGCCGGGTGGCCGCTGCGCGGCCAGCGCTACGCGACGTCCCAGCAACGCGGACAGCCGCGCCGCGGCGTCCCGGTCGTCCGCGCGCAGGTGCTCGCCGTCCGGCAGGGTGATCCGCACCCCGCCGTCGACGGTCTCCGCCGCGCACTGCAGCAGCGCCCGCCACAGTCGCGGGTGCTTGGCCGTCGCCACCCGGCCCGTCCCGGCGTCGAGCAGGGCGCGGCGGCGATCACCGGCCAGGCCCTCCACCTCGACGGTCGCCGCGTCCAGGCTCTCGCCCAGCATCGACTTGACCGGGTAGCGGCGCAGCTGCGTGACGTGCACCCGGGGAGGCTAACGGCACGTTGCCGGCCTGCGGGCCGGCGAATCGCTGCGCGTGGGGCGTCCGCCTCAGCCGGGTCGGCGGACAGCGCCGCGTCGAACTCCTCGATCGTGGTGAACCGCAGCGACACCTCGCCGTAGACGACCGGGTTGATCAGTACCGGCCCCCGGTCGAGTGCATCCGCGAGGTGGCGCGCCGACCACGGCGCCCACGTCGGGTTCTGCGTGAACAGGTCGAGCAGCACGTTCGAGTCGACGATCGTCCCGGACTCATTCACCGCGGGTGAGCGCCATGATCTCGTCGGTGGTGAGGTCCACGTCTCCCCGGCCCAGCAGCGCTTCGACGACCCGGCGACCGCGTCCGGACGGACCGTCGGCCGGGACGATGACAGCGGCGCCATCGCGCACGACGACAGCCGGCCGGGCACCACGATGTTGGCGGACGTGCGGCAGTGGGACGTCCGCCCGATCCTCATCGTCTCTGACGCGACGGTCGACGAGGGCAGGCACCGGCGGGTCGCCGAGCGACTTCGCGACCGCGGCTTCGACTTCACGGGGATGATCAGTTGCGGCCCCGGCGGGTCGATCGGCCTGAGCGGCACGTTCGTCGTACAGGCGCCGACCCCCGGCGCGGCGGCCGACGCCTGCATCGACGCGCTCGCCGCCGCGGCAGCCGAGGAGGGCCTCCGGGTGGTCGATCACCAGGAGATCGTCGTCGTCCCCGGCTGGCGCGACGAGCGCGACTGGTAGACCGGTCAGCGTCCTCGGCGGTGCGCCGTCCACTCCAGGACCTCGCCACCGGGGGGCGGGGCGCTGCCGTCCGGTTCCTCCTGCTCGACGTAGAACTCGACGTCACCGCGTCGGGTGCGCCGGAACCCGAGGCTCGTCGTGGCGTTGCAGCCGCCGCCGTGATCGGTCGTCAGGTACTCCGTCGCGTGCATCCGGGTGAGTGACAGCGCTTCGCCGAGCGGGTCCGGCCGGTCCCGGTAGGAGGCACTCATCCGCTGCAGGTACTCCTGCAAAAGGTCGGCAGGGACGGTGAACACCGGCTCGAACCGGAACATCCGGCCGTCGAGACCGCGCACCCGGTAGTCGTCGCTGTCGCCGACCCGCTCGAACTCCAACCCCTCGCGCCGGAGGAACTCGAAGATCTGCATGCGGACATCGCCCGACTCGTCCAACTCAACCTCCCCGCCCCCGTCTTGCCCAGATGTTCGACTACAGCAGGCCGCTGGCCGTCAGCCAGTCCTTCGCCACGACGTCCGGGTTGGGCTTGTCCGGCCCGCCGAGGGTGGCGTTGAGGTCCAGCAGGACCTGGGTCGTCAGCTTGCCGGAGATGTCGTCGAGAACCTGCTCCACCTGCGGGGTGGACTTCGTGCTGTTGATCAGCGGCACGACGTTCTGCGCGGCGAAGTTGTTCTCCGGGTCCGCCAGCGCCACGAACCCGTTGGCGGTGATGCTCGGATCCGTGGTGAACAGGTCCGCGGCCTGGACGTCGCCGTCCTTCAGCGCCGTGACGGTGAGGGGCCCGCCGATGTCGAGCGACTTGTACTCGCCGAACGTGCAGCCGTAGGTCTTCTCGATGCCCGGGATGCCGTCGGGGCGGGTCTGGAACTCCGGGGGCCCGCCGAAGGCGATCGTCGGGCACAGCGGGGCGAGGTCGCCGATGGTGCGCAGGTTGTTGGCCGTGGCGTAGGCCTGGGTGACGACGACGGCGTCCTTGTTCTCGGCCTCCGAGCGGGCGAGCACCTTCAGCGGCGCGGTGACCGCCGCCTGGAGCGCGGTGTAGACCTCGTCGGGGGCCTTCTGCGGGGCGCTGGGTTGCAGGAACTGCAACAGCACGCCGGTGTACTCGGGCACCAGGTCGATCGAGCCGTCGCGCAGGCCCGGGAAGTACGCCTCCCGGCTCTGGATCGGCGGCAGGATCTCCACCTGCACGCCCTTGGCCTGCAGCGCCTGGCCGTAGATCTGGGCGAGCAGCACGTTCTCCGGGAAGTTGGCCGAGCCGATCTTGATGGGCCCGGCCGCGCCGCCGGCGTCGCCCGAACCGCCGCCGCTGCTGAGTGGATCACCGCCGCCGCCGCAGCCGGCGAGCGCCAGCCCCAGGATCGCCGCCAGCGCCGCGATGCGTGTTCTCGTCATCGGTCTCCTCCTCGTGCCGGGGTGTGCAGCTCGGTGGTGGCCGGCGCCGCGGTGGGCCGGACGGCCCGCAGCGTCGGCCGGGGGATGCGCAGGCCGGGCGACACGATCGATCGCTGCACGCCCGCGAGGCCGAGGTCGAGCGCGACGGCCAGCAGGGCGACGAGGATCGAGCCCGCCGCCATCTCCGCGTAGTCGCGCACCGACAGGCCGTCGATGATGTAGCGGCCGAGCCCGCCGAGCGCGACGTACGCCGCGATCGTCGCGGTCGACACCAGCTGCAGCGTCGCGCTGCGCAGACCGCCCATCAGCAGCGGCAGCGCGTTGGGCAGCTCCACGCGCAGCAGCACCTCGCGCTCGCCCATGCCCATGCCGCGGGCGGCGTCGATGATCGCGCGGTCCACTGCCTGCACGCCGGCGTAGGTGCCGGCGAGGATCGGCGGGACGGCGAGCACGACGAGGGCCGCCAGCGGCGCACCCAGCCCGATCCCGACGAACCCGACGAGCAACACCAGCAGGCCCAGCGTGGGCAGCGCGCGCAGGCTGTTGGCCAGGCCGACGACGACGAGACCGCCCCGGCCGGTGTGCCCGACGAGCAGGCCCGCCGGCACCCCGATCGCCGCGGCGATCACGAGCGCGAGCAGCGTGTAGTAAAGGTGCTCGGCCATCCGGATCGGCACGCCGTCGCCGCCCGACCAGTTCGCCGGGTCCGTGAACCACTCCAGGACCGCGGTCACGACGCCCGCCCCGCCGTCGCGCCGACCCGCGTCCACGGTGTGATCGCCCGGCCGAGCACCAGCAGCAGCACGTCCACGACCAGCGCGAGCAGCATCACCAGCACGATGCCGGCCACGATCTCGGAGTAGATGGCGCGCTGGTAACCCTCGGTGAACAGCTGACCGAGCCCGCCGATCCCGACCAGCGCGCCGACGGTGACCAGGCTCATGTTCGACACGGCGGCGACGCGCAGCCCCGCCACCACGACCGGTACCGCGAGCGGCAGGTCCACCCCGACGAAGCGGCGCAGCGGCGTGTAGCCCATCGCGGTGGCCGCGGCCGTGACCACGCCCGGCACCGCGTCCAGCGCGTCGGCCACCGACCGCACGAGCAGCGCGACGCTGTACACCGTCAGCGCGACGACGACGTTGAGCGGGCTGAGGATCCCGAAACCGAGGACCAGCGGCATCATGACGATCAGCGCCAGCGACGGCACCGTGTAGAGCAGCCCGGTGACGGTGACGAGCACGGTGCGGGCGGCCGGGGTCCGGGTCGCGAGCCACCCGAGCGGCAGCGCGATCACGAGCCCCAGCAGCACCGGCAACAGCGCCAGCCACACGTGCTCCACCGTGAGCCGGCCGATCAGCTCAAGGTTGCGCGGGATCCAGCCCCAGGTCACGACGTCCCACCGGCTGGCGCGGGCGCGCGCTGCGCGCCGCCGTTGATCACGCCGCCGCCTGTTCCCGCCGGGCGCTCGCGAGCGCGACCAGCACGTCGTCCGCGCTCACCGCGCCGACCACCCGCCCCTCCCCGTCGACCGCGACCCCCTGCCCGGACGGCGACGACAGCGCCGCGTCCAGCGCGCTGCGCAGCGAGCCCGCCGTGACGTCGTAGAGAGTGCCGCCGGGCACGAGGTGCTCGGCGGTGGCGGTGGGCGCGTCCGCGGGGAGCCAGCCCTGCGGTACGTCGGCGTCGTCGACGACGAGCGTCCAGGCGTCGCCGTCCGCCGCCGCGCCGAGGGTGACCGTGCGCAGTTCGCCCAGCGGCAGCTCGTCGGAGAGGAACCCGAGCCCCCGGTAGCCGCGGTCGCGCCCGACGAAACCGTCCACGAAGCCGTCGGCGGGTCGCGACAGCAGTACTCCCGGCTCGGCGTACTGGGCGAGCGTGCCGCCCACCCGGAACACCGCGACCCGGTCGCCGAGCTTGATGGCCTCGTCGATGTCGTGGGTGACGAACACGATGGTCTTGCCCAGCTCGCCCTGCAGGCGCAGCAGTTCGTCCTGCAGGCTCTCCCGCACCACCGGGTCGACGGCGCTGAACGGCTCGTCCATCAGCAGGATCGGCGGGTCGGCGGCCAGCGCGCGGGCCACCCCGACCCGCTGCTGCTGCCCGCCCGAGAGCTGGGCGGGATAGCGCTTGGCCAGCTCCGGGACGAGCCCCACCAGCTCCATCAGCTCAGCGGCCCGGGCGCGGGCGCGGCGGCGGTCCCAGCCCAGCAGCATCGGGACGGTGGCGACGTTGTCGAGCACGGTGCGGTGCGGGAACAGGCCCGCCTGCTGGATGACGTAGCCGATGCCGCGGCGCAGCTGCGCGGGATCACCCGCGGTGACGTCACGACCGTCCACCGAGATCGTGCCGGACGACGGTTCGAGCATCCGGTTGATCATCCGCAGGGAGGTGGTCTTGCCGCAGCCCGAGGGCCCGACGAAGACCGTGACGCCACCGGCCTCGACCGTGAGGTGCAGGTCGTCGACGGCGACCGTGCCGTCGCCGAACCGCTTCGTGACCCCGCGGAACTCGATCATTCTGAGGACACTAACCCGATCGTGGGGCCATCGCGACCTCTGTGACGGGACCGCGACGTAGGGCGAACGCAGCGTGACGGCGCGGCGACGCTCGGTCCGAACCGGACACTCCGGTCAGTTCCCGGCGGGCACGTCGAGCCGGTCGCCCACCAGCAACGCGCGCAGCTCGGTGGCCGGCAGGGCCCGGGCGAACAGCCACCCCTGGAACGCCTCGATCCCCATCGCGCGCAGCGCCCGGTACTGCTCCGGGGTCTCCACGCCCTCGGCGACGACGGCGCAGCCCATCGCGCGGGCCAGCTCCACCACCGCGCGCGCGACCGCACCGTCCATCGGGTCGGCGGCCACCCCCGCGACGAACGCCCGGTCGAGCTTGACGATCTGCGCCGACAGCTCCCGCAACCGCGCCAGCCCCGACCAGCCGGTGCCGAAGTCGTCCACCGCGAAGCGCACGCCGCGGGCGGCGAGCTCGGCCATGGCGGCGCGGGCCTGCGGCGGGAGCTCCACGAGGCTGGACTCCACCAGCTCCAGCACCAGCCGGTCCCACGCCAGTCCACTCGACCCGACGATCTCGGTGATCACGGCGACGAAGTCGGGGTCGGCGGGCAGCAACCCGGCGAGGTTCACCGCGACCGACGGCACGTGGCCGTCATGCGCGGGCCAACGGGCGGCCTCGTGGGTGGCGCGGCGCAGCACCCACAGGTCCAGCTCGCGCAGCAGGCCGCAGCGCGCCGCGATGGGCAGGAACTCCCCCGGCGCGACCATCCCGCGCTCGGGGTGCTGCCAGCGCACGAGCGCCTCGGCGCTGCACACCACGCCGTCCGGCCCGACGACGGGCTGGAAGTGCAGCACCAGTCCCTCGGTCGCCGACGTGCCCGGGCCGGCGGCGGGGGGGCCCCCCCCGCCGAGT
>JBQTJE010000014.1:0-12878 GCA_052387455.1 Pseudonocardia sp.
GGGGGCGCGGGGGCGGCCTCCCCTGTGCCGCGCGCCCGCGACGGGCGGGGCGCGGGTGTGCGGGGGGGCCTCCCCGGCGCCCCCGGGCGCCACGGCCGCGGCCTGCGGTGAGGCGGCCAGCAGGTCGCGCAGCGCGCCGGGGTTCGCGGCGAGCACGAGGTGGCGGGTCTCCAGCGGGGCGCCGTCGGACAGCTCCACCCGCCAGCGGTGCCCGTCGACCGGGGTGATCGCGCGGGCGGCGGCGCCGGTGCGGACGGTCGTGCCGCGGTCGCTGAGGTACTTCGCGAACGGCGCCCAGATGCAGGTCAGGTAGTCGGTCGAGGGCGCGTCGAAGCCGATGCCCTCGGGGTTGCCGAGGAAGTAGTAGTGGAACATCGCCACCAGCTCGCCGGCCGACAGCCCGCCCTGGTTGCAGAAGAACGAGCGCGCGAACGCCTCGAACAGCATCGCCTGCGCGCGGTCGGTCATGCCGAGGGCGGCGAGGTACTCGTCGGCCCCGACGTGGTCGAACGCCGCTGTGGTGTGGTCGCGGTCGTAGGCGAGCAGTTCCGCGGCCAGTGCCTGGTCGGAGCGCAGCAGGTCGGGAAGGCCGAGGCTGGGGGAGCGGGCGAACAGCGCCAGCAGGTTCAGCGGGGGCGCTGCGGGCAGGCCGGTGAGATCCTCGGCGGGCCACGTCCGCGAGATCACCGGGTAGCCGCCGACCGGCCGCAGGAACCCCAGGCCCGGGTCGGCACGGCGCAGGATGGCCCGCCACGTGTAGTAGTGCCGGAAGAAGGCGTGGAAGCCGTGTTCGACCACCTGCTCGGTGCCGTCGGGCAGGGTGTGCGGCCAGGCGCCGAGGCGCCCGCCGAGGGTGGGTGCGGCCTCCAGCAGCGTGACGGACACGCCGCGCTCGGCCAGCACCACCGCAGCGCTCACTCCGGCGATGCCGCCGCCGACGACCACCGCCTCGGTGCCCGACGGTGCCTGCGAGGGGCGCGCCGGGTCGGCGGCGACGAGCACCCGGGGACGCATGCGGCCCGGCGCGGCGCGGGAGGTGAGGGCGGCGGTCACGCGGCCGAGCCTAGAGGCCGGGCCCGGGCGGGCGGTCGGGGCGGACCGGGCGCCACCGGTCAGCCGCGGGTGGCGGGCTCCTCGCGCGGGTGCAGGGCGGGCCCGCTCACCGGGCAGTGCGGGCACCGTTCCACCGCGATCCGCGGGCCGATCTGGGCGGGCTCCCCGAGGGGGCGGCGGATCAGCGCGAACGCGAGCCCGGCCGCGGCCACGAGCAGCCCGGCGGCGATGGTCACGGCGATCCCGAACCCGGCGTCGAACGTGGCCGGGTCGGTGTAGTCGGTGCCGGCGATCCCGGCCAGCCCGGGCAGCAGCGCGACGGCGAGCAGTCCGGCCGCGCGCGCGACGGCGTTGTTCACCCCGGACGCGGAGCCCGCGTACCGGTCGGGTGCGGCGTCGAGGACGGTCGCGGTGAGCGGTGCGACGGTGAGGGTGAGCCCGGCGCCGAACACCAGCACGGCCGGGAGCACGTCGGCGGTCCACGACGCGACCGGCCCGATCCGCGTCATCAGCAGCAGGCCGCCCGCGCTGACCAGCGGGCCGAGGGTGAGCGGCAGGCGCGGCCCGATCCGCTGCGCGAGGGCCCCGGCGCGCGCGGAGAACAGCAGCATGACGACGGTGACGGGCAGCAGCGCCGTCCCCGCCGCCAGCGGGCTGAACCCGGACACCGTCTGGAGCTGGAGCACGAGCAGCACGAAGACGGCGCCGAGCGCGGCGTAGATCAGCAGGGTGACGGCGTTGGCCGCGGCGAAGATCCGGCTGCGGAACAGCGCCGGCGGGACCAGTGGGTGCGGCGAGCGGCGTTCCACCACGACGAACGCGGCGAGCGCGACGATCCCGGCCGCCAGGCCCGCGAGCAGCGGCGGCGTGGGCCCCTGCGCGCCCAGCCCGGTGAGCGACCAGGTGAGCGCGCCGAGCCCGGCGGCCGCGAGCGCCGCCCCGGACAGGTCCAGGCCCGGGGGCGCGTCGGCGTCGCGGCTCTCCGGCACGTGCCGCCACGCCACGACGACCACGACGACGGCCAGCGGCAGGTTGATCAGGAACACCAGCCGCCAGCTGTACCCGACGAGCCAGCCGCCCAGGAACGGCCCCACCGCCGCCGCGATCCCGCCCAGCCCGGACCACGCCCCGACCGCCGCCGCCCGGTCCGCTCCGCGGAACGACGCCGAGATCAGCGCCAGGCTGCCGGGGGTGAGCAGGGCCCCGCCCACCCCCTGCAGACCGCGCGCGACGATGAGCGTCTCGATGTTCGGCGCCAGTCCGCAGATCAGCGAGGCCAGCGCGAACCAGATCGTGCCGACGACGAACAGCCGCCGCCGCCCGAACCGGTCGCCGAGCGAACCGCCGAGCAGGATGAGCGAGGCGAGGGTGAGCGTGTAGGCGTTGACGGTCCACTGCAGGCCGGTGAAGCCCGCGCCCAGCTCGGTGCCGATCTGCGAGAGCGCGACGTTCACCACGGTGGCGTCGACCATCACCAGCCCGCTGCCGAGCACGGTGGTGAGTAGCACCCAGCGCCCCGCGGAGGTGCCGAGGCGGAGGTCGCCCGCTGTCGTCATGCGCCCATCCTGCGCCCGGCGCCCGGCGGCGTCCTAGGGTCTGGACCATGATTCACGTGTCGGTCACCGACGCCGTCGGCCTGCTCGAGCTCGACCGGCCGAAGCAGCGCAATGCCCTCGACGTGGCCCAGTGCCACCGGGTCGCCGACGGGATGGCCGAGGTGCTGGCGGGCGGCGCGCGCGCGGTGGTGATCACCGGCCGCGGCCCGAGCTTCTGCTCCGGTGCCGACTTCGGTCAGGTCTACACCGACGGCTTCCGCGACGCGCTGCACGCCGCCCTGCACGCCGTCGCCGACGCTCCCGTGCCGGTGGTGGCCGCGGTCAACGGCCCGGCCATCGGCGCGGGCACGCAGCTCGCCATCGCGTGCGACCTGCGGGTCGCCGCGCCCGGAGCGGTCTTCGGCGTGCCGACCGCGAAGATCGGGCTGGCCGTCGACCCGTGGACGGTGCGCAGGCTCGCGCGGATCGGCGGCGGGGGCACCGCGCGGGCGATCCTGCTGGCGTGCGAGCAGATCGGTGCGGACCTCGCGCACGCCCGCGGGCTCGTCGACCGCATCGGCCCGGTCACCGACGCGCTCGCCCTCGCCGCCGAGATCGCCGCACTCGCGCCGCTCACGCTGGCCTACAACAAGCTGGCCCTCGACCGGGTCGAGCTGCCCGACGACGACCCGGCGCTCGTCGCGGCGTTCGAGCGGTGCTGGTCGAGCGCCGACCTGGACGAGGGCCGCCGCGCCCGCGAGGAGCGCCGCCGGCCGGCCTTCGACGGGCGCTGAGCTCGAACAGGCGCCGACCCCCGGCCGGGTCACGATCCGTGACCTGGACGCTGCGCGCTCGTTGATCCTCCGGACGACCCTGGGGAGGAACCGAGCGTGGGTGGACACAGCGTGGGTGGACACAGCCGGGCCCGCACGACCGGCCGACTCGTCATCGCGGCCGCTCTCGGCACCGTTCTCGCGGGGAGCGTGCTGGTCGGCGTGGGAGTCGCGGCCCCGACGGACGGCCTGCCGCTGCCCGCGGCCCCCGCGGCGCCCGCCGTGCCCGGTCCGGAGGGCGGCCCCGAGGCGCCGTCGGATCCCGGGGCCGCCCCCGCGGCGCCTGCCGCCCCCGGGATGCCCGAGCCGAGCCTGCCGGCGCTGCCGGCCGTGCCGGCCGCGCCGGTGATCGACCCCAAGGAGACCGGCCCCGGCCGGCCCCAGCAGCCCGCGCTGCCGGCCAACCCGCTCGACCCGGTCAACGGCACTCCGCAGACGAACGACCTGGAGCAGGGCGCCGACGAGGTCGGCGAGGACGAGCCACGGTCCGTCGGGCCCGAACCGGCCGGTGCGGAGGTCCTCGACGGCGGCAACCGCATCGAGGGCACGCCGTGCTCCGGTGACGTGCAGGCCTGCGTGGACCTGACGACCCTGCAGTCCTGGCTGATCATCGACGGCGAGGTGCGCCGCGGCCCGGTACCGGTGCGCACGGGCGACGAGTTCGGACCGACGCCGGTGGGTCGTTTCGTGGTGCAGTGGAAGCACGAGGACCACGTGAGCAGCGAGCTCGGCACCCCGATGCCGTACGCGGTCTTCTTCGCCGACGGCGGCATCGGCTTCCACGAGGGACGCCAGGACACCGACTCGGCGGGCTGCGTGAAGCTCACCCAGGAGGACGCGATGGCCTACTTCTACGCCCTCCAGATCGACGACGCCGTGCAGATCGTGCGCACCGCCGGTTAGCGAGCGAGCGTTCGTGATCGGGCGAGCGTGATCGTCGGCCTTGGCGCCGGCTCTACCGGATGTAGAATGGCCGCGTGCCGACCCTGGGTGAGCTGGAACGCGCCGTGATGGAGATCCTGTGGGCGGCGCGCCCCGGCGCCCGTTCGGTCGACGGGGCGCTGCCCGCGCTCACGGCACGTGACGTGCAGGACGCCCTCGCGGACCGCGATCTCGCCACCACCACCGTGCTCACGGTGCTCAGCAGGCTGGAGCGCAAGGGCCTGGTCAGCCGCGAGCGCGACGGCCGGGCGCACCGCTACCGGGCCGTCGCCAGCCGCGAGGAGCACGTCGCCGAGCTGATGCGCGACGCCCTGGACGGCTCACCGGACCGCGGTGCGGTGCTGGCCCGGTTCATCGGGTCGATCCCGGCGGCGGAGCGGGCCAGGCTGCGCGACCTGCTCGGCTGACGGGTCCGGGTCGGTGGAGCTGGGGGCGCTGGGCCTGCTGCTGCTCGGGGTGGCACTGGCCGAACCGGTGAGCAGGGCGCTCGCGGTGGCGCACTGGCCGATCCGCGACCCCGTCGGGGCGCTGCTCGTGTGGCAGGCGATCGGGCTGGCCGGCGGGCTCGCGCTGCTCGGTGCGGGCGTCGTGTACGGGCTCGCACCGCTGGGCGACACCCCGGTCACGGCCGCCACCGCGGGCGCCGCGGCCGTGCTCGACGGTCGGTTCCCCTCGGGCCTGGGGGTCACCCACGTCGTCGCGTTGCTCGCCGCGGCCGCGCTCGCCGCGCGACTGCTCGGCGTCCTCGCCGTCATCACGGCCCGCACGCTGCGGCTGCGCCGCCGCCACCGCGACCTCGTCGACGTCCTGGGCACGCCCTGGCCCGCGGCCCCCGGCGCGCGGGTGCTCGACCATCCCACGCCGGTGGCGTACTGCCTGCCCGGGCTGAGCTCGCGCCTGGTGCTCTCGGCCGGGGTGCTGGACGTGCTCGATCCGGCGGAGCTGGCGGCCGTGCTCGCCCACGAGGGCGCCCACCTGCGGGAACGACACGATCTCGTGGTGCTGCCGTTCGTGGCGTGGGGGGCCACGGCGCCGTTCGTGCGCGGGATGCGGTGCGCGCAGCTCGCGGTGGCGGCGCTGATCGAGATGCGGGCCGACGACGTCGCCGTCGCGTCGGTCCGCCCGGCGGAGCTGTCGGGTGCGCTGCGGGCGGTGGGCGGGCGGGCGCCGGCCGCGGCGCTCAGCTCGTTCGACGCGGCGCTGGAGAGCAGGCACGCGCGCATCCTGGCTCCGCCGCCACCGCTGCCGCTGCCGCTGCGGGTGCTGGTGCGGGTCGCGGCGCCGGCGCTGGTCGCCGCCCCGACGATCGCCCTGCTGGTCGCGTAGCCGCCCACCGCCGGCTACGTCGCCGCCGAGCGGGGCGTCCACCCGTCGAGGGTGCGCCGGGTGGTGAACCGCCGCTCCTCGCCCGTGACCGGATCGGTGAACTCCAGGGTGGTCGCGAGGAGCTGGAGCGGGCGGGAGAAGTCGTCGAGCGGGGTGTCGCGCAACCGCGGGTAGAGGTCGTCACCGGCGATGGGCACGCCCAGGCCGGCCATGTGCACGCGCAGCTGGTGGGTGCGGCCGGTGACCGGGGTGAGCCGGTAGCGCCCGAGCCCGTCGCGGACCTCGACCAGCTCGACGCGGGTCTCGGCGTTGGGCGGGCCCGGCACCTCGTACGCGGCGATCACGCCCCGTTCCTTGACGATGCGGCTGGTCACCGTGCGGGGCAGCTTGAGGTTCGGGTCGACCGGGGCGAGCGCCTCGTAGGTCTTGCGGACCCGCCGGTCGCGGAACAGCGTCTGGTAGGCCCCGCGCCGCTCGCGGCGGACGACGAACATCAGCACCCCGGCCGTCGCGCGGTCGAGCCGGTGGGCGGGGGACAGGGCCGGCAGGTCGAGGTCGCGGCGCAGCCGCACCAGCGCGGTCTCCACGACGTGGCGCCCGCGCGGGATCGTCGCGAGGAAGTGCGGCTTGTCGACCACGAGCAGGTGCTCGTCGCGGTGCAGCACCGCGATCGGGAACGGCACCGGCACCTCGACGGGCAGGTCGCGGTGGAACCACACGCACGCGCCCGGCACGTACGGCGCGTCGATGCCCAGGGGGCCGTCGTGGTCGACGATCCGCCCCGCATGCAGCATCTCGTCGATCCGCGCCGGGGAGACCCGGGGCAGGCGCTCGTGCAGGTGCGCGCGCAGGGTCGTCCACGGGCCGTCGGCGGGCAACCGCAGGCGGGCGGCGTCCAGCCCGTGCCGGGACGGCAGCGGCGACGGCCGACGCGTGCGCATGGTCGTCATCCTCCCCCTCCCCACACCCGCCCCCCGACCGCACTTAGTGACCTGGATGCTGTGTTTCGGCCCTCACAACAGCATCCAGGTCACTAAGTGCGGTTTCGGGGCGGGGACTACGGCGGGAGGAGGGTTCCGGCGGCGACGCCGGCGCCGACGATGATCAGCAGCACCGCGAACGCCCGGGTGAGCGTGCGCCCCGACAGCCTGGCCGAGATCCGCGCCCCGATCAGCGTGCCGGCGACCGCGGCCGCGGTGAACGGGACCACCAGTGTCCAGTCCGGGGCGGGCGCACCGAGCCGCGCGACCGTCGCCGCCACCGCGTTCACCGCGATGACCAGCAACGACGTCCCGATGGCCCAGCGCATCGGCACGCCGAGCAGCAGCACCAGCGCGGGCACGACGAGGAAACCGCCGCCCACGCCGAGGAAGCCGGTCAGGAAGCCGACCGCGGCGCCGCTGGCGACGATCCGCACCACCACGCCGGCCTGCCGCGGCGACGGTCCCGCGGTGCCCCCGGAGGCGTCTTTGTCGTTCGGGGTGTCGCTGTCGGTCGAGGTGGCGGCCGGGGCGCCGGTGTTGACGAGCATCGCCGCGGCCGCGACCAACGTCAGCGCGGAGAAGGTGAGCAGCAGCGCCTCCTCGGGCACCCGCTGGTTGACCAGCGTGCCGGCGAACGCCGCCGGGACACCCACGGCGGCGAGCGCGAGCCCGGTGCGCACCCGGACGAGCCCGGCGCGCAGCCGCGCCACCGTCCCGACCGCGGCCGTCACCCCGACGATGATCACGCTGCTGGTCGTGGCGTCCTGAGCGCTCTCCCCCAGCAGGTACACCAGCACCGGCACGGTGAGCACCCCGCCGCCGCCACCGAGCGCCCCGATGACCATCCCCACGAGCAGGCCGAGCAGGGCGGGCAGCACCGGGCCATCGTGCCGTCCCGGGCCGGGCGCGGGGCGGGCGACACCGCCGGACCGGTGGGAAACCTGGATGGGCGAGCACTCGCGGCACGCGCCGCCGGGCCGGTCTAGAAGGGCACGCACTCCCGGCACGCGCCGCCCGCGACGGCGACGAACCTGCGGAACAGGCCGGGTGGCGCGTCGGGGTGCACGTCGGAGGGTCCTGCCGGATCGACGGTGGTCTCGACCGCGGGCTCGTGGACGTCCTCGGCGGCCTGCTGGGACGTGGCGCGGGCGGGGCTCATGGCGGGGCGGGTCCTCTGCGACGCGGGGCTGGGTCGGCGGCGGCAGCCCGCGGGTGAGAACGCGCGGCGGGCTACGGGGCCGGCCGACAGTGCCGGTCGTCGACGGAGAGCTGGTCCATCGCGAGCAGGCACACGCAGAACGTGTGCCTCGTGCACGCGGGGACCTCGGTCACGTCGTCCAGTGCACCATTTCCGATCGGCTCACGCAACAACGCGCGACGCCGCCGCCCGGTCGGCGGTCCCGACCGGGCGGCGGCGTGGGCGTGGCGTCAGCGCGGCTGTATCACCGGGGCTGGGGCACGATCCGGATGTAGGGGCGGGGGGACTCCCAGCCGTCCGGCCAGATCTCGCGGGCCGCGTCGTCCGAGACCGACCCCGCGATGATCACGTTGCCACCCTGCTGCCACTGGGCGGGCGTGGCGACCTTGTGGTTGGCGGTGAGCTGCAAGGAGTCGATCACCCGCAGCACCTCGTCGAAGTTGCGCCCGGTGGTCATCGGGTAGACGAGCACGAGCTTGATCGTTTTGTCCGGGCCGATGACGAAGACGTTGCGCACGGTCGCGTTCTGGGCGGGTGTGCGCTGCGTCGGGTCGCCCTCGACCTCGGCCGGCAGCATCCGGTACAGCTTGGCGACGGTGAAGTCCTTGTCGCCGATGAGCGGGTAGTTCGGGGCGGTGCCCTGGGTCTCCGCGATGTCCTCGGCCCACTTCTCGTGGTTCTCGACCGGGTCCACCGAGAGGCCGATGATCTTGACGCCGCGCTTGTCGAACTCCGGCTTGATGCTCGCCATGTAGCCCAGCTCGGTGGTGCACACGGGCGTGAAGTTGCGGGGGTGGGAGAACAGGACCGCCCAGGATCCGCCGAGCCACTCGTGGAACTTGATCGTGCCTTCGGTGGTCTCCGCCTCGAAGTCCGGCGCCTGGTCGCCGATCGTCAGTGTCATCTTTTCCTTCTCTCGTCGTCGAGCGCGGCCCCATGCTGCCGTGTCGCGCCACGTCGGGCAACGACGGCCGTCCGCGCTACCCGCCGGTACGGAAACCAGGCAGAAACCGGTGGTCGCGAGCATTCTCTCGCCCCGGGTGAGATCGGCCGGTTCCTCGGACACGATCGGGTGGTCCGCCCGGGGAGATCCTCGCCGTCGGCCGCTGGAGGGGGGCGGCCGGCGGTGGATCGTCAGCGGGCCACGCCAGACCGGGGGGTCCACGAGATGCTGTCCGCCGCGCCGCACGAGATCGCCGATGCCTACGACGTCGTGGTCGTGGGCTCCGGGTACGGCGGCGCGATCGCCGCGTCGCGGCTGGCCCGGGCCGGTCGCCGCGTGTGCGTGCTGGAGCGCGGCGCGGAGCTCGCCGCGGGTGACTTCCCGGCCACCGCCGCCCAGGCCGCCCGCCAGCTGCGCATCGACGCCCCGGCGGGGACGACCGGCGACGCCACGGGGCTGTTCGACCTGCGGCGCAACCCGGACATGACGGTGCTGGTCGGCTGCGGCCTCGGCGGCACGTCGCTGATCAACGCCGGGGTGGTGCTGCGCGCCGACGAGCGGGTGTTCGCCGACCCGCGCTGGCCCGCGCCGCTGCGCGAACCCGGAGCCCTCGACGAGGCCTACGACCAGGCGCTCGCGATGCTCGCGCCGTCGCCGTTCCCCCGCGAGGACCTGCCGAAGCTGCGCGCGCTGGCGACCGGGGCGCGGGCGCTGGGCGTCCCCGTCACCCGCCCCCCGGTCACCGTGGCCTTCGCGGACGGACCCAACCACGTGGGCGTGCCCCGGCGGGCGTGCCGCGAGTGCGGCGACTGCGTGAGCGGGTGCAACTTCGGTGCCAAGGGCAGCACCGACACCACGTACCTGCCCGATGCCCGCCGCCACGGCGCGGAGATCCTCACCCGGGTCGGGGTGCGGCGGGTGAGCCGCACGGGGGACGACTGGCTGGTGCACTACGTGCCCGCCGGGTACGGGATGGAGCGCTTCGACGCCCCCGAGCTGTTCGTCCGGGCCGGGGTGGTGGTGCTCGCCGCCGGCTCGCTGGGCACCACCGAGATCCTGCTGCGCAGCCGCGAGCGCGGCCTGGAGCTGTCCGGGCGCCTCGGCGAGGGTTTCACCGCCAACGGCGACATGCTGGCCTTCGCCTACAACTGCGACGAGCCCGTGCTCGGCGCGGGTCACGGCACCGCCGTCGACCGCCCGCCGGTGGGCCCGTGCATCACGGGCCTGGCCGACCTGCGCGGCGGCGACGACGTCGAGAGCGGCATCGTCGTCCAGGAGGGCGCGATGCCCGGGCCGCTGGGCCCGATCCTCGCCGGCGGCCTGCTCACCGCCGAGCTGCTCGACGGCACCGACACCGACGACGGCTTCGGCGACCGGGTGCGCGAGCTGGGCCGCACGCTGCGCTCGGTCGCCACCGGCTCGGGCGGCGCGGTGGACCACACGCTGACGTTCCTCGTCATGGCCCACGACCGCGCCGACGGGCGGATGCGCCTGGCCGGTGACCGGCTGCGCATCGACTGGCCCGCGGGCGGCGGGGAGGCGGCCTACCGGGCCGTGCACGACCGGCTGCTGGCCGCCACGGCCGAACTCGGCGGCACCTACGTCCGCAACCCGATGGCCAGCGAGGCGCTCGGCCAGGACCTCGTCACCGTGCACCCGCTCGGCGGCGCGGTGATGGCGCGCGACGCCGCCGGCGGCGTCGTCGACCACCGGGGCCGGGTCTTCGCCGGGCGCACCGGTGCTGCGGTGCACGAGGGCCTCTACGTGTGCGACGGGTCGGTCGTGCCGCGCTCGCTGGGCGTCAACCCGCTGCTCACGATCTCCGCTCTGGCCGAGCGGTGCGCCTCGCTGCTCGCCGCCGACCGCGGCTGGCCGCTCGACCGCGCGCTGGCGCCCGCGCCCGGCCCCCCGCCGTCGCGGCCGCGGCCCGACGGCGGGCTGAGCTTCACCGAGCGGATGGCGGGCACCTTCACCGAGCCGGACGGCGCGCGCTCCCCGTTCGCGTTCACGGTCGCGGTGGGGATCGACGACGTCGCGGCGTTCCGCGCCGACGAGCGCCACCCCGCCCGCCTGCTCGGCACCGTCGACGCGCCCGCCCTGCACCCCGACCCGCTCACCGCCACCGCGGGCACCCTGGAGCTGCTGGTCGCCGACACCGTCACGCCGGGCGACCCGCACCGGCCGGCGCCGGGCACCCGGCGGATGACCTACCGGATGCGGCTGACCGCCACCGACGGGCGCCGCTTCGGGCTGCACGGCGAGAAACTGGTGCGCGACGACCCGGGCCCGGACCTCTGGGCCGACACCACCACGCTGGCGATCACCGTGCGCGCGGACGACGGGGCCGGCCCGGTCCTGGGCACCGGGACGCTGCGCATCGCCGCGGCCGACCTGCTGCGCCAGCTCGCCACGATCGACCCGCACGCCACCACCCTGACCGGCAGGCTCACCGCGCTGGGCAGGTTCGGCACGCACTTCGTCGGGGCGCTGGTGGACACCTACACCCGCGACGCCCCGCCCGTCCCCAGCTCCATCGCGCCCTACACGCTGGCCGGGGTGCGCGACGCCGAGGTCACCCGGCACGACCTGCGCACCGCCGACGGCGTCACGCTGCGGATGCTGCGGTTCACCCGGCCGGGTGCGGGTTCGGCGGTGCTCACCTCGCACGGGCTGACCACGTCGACGGACATGTTCGTCATGCCCGAGCACCGCAACCTCGTCACCCACCTGCTCGACGAGGGCTTCGACGTGTGGTGCCTCGACACCCGGCTGTCCAACCGCTACGACTACTCGCGCACCCGCGACGACACCCTCGACGACTGCGCGCTGTTCGACTTCCCGCCCGCGCTCGCCGAGATCCGCCGGCACACCGCCGCCCCGCTGCACGTCGTCGCGCACTGCCTGGGGTCCACGGCGTTCACGATGAGCCTGTTCGGCGGGGTGCTGCGGCAGTGGCAGGACGGGATCGCCTCGGTCGTGGCCAACAGCGTGGCGCTCACCCCGCGGGTGCCGGCCTGGTCGCGGCTCAAGCTGGCCGTCACCCCCGAGCTGCTCGGCCTGATCCGGATCGGCGTGCTCGACCCGCGGTGGAGCGAGGGCACCTGGTTCGGCGCCGCCCGGCTGATCAACGGCGTCGTGTCGCTGCTGCATCCCGAGTGCGACGAGCCCGCCTGCCACATGCTCAGCCTCATGTGGGGCACCGGGCGCCCGGCGCTGTTCCGCCACGAGAACATGCACCCCGACACCCACCACCGCCTGCGCGACCTGTTCGGTGCCACCGGGATGAGTCACTACCGCCACGTCCGCCGGATGGTCGCCGCGGGCCGGGCCGTCCGCTACCGGCCGCCGCGGGGCCCGTATGCGGTGCTGCCCGCCGACTACCTGGAGCGCGCCACGGAGATCGCCACCCCGCTGCTGCTGAGCACGGGCTCGGTCAACGGGGTGTTCGCCGACTCCAACCTCGCCTGTCACCGGGCGCTGGTCGCACTCGGGTGCACGCAGCACGAGTACACGGTCTTCGACGGCTACGGCCACCAGGACGTGTTCATGGGGGAGCACGCGGCGCGTGACGTGTTCCCCAGGATGGTGGAATTTCTGCGGCGCCACGACCCCTGACGCCGTACCGCGCCGCTACACTCCGTGCTCGACTCGTGATCGTCGCAGGGGTGGGTGCATGGAGTTCGAGGTTCTCGGACCCGTGCGCGTGCGCTCGGCGGACCGTTCGGTCGAGGTCCGGGCGCGGATGCTGCGCACGCTGCTGGCCCTGCTGCTCGCCCGGGCCAACACCCCGGTGTCCGTGGACGTCCTGATCGACGTGCTGTGGGACGGGCACCCGGTCGAGTCGGCGAACAAGAAGCTCCAGCTGCACGTGCACCGGCTGCGCCAGCGGCTGGGCGAGCCGCACCGCATCCGGCTGGAGGGCACGGGCTACCAGCTCACCGTGCGCGCCGGCGAGCTGGACGCCGACCGGTTCGACGAGCTGCTCGCCGAGGGCGCCGCCGCCGGGGACCCGGCGCGGGCCGTCGCGCTGCGGCGCCGCCCCCGGGCGCGGGGGGGGGGCGCGCC
>JBQTJE010000015.1:0-2177 GCA_052387455.1 Pseudonocardia sp.
GGGCCGCAGCTCCGGGGACTCGACCGCCCCGGCCGGGGCGCCGCCGGGACCGGACGCCGCCCTGGTCAGCAGCGGGTCGGCGAGCACGGCGAGCTGCGGGCGGTCCGCCCCGGTCACCGGGACGACCCCGGTGACCCGCCCGGCGGCCGCGATGCCGTCCGCGGAGAGCACCACCGCGCGGCCTTGCGGGCTGACGGCCTGGGCGAGGGTGCGCTCGTCGAGCACCCCGTCGGCGGGCCAGGTGGTGCCGGCCAGCACGGGAACGCCGAGCAGTTCGGCGAGCACGGTGCGCCCGTCGACCACGGCTTGCGCGGCGAGGTCGGCCAGCTCCCCGCGGGTGAGCGCGACCAGGTCGGCGTCGGCGTAGGGCAGCGCGAGCAGGCAGCCGTCGCGGGCCGTGGTGGCGAGCAGGTCCAGCCAGCGGCCGGCCGCCTCGCCCCCGCCGCCGGGCGTGCTGGTGCCGTCGGGGCCGCGCACGTCGTAGCCCGTGCGCATGGCGGCCGCGGTGGCCACCAGGTCGGCGTCCACGGCCACGCAGGTGGCCTCGCGCCCGGGTGAGCCGGTGGGCGCGCGCTCGGCCAGCGCCGTGACCAGGCCGTGCAGCCGCCCGCCCGGGGCGAACGACACGGCCAGCGTGTCGTCGGTGAGCAGCGCCGGCTCGCCGGGGACGGTGGCCAACCGGCGTGGCGGCTCGGTGATCGGGTAGAGCAGCGTGAACGGCACCGGCGACGTCGACGGCACCGGTGGCTCTCCCGCGGCCGCGACGCCGGTGACCGAGGGTAGCGACAGCACCGGCAGCAGCACCCGCACCGCCGCGAGGCGCGCGCGCTCCCCGCCGGCGGGGGTGCCGTTGACGTTGAGGAGCAGCTCGTAGACCCCGGCGCGGGACAGGGCGAGGCCGTCCGCGGCGCGCAGGGAGACGGCCAGGCGCACGGGAACGGTCGCGCCGGGCGCCAGGTCTGCGGGCAGGTCGACGAACGGGGGGACCGCAGCGTCGGCCGCGGCAGCGCCGCGCAGCGCGTCGCGCACCTCGCCCTCGGTGCTGAGCGGCTCCCCGCGCTGCACCCGCACGCCCAGCTCGGAGACCGGTTCGGGGCCGGTGTTGGTCAGCGTGCCGACCACGCTGAGCACCGCGGGTCCGTCGGCGGTGACCACCCGCGGGCCCAGCTCCTCGACGTCGAACCGCAACGCCGCGGGCGCGGAGGACGCGGTGGCCGACGCCGGTGCGGCGACCGGGCCGACCAGGAGCAGCAGAACCATCGCGGCCAGCGCCGCGACCGCTCTCACGCGGTGTCCTCCAGCAGTTCGGTGGCCCTTCGGATCAGGCGGCGCTCGTCGGCGTAGGCCAGGCGCGCCTCCAGCTCGTGCAGCGGCACCCAGGCGACCTCGGCGACCTCGATGTCGGAGTCGGACAGTTCGCCGCCCAGCGCGCGCATGAGGAAGTGGTGCACGGTCTTGTGCACGCGCCGGTCCTCGGCGACGAACCAGAAGTCGATCGTGCCCAGTGGGGCCACCACCCGACCGATGATGCCCGTCTCCTCCTCGACCTCCCGCACGGCGGCCTGCTCGGCGGTCTCCCCGGCCTCGATGTGGCCCTTCGGCAGCGACCACAGCAGCCGCCCGCGGCGGTCAAGCCGGCCGATCACCGCGGCCGTGCCCTGCTCGGGGTCGACCACCAGGCCACCGGCCGACGTCTCGTCCACGGTGCGCAACCGTCGGCGCACCGGGGGGCGACCGGACTGGTGCGGCCCCGGTCGGTTGCGGCCGGCTGACATACGGCGATCGTAACGATCGCGCGCGGTGGCGGCCCGGTCCGTCACCGTCGGGGCACCTCGTACAGTGGACCGCCGTGCCCGACACCGCCGTCCAGGACGTCCCGCCCGCACTCGCGCGGGCACAGGAGAATGCGATCGTGGAGATGGTGCGGGTCCCCCGCGTCGCCGACGAGCTGGCCGCGCGGTTCGCCGCGGCAGGCCACCGGCTCTACCTCGTCGGCGGCTACGTGCGCGACGCGCTGCTCGGGCGCGCCGGCTCCGACCTCGACTTCACCACCGACGCCCGGCCCGACGCGGTCCTCGCCGTGCTCGCCGGGTGGGCCGACGCGGTGTGGGACACCGGCATCGAGTTCGGCACCGTCGGGGCGCGCCGCGGCGGGCAGACCTTCGAGATCACCACCT
>JBQTJE010000016.1:0-18711 GCA_052387455.1 Pseudonocardia sp.
CACCACAACCCGCGCCCCTCGCGGCGCCCACGACCACCGCGCCGCCGGCCCCGGCCCCCGACGGCGGCGTGCGCGTCGACCTCACGGTGCTGTCCCGCGCCGTCGACGACACCTCCGGCCCGGAGCCGGCCGCCGAGCACCTCTGCGTGCCGCCGACCGTCGTCGTCCCCGATCCACCCGATCCGCCGGGGGGCTCCTGCGTGACGGCGCTGCGACCGCTGTTCCCCGCGCTGGTCACCGGGGTCGGCGGGGACACCGTGCGCGAGCTCGTCGAGCGGGAGCTGTGGGCGGCGATGCCGGCCCTGCCGCTGTTCCAGCCGGTCACGCTGGTCGTGAGCACCCCGGCGGCGGACGCGGCCACCGGGATCGGCCCGGGCCCGCTCGCCACCGGCCCGCTCACCGGCGCCCGGCGCTGGACCGAGCCGGCCGGCTAGCGGCCACCGACAGCCCCACCCGCCGACCGCCGGGGCCGCCGACAGCCCCACCCGCCGACCGCCGGGGCCGCCGACCGCCCGGCCCCAGGCCGTCCGGATCGTCGATCGCCCGATCCGCCGCCGGGGTTGTCGATCGCCCTGCTACCGGCCGCCGCGGTCGTCAACCGCCGGGGTGGTGGCAGGCCACGGCGTGCGCGGTGGCGGGCCGGGCGACCAGCGCGGGTTCCTCGGTCGCGCACCGGCCCGTCGCGGCCGGGCAGCGGGTGCGGAACCGGCAGCCGGTGGGCGGGTCGAACGGGCTCGGCATCTCGCCGGTCAGCCGGATCCGCGCGCGCCGCCCCCGCAGCGCCGGGTCGGGCACGGGCACGGCGGAGAGCAGCGCGCGGGTGTACGGGTGCGCGGGCGCGACGTAGACCTGCGCCACCGGCCCGGTCTCGACGATCCGTCCGAGGTACATGACGGCCACCCGGTCGGCGAGCTGGGCCACCACGGCGAGGTCGTGGGCGATGAACACGTAGGACAGGCCCAGGTCGCGCTGCAGCGCGCCGAGCAGGTCCAGCACCTGAGCCTGCACCGGGACGTCCAGCGCCGACACCGGCTCGTCGCACACCAGCACCTGGGGCCGCAGCGCGAGCGCCCGCGCGATCCCGATGCGCTGGCGCTGCCCGCCGGAGAACTGGTGCGGGTAGCGGTCGACGTGCGCGGGGTCGAGACCGACCCGTTCGAGCAGCCCGGCGACCTCCGCCCCGCCCCGGTCGGGGACGCGGTGGATCGCGAACGGTTCGCCGACGATCCGGCCGGCGGTCATCCGTGGGTCGAGCGAGCTGTACGGGTCCTGGAGCACGAGCTGCACCGACCGCCGGAACGCCCGCAGCGCCGCGCCGCGCAGCGCGAGCACGTCCGCGCCGTGGAACCGCACGGCCCCGGCCGAGGCCGGCTCCAGGCGCATCAGCACCTGCGCGAGCGTCGACTTCCCGCAGCCCGACTCGCCCACCACGGCGAGGGTCTCGCCGCGGTGCAGCACGAACGACACCCCGTCGACGGCCCGGACCGGGCCCGCCGCCCGCCCGAACCCGCGGCGCCCCGGGAAGTGCTTGACCAACCCGTCGACCTCCAGCACCGGCGCTGCCCCGCCCGCCCCGCCCGCCCCGCCCGCCCCGCCCGACCCGCCCGCCCCGCCCGACCCGGGCGGACCGGCCGGTGACCCGCGGCCGGGCGGCCACGGCGACCGGAACCGATGCCTACCGGCTGGTCCGCCAGATCCTGGACCCCGTCGTGGCGCCGGGGTTCAGCCACGGCAGCGGTGCCGTCCGAACCTGGGCCGAGCGGGTCGAGCGCGCGGGCGACGAGCGGCACATCTACCTGCTGCTGCAGGCGTGGTGGTTGGTGGCCGGCGACCCGGGGCTCAAGGAGGAGATCCACGCCTACATCACGGCGATCTGGCTGCGGACCGACCGGGGCCGGCGCCGGTTGCGGGGTTTCCGGTGGGGCGCGGCCGGGCTGCTCGGTGTCGGCGCCGTGTGGTGGGCGGCGTCGAGCTGGGGGCTGCTCGGCGCGCTCGGCGTCGCGGTCGCGGTGGCGCTGCTCGCGATCCTGGGAATGTTCGTCGTGGTCGGGCGCGGGTTGAACAAGATCGCGCAGTACTTTCCCGATCTCGCCGACCAGGTGCGACGGGGGGAACTGCGGTCATGACCGGCCGGCTGCGCACGTACCTGCGGCAGCGCCGCCACCACCGGGCGTTCCGTATCGACGAGCCCGCATGGGACGCCGGCCAGCGCGCCCGGATGGCGGGGCTGCTCACGGCGCTCACCGAGGCCCGGGCCGCAGCCGACCGGGCCGCTACCGACCAGGCCGCTGCCGCCCCGCCGAACGGGACGGCTCCGCCCGGCGCCCTCGCCACCGACCGTTCGGTCGCCGAGGCGGCCAACGCGCTGTGGCGGGCGCAGCTGCACCTCGGGCGGGTCGAGCCGTCCTGGGACGCGAAGCAGACCGGCCGGCACCTGCGCGACACCCAGGATGCCCTGGCCGACGCCGGCGTCGTGATCCAGGACCACCAGGGCAGCCGCTTCCACCCGGGCCTGTCCCTGGAGGTGCTCACCGTCGAGCAGGTGCCGGGGCTGAGCGAGGAGGTCGTCCTGGAGACCGTCCGGCCCACCGTCTACCTGCACGACCGCCAGATCCAGACGGCTCAGGTGATCGTCGGCCGTCCCGCATCGCGCCCCTAGCGGCGCCCGTTCACAGGAGCATCGTGCGCAACACCATCGACTTCGGGATCGACCTCGGCACCACCAACAGCGCGCTGGCGGTGTTCCGCGACGGCGAGGCGGTCGTGATCAAGAACAACGACGGCTGGGACTACACGCCGTCCGCGGTCTGGATCCCGCGGCCCGGCGAGGTGCACGTCGGGCGGGCCGCGCGGGACATGGCCGAGACCGACCCGGACAACGCCGCGATCGAGTTCAAGCTGGAGATGGGCCTGGCCGGCGTGACCCGCCGGTTCGCCGGCGCGGGCATCGAGCTCACCCCGCCGGAGCTGTCGGCCGAGGTGCTCAGGTCGCTGCGCGCGGACGCGAAGGCCGACCTGGGCGAGGAGCCGTCGGCCGCGGTGATCACCGTGCCGGCGGCCTTCGAGCTGAACCAGAACCACGCGACCGGTCGGGCCGCCGAGCTCGCCGGGCTGGGCACCGACTGCCCGCTGCTCCAGGAGCCGACGGCGGCCGCGTTCGCCTACGGGTTGGCCGACCGGTCCGACCGGGCCTACTGGATGGTGTTCGACTTCGGCGGCGGCACCTTCGACGCGGCGCTGGTCAGCAAGCGCGACGGCAAGCTTCTGGTGCTCAACCATGCCGGCGACCCGAACCTGGGCGGCAAGCTGATCGACTGGGCGATCGTCGAGCAGCTGCTCGTGCCGGCTGTCATCCGTGACTTCGGACTGCGGGAGTTCCGCCGGGACAACCCTGCGTGGCGGGTCAACTTCGGCAAGCTCAAGGCCGCCGCCGAGCAGGCCAAGATCCGGCTCTCGCGCGCCGAGAACGCTCAGGTCACGTGCCCGAACCCGCTGACCGACGACCGGGGCGGGCCGCTGCGGTTCGAGTTCGTGCTGACCAGGGCGGAACTGGACCGGGTCGCCGAGCCGTACTACCGCCGGGCGATCAAGCTGTGTCGGGAGGCGCTGAAGCTGGGCAACCTCGCGCCCGGTGACGTCGACCGGCTGCTGCTCGTGGGCGGGGTTACCCTCGCACCGAGCCTGCGCGAGCGGCTCGCCGATGCGACCGACGGCCTGGGCATCCAGATCGACCACAGCCAGGACCCGCGCACGGTAGTGGCACGCGGGGCCGCGATCTTCGCCCGCTCCGTCCCGGTCGACCGGCCGTTGCAACAGCCGAAGGCGGGCGAGTTCACCGTGGAGCTGCGCTACGACCGGGTGACCTCGAGCACGGCGCCGGTGGTCGCGGGCAGGCTGCACGCGGCGTCCCCGGTGTCCTGGGACGGCTACGGCGTCGTGCTGGCGAACCCGGCCGGCCGCCCGCCGTTCCGCAGCGGCCGCATCGCCGTGACGCCCGACGGCACCTTCGTCTCCGAACTGATCATCGCCCCGGAGGGGGTCTCCACCTTCGAGATCGAGCTGACCGACCGCTCGGGCACCCGTCAGCAGCTCGCGCCGGCCACGTTCTCGATCAGCTGCGGCCTCGAGGTCGGCACCGTCCTGACGCACTCGCTGGGGATCGGGCAGTCCGACCTGGCCTTCGCCTCGATGCTGCGCAAGGACCAGCGACTGCCGGCCCGGAGCAAGGCCACGTTCCGCACCACCGCGCTGCTGCGCCGCGACGACCCCGACGGCAGCATCCGGATCCCGCTCTACGAGGGCGAGCGCGACCGGGCCGACCGCAACCGTCTCGTCGCGACGCTGCACATCCGCCCGCGCGACATCCGCATCGACGTCCCGCTGGGCAGCGACGTCGAGGTCACCGTCGAGGTCGACACGTCGCGGCGGGTCAGCGTGGTCGCCGACGTCCCGCTGCTACGCGAGCAGTTCGAGGCCGAGATCGACCTCGACGGCGTCGCCGCGCCCTCCCCGGAGGAGCTGGATCGCGGGGTGGCCGATCTCGACGCGCGGCTCGCGGGCCTGCGCGGATCCGTCCGGGTCTCGCAAGCCCCCACGGCCGAGCAGTTGCTCGCCGACCTGGACGCCTCGGGCGACGTCGAGCGCCTGCGTTCCGAGCTCGTCGCTGCCCGGGTGGACGCCGGGGCGGCGAACGCCGGCGGGCTCGCGCTGCTCGGCGTACACGCCCGCCTCGACGAGATCGAGCGGGCCGTCAAGCTGCCCGAACTGCAGCGCCACCTGCGGGAGGGGCTCGACATCTGCCGCGACCTGGTTTCCGCCTTCGGTGACGCCTCGGACCGTCGCGAACTGGCCGAGCTGGAGACCCGGGCGGGTCAGCCGCTCGACGACCCCGACGTCGTACAGGCGCTGATCGACCGCACCGTCCGGTTGCAGATCGGGTTGCTGCGCGCCGGGGGACAGCTCGAGATCGTCGTCTTCGACGGCATGCGGGCCGAGCGGCACAAGCTCTCGCCACGGCGGAAGGCCGACGAACTGATCAAACAGGGTGAGCGCGCGGTGGCCGCGGGTGACCGCACCGCGCTCGGCGCGGTCAACGAGCAGCTGCGCCGGCTGTGGCCGATCGACCAGCCGCTGCCGGCCGTCAGCGACGTGCAGAAGCGGTGATCACGATGACGAAGCCGGTCTCCGGCCCCCTCGATCAGCTCGCCGCCGAGCTCGCCGTCGCGCAGGCCGCCGCCGCGGCCAGGTCCGGTGACCTCGACCGGGCGCAGCAGCTGCTGGCCGATGGCGCGACGCCGGCCACCGCGGCGGTTCTCGATCTGCGGGCCCGGGTCCACGCCCAGCGCGGGGACCTGGCCGCGGCCGACGCCTGCTGGGCCGGGGTGCAGGAGCTCGAGCCGGACGACCCGGGCGCGCGGGCCGGGCGGGCGCTCGTCGCCGAGGTCGCGGCGGGGCGCCGCCGGCCGCGGCGCAGGGCCGCCGCGGCACTGGTCGCGGTGGCGGCGGTAGCCGTGCTCGGCCTCGGCGCCGGACTGGCCGTGCGGGCCCTCGACGCGCCGGGCGCGCCGCCGGCGGTGACCCCGGCTGCGCCGTCGCAGGTGCCCGCGCCGTCGGCGGCCGAGACGCTCGCCGGTGCCCTCACCAGCCCCGGATGGCAGGTCGACGCGCGGCCCGACGGCGTGGGCGTCCGCTTCGACGCCACCCTGTTCGCCCGCAGCGACCGGCTGACCCCGGCCGGGGCGGCGGTGCTCGCCGATCTGGGCGCCCTCCTGCGTGGTCGCGACGTGACCGTCAGCGTGGTGGGTCATGCCGTCGCGGTGCCCGGCGGGCCCACGAGCGGCGGCTCGCTCGTCGGGATGGCTCGGGCACTGGTCGCGTCGCGCGAGCTGGCCACCGCGGGAGGTCTGCCGCTGACGTCGTTCACGCTGAGCAGCGCCGACCAGTCGGCGGGACCGGCACCGGACGCGGCCGGCAACCGCACGGTCACCTTGGTGATCATGCCGCGCTGACCTCGACCCCGACGACCCGGGCGCGGACCGCGACGAGCGGGTGCAGTATCGCGAACGCGGCCGCGGGGTCGGCCGTGGCGAGCACGCAGTGCGGCAACCTCGAAGAGGGCAGGTGGTCGGCGACGGGCCAGCGGCCGCGGCCGGCCAGCGCGTCGTGCACGGCCGCGTGCACGGCCAGCAGCTCGGTGTCGACGACGGCGGCCAGGACGAGCTCGTCGGGGCGCCCGGCGGCGGCGCCGAGGGTCGCGAGCCACAGCGACGGCAGGGTGAGCACGCGCAGCTCGTCGGCGAGCGCGGCCCGGGCGGCCGGCGGCACCTGCGCGGCGGCAGCCACGGTGACCGACGGGCGGCCCGCCGCAGCGGCGAGGCCGGCGGTCCGCACGCGTGCGCGCAGCGCGTCGAGCTGGGCGCACGCGTCGTCGTCGAGGCGGAAGCGGACGGACTGCGCCATCAGAGCCGCGCCGCCGTCAGGCCGGCAGGGCGACGCGGCCGTCGTGGAGCTGCTCGGCCAATCCGTCGACCAGCAGCGTGTGCAGGCAGCGGTCGCGCTGCGGCGCGTCGGGCCACACGGCGTCCAGCAGCGGGCGCGCGACGGGCCCGGGCGCCGAGCGCAGCACGTCGAGCAGCAGGCCGCGGACCTGGCGGTCGGTGCCGGCGAAGCCCTGCACCGGCCGGCGCGGGCCGTCGTAGACCGGCCTGCCCGCCGCCACCCAGGCGCACGCCGCGCGCGCCGGGCACGCCCCGCACCGCGGCGCTCGCGCCGTGCACGTCACCGCGCCCAGCTCCATCAGCCCGATCGACACCACCGCCGCCGCGCCCGGGTCGGGCGGCAGCAATGCCTCGACGTCGGCGAGATCGGCCGCCGTGCGCGCGGGCCCCGCGTCCCCGCGCCCGTGCACCGCCCGCGCGACCACCCGCCGCACGTTGGTGTCGACCACCGGGCACCGCACGCCGTAGCCGAACGCCGCGACGGCCCGTGCGGTGTAGGACCCGACCCCGGGCAGCGTCTCCAGGACCGCGACGTCGGGCGGGACGCGGTCGCCGTGCTCGTGCGCGATCACCCGCGCGGCCTCGTGCAGGCGCAGCGCCCGGCGCGGGTAGCCCAGCTTTCCCCACGCGCGCAGGACGTCCGCGCGCGGCGCCGCGGCCAGCGCCGAGGGCCGGGGCCAGCGCTCCAGCCACGCGCACCAGACCAGCTCGACCCGGGCGACCGGGGTCTGCTGGAGCATCGCCTCGCTGACCAGCACGCCCCACGCCGTGGTCCCCGGCCGCCGCCACGGCAGGTCGCGCGCGGCGGTCGGATACCAGGCGAGGACGGCGTCGGTGAGCGCGGCGTCGGCGGGAGCGGCGTCGGCGAGACGGGAGGACACGGACGCGATGATGCCCTCCCGCTCGCCGGGTGAATCAGACGACCTCGTTCAGCTTCCCCGTGGCCACGTCGAACACGAAGCCCCGCACCGAGTCGGTGCACGGCAGGAACGGGCTGGTCGTGATCCGCTTGATCGACTGGCGGACGTCCTCCTCGACGTCCGGGAACGCCTCGGCGGCCCACTGCGGGCGGATGCCGCAGTCGGCCTGGATGGCGTTCTTGAAGTCGTCGTCGGTGAAGGTCACCATGCCGCAGTCGGTGTGGTGGATGAGGATGATCTCCCGGGTGCCGAGCAGCCGCTGGCTGATGGTGAGCGAGCGGATCTCGTCGTCGGTGATGACGCCGCCCGCGTTGCGGATGACGTGCGCCTCGCCCTCGTTGAGACCGAGGATGCCGTAGACGTTGAGGCGGGCGTCCATGCAGGCCACGACCGCAACGCCCTTGGCGGGCGGCAGCGGCAGGGGGCCGGTGAAGGACTCGGCGTAGCGGGCGTTGTTGGTGAGCAGGTCGTCCGTGACGGACATGGGATCTCCCTGGAGTGACGAGCATGGGGTCGCGGGCCGGGCGCCCGCGACGGGGACGCGCGATGGCCGGGCAGCGGCCGGCGGCGTGCGGAGGCGCTACGCGGCCTGTCGACAGAACTCGTCGAAGTGCGAGACGCGCCGGCTCGGCCAGAAGGCCTCCAGCAACATGCGCATCACGACATGATTCAAGCCCGCGGGCCCGGGCCTGGCAAGGGTGCCGGGCACGGCGTTCCCCCGGGCGGGTGTCCTCCGGCCGTGTCGTCGCCCACGTCGCGCACCGCTCGCCCGGGTCTGGATACGGTGCGTGACGTGTGGGAACCGGTGGGGCCGCTGCCCGCCTCGGTGTACTGGCGCCGCCGCGCGGTGGCGGTCGCGGTCGTGACCGGCGCGCTGCTGGGTGGGCTGCTCGCCGCACCGCCGGGCGGTGCCGACCCGCCGGTACCGGAGGCGGCGGGCCCTGAGCCGGCCGAGCAGCTCGTCGCCGCGCCCGCCCCGCCCGGCGTGCCTGACTGCACCGACGACATGATCGCGGTGGCCGCCGAGATCGACCGCCCGGAGCACCGGATCGGGCAGCGGGCCGTGCTGCGCCTGGTCGTGACGAACGTGGGCGCGCAGCCGTGCGTGCGCGACCTCGACGCCGGGCGCCAGGAGGTGCTGGTCGTCGGTGCCGATCTCCAGGCCCGGGTGTGGTCGAGCAACGACTGCGACAACCCGTCCGCGGCCGACCGGCGCGAGCTCCAGCCCAACCAGCCACTCGGGTTCCGGGTGCCGTGGACCGGGCGCACGACGACCCCGGGTTGCGCGGAACAGCCTGCCCCCGTCCCCGAAGGCACCTACCAGGTCGTGACGCGGCTCGACCAGGTGTACAGCGAGCCGGTGCCGTTCCGCCGCCTGCCCTGACGGGTGCGTCGGCGCCGCCTGCCGGGGCGCGTCAGCGCAGCGCCGCCACCAGCCCGGCGACGTCGCCGACCTCGCGCACCTGCATGCCGGCGGGCCCACCGTCGCCGCAGCCCGGCGGGACCAGCGCCGCGGTGAAACCGAGGCGCGCCGCCTCGGCGAGGCGGCGGTCCGCGCCCGCCACCCGGCGCACCTCACCGGCCAGCCCGATCTCGCCGAGCACCACCAGGTCGGGCGGGAGGGCGACGTCGCGGCGTGCGGACGTGACCGCCATGGCCAGCGCGAGGTCGGCAGCCGGCTCGACCACCCGTAGCCCACCGACGGTGGCGGTGTAGACCTCGGCGTCGTGCAGCCGCACGCCCGCGCGGCGCTCCAGCACGGCGAGGATCATCGCCACGCGGGCGGTGTCGAGCCCGCTCACCGCGCGCCGCGGCGACGGGATGTCCTTGCCCGCCACCAGCGCCTGCACCTCGGCCGGCAGCGGGCGCCGCCCGTCCAGCACCACCGTGACCGCCGTACCGGGCACCGGCGGGCCGCCGAAGCGGGCGAGGAACAGCCCCGACGGGTCGGGCATCCCGACGATCCCGGAGTCGCGCAGCTCGAAGCAGCCCACCTCGTCGGCCGGGCCGAACCGGTTCTTCACCCCGCGGACCATGCGCAGCGTCGAGTGCTTGTCGCCCTCGAACGACAGCACGACGTCGACGAGGTGCTCCAGCACCCGCGGCCCCGCGATCGAGCCGTCCTTCGTGACGTGCCCGACGAGCAGCACCGGCAGGCCGCGCTCCTTTGCCAGGCCGGTCAGGGCGACGGTCACGGCGCGGGTCTGCGTGACCCCGCCGGGGGCGCCGTCGGCGTCGGCGCGCGACATCGTCTGGACGGAGTCGACGATCAGCAGTTCGGGCGCGACCGCGTCGAGGTGGCCGAGGATCGCACCGAGGTCGGACTCGGCGGCCAGGAAGAGGTCGTCGCACACCGCGCCGGTGCGCTCCGCGCGCAACCGGACCTGCCCTGCGGACTCCTCACCGGTGACGTAGAGCACGCGGCCGGCTTTCGCGACCCGTGCTGCCACCTCCAGCAGGAGCGTCGACTTCCCGACCCCGGGCTCCCCGGCCAGCAGCACCACCGCCCCCGGCACCAGGCCGCCGCCGAGCACCCGGTCGAGCTCGTCGACCCCGGTCGGCCGCGCCCGCGCGGCGTCGAGGCCGACCTCGGCGATGCGCCGCGCGGGAGTGGTGGGTGCGCCCGCGACGACCCGACCCCGGGCCGGTGCCGGCGCGGCTTCCGAGAGGGTGCCCCAGCCCTGGCAGGCGGGGCAGCGTCCGATCCACTGCGCGCTCGGCTGACCGCACTCGGTGCAGCGGTACCCGGTGCGGGCCGCGCGGGTGCGGGGCGTCACGTAGGCGACGTCACTCGGCAGCGGGTTCGCGCGGGGTGGTGGGGTTGTCGATCGGCACGGTGAGCTCGATGGGTCCCGCGCCGGCGAACTCCAGCACGACCGGGTACGTCAGCCCGGCCCGCAGCTCCTGGCGCAGCCCGACGAGCTGGATCTGGGCCACCTGGATGCCCGGCATGGCCACGGCGGAGCTGCCGACCACGACCGCCTGCCCGCCGGGGACGACCGTGGCACCCGAGATCTGCACGGAGTCGGCGAACGGGCTCGACGCGGACACCAGCGTGTCGGCCGTGCCGCCTTCGTTGACGATGCGCATCTGCAGGGGCGCGGTGGCGCCCGCGGGGTAGACGATCGCGGCCGGCACGCCGGTGCCGAACTCGATCTCGGCGTCGCGCACGACGATGTCGCCGGCGCCCGCGTTGGCGCCGCCGGTGGAGCTACCCTGCGTGCTCGTGCCGGTGAGCTGACCGGCCCCGCACCCGGCGAGGAGCAGGGCGGCGACCACCGCGCCCACCCCGGTCGCGACTCGACTCGGACGGCTGCGCGCGAAGCGGCTCACGGCTGCTACTCCCCTCCCAGGGCGGCGATCCCGACGGTCGACACCGACCCGACCAGCGGGAAGCCTAGCCAGGCGGTACGACGGCCTCCGCGGACGGCTCCCCCTGCACGTTTGCATGCCGTTGTCAACCCCCTGACCTGCGACGACGGTGTGGACCGCCCGGCGGCGGCCTTCCCGGCCGTGTTAACCTTGGCTCAGCGAAAGGGGCCAGAGGACACATGGTTTTCAAGGTCGGAGAAACCGTCGTCTACCCGCACCACGGTGCCGCTCTCATCGAGGCGATCGAGACCCGGACGATCAAGGGCGAGGAGCGAAAGTACCTCGTCCTGAAGGTCGCGCAGGGGGATCTCACGGTGCGTGTTCCCGCGGAGAACGCCGAGATCGTCGGCGTCCGTGATGTGGTGGGCCAGGAGGGGCTGGATCGCGTGTTCGAGGTGCTCCGCGCCCCGCACACCGAGGAGCCCACGAACTGGTCGCGCCGCTACAAGGCGAACCTCGAGAAGCTGGCGTCGGGAGACGTGAACAAGGTGGCCGAGGTCGTTCGCGACCTCTGGCGCCGGGAGAAGGACCGCGGGTTGTCGGCGGGCGAGAAGCGGATGCTCGCGAAGGCGCGCCAGATCCTCGTCAGCGAGCTCGCGCTCGCCGAGGGCACGGACGAGGAGCGGGCCGAGGTCCTGCTCGACGAGGTCCTCGCCACCGCGTCCTGAGGTCGTAGGCCGGTGCACGGTCGGGTCGCCGGTACTGCGGCGGACGTCCACGCGGTGGTCGTCGTCGGTGACGGTCCGTACGATCTCGCGCCGGTCGGCGGGGTTCCCGCGGTCGTGCACGCCGTTCGTGCGGTGCTCGCCGCCGGGATCGTCGACGACGTCACACTCGTCGCCGTGGCGGGGGTGGGGCGGCGTGCGTTGCGGTTGTGCGCGAGCCTGCCCGTGCGGCTCGCCGGTGCCGATGCCGGCCTCGGCCATGCCGGGGCCGGGATCGTCCTGCTGCACGAGGCGATCCGGCCGCTCGCCCCGCCCGAGCTCGTCACGTCCGTGGTGGCGGCGGTCCGCGCGGGCGCACCCGCCGCGGTGCCGGCGCTCCCGCTGACCGACACCGTCAAGCAGGTCGACGGCGGTGTGCTGCACGGCGCCGCCGACCGGGCGACGCTGCGGGTGGTCCAGTCCCCGGTGGCGTTCCGGCCGCGGGGCTGGTCGCCGGCGGGTGTGCTCGACCTGCCGGCGGGCGCGCTCGACCTCGTCGCCCGGTGCGCCGCCGCGAAGGTGGCGGTGCACGCGGTGCCCGGGCACGCGGCCGCCGTCGCGCTGCGCTCGCCATGGGACGTCGAGCTGGCCGGGATGCTGCTGGCGGGGGTGGCCGGGTGAGGGTCGGCGTCGGCACCGACGTGCACCCCGTGGAGATCGGGCGCCCGTGCTGGGTGGCCGGGTTGCTGTGGCCGGGCGTCGACGGCTGCTCGGGACACTCCGACGGCGACGTCGCGGCGCACGCCCTGTGCGACGCGCTGCTGTCGGCGGCCGGGCTCGGTGACCTGGGTGCGGTGTTCGGCACCGGGCGCGCGGAGTGGGCGGGCGCGAGCGGGGTGGGGTTGCTCGCCGAGGTGCGGGGCCGTCTCGCCGCCGACGGCTGGGTGGTCGGCAACGCCGCAGTGCAGGTGATCGGCAATGCGCCGCGGATCGGCACCCGCCGCGCCGAGGCGCAGGAGGTGCTGAGCGCCGCGGCGGGCGGGCCGGTGGCGGTGTCCGGCACCACCACCGACGGCCTGGGCCTGACCGGCCGCGGCGAGGGCATCGCCGCTGTCGCGACGGCCCTGATCCTCCCGGCCTGATCAGCGATAGACCTCGCCGCGCGGCGCGACGTTGATGACCACCACGACAACCCGGTCGTCGTCGACGTCGTACACGATCCGGTAGCCGCCCACCTTGATGCGCCAGGCCGGCGGGCTGAACGACGTGAGCTTGAGGCAACCGGGTGGACGGGGGTCCTCGGCGAGGGCCCGAATGGCCGCGACCAGGCGGCGGTAGGTCGGTGGGTCGCCGCGGCGAACGAGTCGCAGGCCGCGCTCAGCTTGCCGGTCGATGCTGACGCGGTACGTCACCGTCGGTGCCCCCTGCCGTGTCTGCCCTGGCGAACCGATCGGCTTCGTCGGCCTCGATGTGGGCGAACACCTGCTCGGCGGGCCGCACGTCGCGGGTGCTCGACCGGTGCTCGAGCACGGCGACCCGGTCGTCCAGCTCCTCCAACGCGATCTGCTGCTCGTTCCATCGCTCGACCCCGACGACGACGGCGATCGGACGTCCTCGGTCGGTGACGACGATCGTGTCGTCACCGAGAACCGCCAGCTCGGCGCGGATGCGGTCCCGGAGGTCGGTCTTGGGGATGATGCGTGACACCATGTCGGAGAGCGTACGTCAGAGCGTACGGCTGAACAAGGCTCGTCAGCCGAACATCGAGTCCGTGCGCGACTGGATCTCCGCGGGTGTGAGCTGCTCGGTGCGCTGGGCGATCATCCAGAGGTGGCCGAACGGGTCGCGCAGCCGACCGCCGCGCTCGCCGTAGGGATGGTCGTCCACCGGGTGGACCACCGTGGCTCCGCCGGCCACCATCCGGGCAGCGACGGCGTCGGCGTCCGCGACGTAGAGCGCGATGATCACCGGGACGGCGCCGGCCGCCGGTGCGACGTCGTAGCGGTCGGCGTCCTTGACCGCGAACCGGACGGCGCCGGCCGCGACCATGGCGTGCACGACGCGGCCGTCCGGATCGGTGTAGCGCTCGAGCACGTCGGCGTCGAAGGCGTCGCGGTAGAACGCGAGTGCGGCGTCGGCGCCGTCGACGACGAGACGGGGGTACAGGCTGTGGATCGTGGTCATGCCCGACAGCGTGCTCGGCCGGGCGGCGCGGGTCGTGGACGAATCGGAACCGTCGAGCCGCGCACAGCTCCGCGACGCTGGTCCGTACCCTTGCCACCATGCGCCTGTACGACACCGCCACCCGGAGCCTGCGGGAGTTCGTCCCGCTGCGCAGCGGAGCCGTGTCGATGTACGTGTGCGGCGCCACCGTGCAGGGCCTGCCGCACATCGGGCACGTCCGGTCCGGGCTGAACTACGACGTGCTGGGGCGCTGGCTGCGCCACCAGGGGCTCGACGTCACGCTCGTGCGCAACGTCACCGACATCGACGACAAGATCCTCGTCAAGGCGGGCGAGGCGGGCCGGCCGTGGTGGGAGTGGGCGGCCACGCACGAGCGCGCGTTCGGCACCGCGTACGCCGCGCTGGGCTGCGAACCGCCCGCGATCGAGCCGCGGGCCACCGGGCACGTCCCGCAGATGATCGAACTGATGCAGCGGCTGATCGACGCCGGGCACGCCTATGCCGCGGGCGGTGACGTCTACTTCGCCGTCGAGACGTTCCCGGAGTACGGCGCGCTGTCCGGGCAGCGCATCGACGAGATGGTGCAGGGCGAGTTCGACGTGCACGGCAAGCGCGACCCGCGGGACTTCACGCTGTGGAAGGCCGCGAAGCCCGGCGAGCCGTGCTGGCTCACGCCGTGGGGGCCGGGCCGGCCGGGCTGGCACCTGGAGTGCTCGGCGATGGCCACGTTCTATCTCGGCCACGAGTTCGACATCCATGGCGGCGGGCTCGACCTGATCTTCCCGCACCACGAGAACGAGCAGGCGCAGTCGCACGCGGCCAAGGACGGGTTCGCCCGCTACTGGCTGCACAACGCGCTGGTCACGATGGCCGGCGAGAAGATGTCGAAGTCGCTGGGCAACACGCTCACGATCGACGCCGTGCTGCGTCGCGTCCGGGCCGTCGAGCTGCGGTACTACCTGGTGGGGCCGCACTACCGGTCGACGATCGAGTTCTCCGAAGCGGCGCTGGGCGAGTCTGTGCTGGCCTACCGGCGGGTGGAGTCGTTCGTGCACCGGGTCCGCGAGCGGCTGGGCATCCCGGAGCCGGGGACGGCCTCCGCCGAGTTCACCGCGTCGATGAACGACGACGTCGGCACTCCCGGGGCGCTCGCCGCCATCCACACCGCGGTCCGCGAGGGCAACACCGCGCTCGACACGGGCGAGCGGTCGGCGGCGCTGGGTGCGGCCGGATCCGTGCGCGCGATGACCGGCGTCCTCGGGCTCGACCCGCTCGATCCGCGCTGGGCCGCCGGGGACGGCGCCGCGCCGGCCGCCACCGCCGCGCTCGGTAGCCTCGTGGCCGACCTGCTGGCCCAGCGGGCCGACGCCCGCGCCCGGCGCGACTTCGCCACCGCCGACCAGGTGCGCGACCGCCTCACCGCCGCGGGCGTGTCCGTCGAGGACTCACCCGACGGCCCGACCTGGTCACTGAAGGACGCCTGACATGCCGGGCAACTCCAAACGTCGCGGCGCGATGCGCAAGGACGGCACGAAGAAGGGCATGGTCGTCGGCTCCGGCGGCCAGCGCCGCCGCGCGCTCAAGGGCAAGGGACCCACCCCGCCCGCGGAGATGCGGCCCGGCCATCCGGCCGCCCGCAAGGCCGCGGCCGCCGCCAAGCGCAACGCCCGCGGCCCGGACCGGTCGAAGATCGCCGGGAACCGCAGGCGGCCCGGCGACGGCGAGACCCCGGAGACGGTGCTGGGCCGCAACCCGGTCGTCGAGTGCCTGCGCGCGGGGGTGCCGGCCACGGCGCTGCACGTGGTCGTCGGCGGCACGGCCGACGAGCGGGTCGCCGAGGCCGTGCAGCTCGCCGCCGACGCGGGCGTGTCGATACTCGAGGTGCCCCGCAACGACCTCGACCGGCTCGCGGGCGGGGCGCTGCACCAGGGCGTCGCGCTCGTCGTCCCGCCGTACGGGTACGCCCACCCCGACGAGCTGCTGGAGATCGCCGCCGACAGCGGCGAGCCCGGCCTGATCGTCGCGCTGGACGGGGTGACCGATCCGCGCAACCTCGGTGCCGTGGTGCGTTCGGTGGGCGCGTTCGGCGGGCACGGCGTGGTGGTGCCGCAGCGGCGTGCCGCCGGCATGACGGCGGTGGCGTGGCGGACCTCGGCGGGCACGGCGGCGCGGGTGCCCGTCGCGCGGGCGACGAACCTCACCCGCACGCTGCGCGAGTACGCCACGGCCGGCTACATGGTCGCCGGGCTCGCCGCCGACGGGAAGGTGTCCCTCGACGAGTTCGAGCTGGCCGCCGACCCGCTGGTCGTCGTGATCGGCTCGGAGGGCAAGGGACTGTCCCGGTTGGTGCGCCAGACCTGCGACGTCACGGTGTCGATCCCGATGGCGGGCGTCGTGGAGTCGCTCAACGCGTCGGTCGCCGCGGGCGTCGTGCTCGCCGACGTGGCGCGGCGGCGCCGGCAGCGCTGACCGGTCACCGTCCGTCGTCGGGCAACGGGATCAGCCCGCGCTGGTAGGCGCGGACCAGCCGGCGCGGGACCCGGTACTCGCGCCCGCCGATCCGGACGGAGACGAGCTCCGGAGCGGTGATCTTCCACTGCGCGCGGCGGTGGCGGGTGTTGGCGCGTGACGTGCGCCGCTTCGGGACGGCCATCAGCCCCGCCCCCCGCGGGTGCCGTAGCGGCGGCGGAACTTCTCGGGTTTCATGCCTGGTCCTCCTGAGTGCGGGTGGTCGTGGGTGCGGGTGTGATGTCGTCGCAGGGATCGGTGTGGTGCCAGCCGAAGGGGTCGGGCAGCGCGCGCCACGCGGCCTCGCCCGCGGCGAGCTCCCGGTCGTTGAGCAGGGCCCCGCGCAGGGTGACGTCGATGTCGTCGGGATCGGCGTCGTGGACGAGGATCGCCAGTTCCTGAACGCGGTCGCCCCAGCGCGGGTGCCAGCGCAGGTCGGCGGCCGCGCGGCGCTCGGGGCTCGCCCCCGACCAGTCCGCGGCCGCCGCGAGCCATTCCCCGGCGTGCCCGATCTCCAGCCCGCCGCCCGCGGAGCCGAGCCACAGCACCGCGTCGGGCCGGGTCGCCAGCCAGACCCGGCCGCGGGCGCGCACGACGCCGTCGAGCAGGACGTCGACCGCGGCGTGCAACCGGTCGGGGTGGAACGGGCGGCGCGCGGTGAACGTGAACAGGCGGATGCCGGCGGTGTCGTCGAGCGGGGGCTCGCCGAGCAGCAGCGGTGCGTGCGGATCCTCGGGCTCACCGCGCCGGGCGCCGGGCGGGAGGTCGTCGAGCAGTACCTCGCGACCGGGCCGCAGGACACGTCGGGCCCGTGGGTTGAGCCGGGCGAGCACCGCCGTGCTGCGCGCCAGCTCCCATGGCTCGGCGTTCCCGGCGTGCACGACGACGTCGGCGAACTCCGCCTGGGCGACGACGAGCTGGGCGAGGGTGCGCTCGTCGTCGGGCAGGTCGGCCAGCCCGGCCGCGGCGATCTCCGCGTCGCCGGTGGCGGCGTCGAGCCAGGTGCCGGAGTCGATCACGGCGACGACGCCGCGCAGCTCGACGGTGTCGGTGACCGGGACGCCGTCGACGACGACGTGGCGGATCGCCCAGCAGGCGGGTTCCGGGTCGAGTGCGGCATCGAGCTGCAGGACGATGCGGCGCACCTCGGGCCGGCGACCCAGCTCGCGCAGCAGCGGCAGGATGTCCTCGCGCAGGGTGCAGGACACGCAGCCGTGGCGCAGCGTCAGCGTCCACCGCTGGTCGGTCGCGCCGTGCCGGACCCGTCGGCGCACGAGCCCGTCGCGGACGTCGCGCAGGTCGTGGTGCACGACGGCGGTGCCCGGGTCCTCGGTCCGGGTTCGCTCGATCACCCGTTCGACGCCGGCCGCCGCGGCCGGGGTGATCCCGCCCGTCACGACGACCAGCGGTGTCTGCCTCGTGTGTGCGCCCACCCGGTCCTCCTTGCTCGGTTGCCGCTATCCTAACGATAACGATTGTCATGAGCAGAAAGGGAGGGCATGGCGAAGTCCACCGAGATTCGGCCGATCGTCCGGCTGAAGTCCACGGCGGGGACCGGCTACACCTACGTGACCCGCAAGAACCGTCGCAACGACCCGGACCGGCTGGTGCTGCGCAAGTACGACCCGGTCGTGCGCCGGCACGTCGACTTCCGGGAGGAGCGATGAAGCCGGCTCGCCGCCCGCCGAAGCGCCGGGTCAACCCGCTGGTCGTGAAGGGCGTCGCCGAGGTCGACTGGAAGGACGTCGGGCTGCTGCGCACGTTCATCTCCGACCGCGGCAAGATCCGGGCCCGGCGCGTCACCGGGCTCACCCCGCGCCAGCAGCGCCGCGTCGCCGTCGCGATCCGCAACGCCCGGGAGATGGCCCTGCTCCCCTACCCCAGCTCGGCGCGGGGGTGACCGGGGATGTCGATGCGCTGCCAGCTCACCGGACGCGAACCCGGCTTCGGCAAGAACGTGTCCCACTCCCACCGGCGCACCTCGCGTCGCTGGGACCCGAACATCCAGATCCGCCGCTACTGGCTCGCCGCGGAGAACCGGCACGTCCGGCTGCGGCTGTCGGCCAAGGGGATCAAGACCGTCGACAAGATCGGGATCGACGCCGCGGTGGCCCGGATCCGGGCCCGGGGGGAGAAGGTCTGAATGGCGAAGAAGAGCAAGATCGTCGCTGACGCGCGACGCCGGGAGATCGTCGCGCGCCACGCCGACCGGCGGGCTGCGCTGAAGGCCCTGATCGCGAGCCCGCACACCGCCGAGGACGTGCGCGGCGAGGCGATGCGCGAGCTGCGCCGCCAGCCGCGGGACGCCAGCGCGACGCGGCTGCGCAACCGCGACGCCGTCGACGGCCGGCCGCGCGGGTACCTGCGCGCGTTCGGGCTCTCCCGGATCCGCGTGCGTGCGTACGCCCACGAGGGGTTCCTGCCGGGGGTGCGCAAGTCGAGCTGGTAGCGAACGGCCGCGCGGCAGGGTCCCGGCCGGGCCGGCCGGCGGGCCGGGGGCGGGCCGCCCGGCCGCGCCCCGGCCCCCCGGGGCGGGCCGGGGGGGGGGGCGGGGGGCCCCCCCCCGCGGGGGCCCCCCCCCCCCCC